>JBBPIK010000008.1:1336-64976 GCA_038040415.1 Actinomycetota bacterium
TGGCGACCCTTCGCCGACCGCGCCGAGGCCCGCCGCGCGGCCGGGCTGGACGCCGCCGAAGACGGTCGCTGAACGATGGCCGCCGAGCCCTCGCTGAGGCCAGGGGCCGACGGACGCCCGCGTTGCTGGTGGGCAACCGGCCCACCGGAGTACGTCGGCTACCACGACGGCGAGTGGGGCCGCCCCGTGCTCGAAGATCGAGCCCTCTATGAGCGCCTCTGCCTGGAGGCGTTCCAGTCCGGTCTCTCGTGGCTGACGATCCTTCGCAAGCGCGAGTCGTTCCGGGCAGCTTTCGCCGCCTTTGAAATCAGCAGGGTCGCAGCCTTCGGCGAGGCCGACCTGAAGCGACTGCTGGCCGACGAGGGGATCGTCCGCAACCGTGCCAAGGTCGAGGCCACGATCGAGAACGCCCGCGCGACACTCAGGCTGCGCGCGGCGGGCGGGTCGCTGAGGGAGCTGATCTGGTCCTTTCGTCGCCAACAGGAGGCGACGCCGCGCTCCCGCTCGGACCTCTCGTCGAAGACCGCCGAGTCGGCGGGCATGGCCCGCGAGCTCAAGCGGCGCGGCTTTCGCTTCGTCGGACCGACTACCGCCTACGCGCTGATGCAGGCGTGTGGGCTGGTCAACGACCACCTCAAGGGCTGCGCCGTGCGGGATGAAGTCGAGGAGGAGAGGGAGGCGGCGCTGGCATCCCTCACTAAGCTCTAGTTGATGGCCGAAGCCGTTTCCCGAGAGAGCCTGTCCGCGCGGCTGGCGGAGGTCCGCGAGGGTCTGACGCTGCTCCGGGACTACCTTTGACCCCGCCAGGCTAGAGTCCGAGATAGAGCAGCTCGAGGCCGAGATGCAGCGGCCGGGCTTCTGGGACGATTCCGAGCAGGCAGCCCGGACGTCGGCTGCTCACGCTGCGGCTCAGCGGAGGCTCCAGACGTTCCGTTCCCTTGAGTCCGACCTCTCCGACCTCGAGGAGCTGGCCGAGCTGGCGGCGGACGACGCCGACCTTGCCGGCGAGCTCGACTCCCAGCTTCAGTCGCTCGAGCAGCGCTTGGAGGCGCTCGAGGAGGCGCGTTTGTTCAACGGCCGCTACGACGCGGGCGACGCCGTGGTCACCGTGCGCTCCGGGGCCGGCGGCACCGACTCCCAGGACTGGGCCGAGATGCTCCTGCGCATGTACCTGCGCTGGGCGGAGAGGCGCGGCCTTCAGGTGGAGATGAAAGAGGCCTCTCCCGGCGACGAGGCCGGCCTCAAGTCGTCCACCTTCATCGCGCGCGGCGAGAACGCCTACGGCCTGTTCGCTGCCGAGCGCGGTGTCCATCGCCTCGTGCGCCTGTCGCCGTTCGACGCCGCCCATCGCCGCCACACGAGCTTCGCCGAGGTGGACGTGGGGCCGCTTGTCGACGATGCGGTCGAGGTGGACCTCGACGAGGAGGATCTGCGCGTCGACACTTACCGCGCCTCGGGCGCCGGCGGGCAGCACGTCAACAAGACCGACTCTGCGGTGCGGATCACCCACACGCCGACCGGGATCGTGGTCCAGTGCCAAAACGAGCGCTCCCAGGCGCAGAACAAGGCGACCGCCATGCGCCTGCTTCGCGCCCGGCTGCTCGAGCTGGAGGAGCGAAAGAGGGCCGAGGAGCTGGCGGCCGAGCGAGGCGAGCAGAAGGACGTGGGCTGGGGGTCGCAGATCCGAAGCTACGTCCTGCATCCCTCCCAGCGGGTCAAGGACCACCGCACCGGCCACGAGGTCGGCGACGCGCAGCGCGTCCTGGACGGCGACCTCGACGGGTTCGTGCGCGAGTACCTGCTGCGGAGCGCCGACTCAGGTCCGGGCGACTAACGCCGCGTCGGGCGCCGGGCTTCGCGTCGATGGCCGAGTTGCGTTCGTCTATCCAGCGCAAGTCGACCATCGGTGAGGCGGGTCGCGCTACGTTTCAGGCGTGGCCGTGAAGATCGCCGTGGGACTCTCCGAGAGCTTCGATGCCGTCGAGGCGTTCTCGGAGGCGTCCCGGGATGCGGCCCGGAAGCTGGGCGCTCCCTGTGACCTCTGCCTGCTGTTCGCGGGCGCCCCGCACCTGGGACATGGCAAGTGGATCCTGTCCACCGTCCACGAGCAGCTCGAGCCGCGTCACCTGATCGGCTGCGGGGCCGGCGGCGTGGTCGCTGCCGGTCGTGAGATCGAGGAGGGACCTGCGGCCGCCGTCTGGGCGGCGTCGATGCCGGAGGCGGAGATCTCCACGCATCACTTCGAGGTGGAGCAGAGCGGCGACGGGTTCGAGGTCCTCGGTGTTCCTGAGATGGATGAGCTTGGGCAGGCGATGATCCTGCTCGCCGATCCCTACAGCTTCGCGACCGAGGCGCTGCTCGACCGGCTGAGCGAGCTGCGGCCGAGCATGCCGGTGCTCGGTGGGCTTGCGAGCGCCTCGGCGGTCGGCTCAGCCTCGCTGTTTCGGAACGGCGACGTCCTGGGCGGCGGAGCCGTGGCCTGCTCGCTGTCGGGCGTGTCGATTCTGCCGTGCGTTTCCCAGGGCGCGGCACCGGTCGGTCCGGAGATGACGATCACCGCCGCGCACGACAACGTGATCGAGGAGCTGGCATCGAGGCCGGCGATCGAGCGGCTACGCGAGGCGCTCGGCGGCCTCGACGCGCGCGAGCAGCAGCTCGCCGCCTCGGGCCTGATGCTCGGCATCGTGATCGACGAGAACAAGCCCGAGTATGAGCGCGGGGACTTCCTGGTGCGCCCGATCATCGCCGCCGATAGTGAGGCGGGCACGATCGCGCTCGGGGAGCGGATCCGCGTCGGGCAGAGTGTCCGCATGCACATCCGCGACGGCGCCTCGGCCGACGAGGACCTGCGCGCGGCGCTCGGCACCCAAGCCGAGGCGCTCGGCTCTGCCCAGGCGGCGGGTGCTCTCCTGTTCACCTGCAACGGTCGCGGCTCGCACATGTTCGAGATCCCCGATCACGACGCGAGGGCGCTCGAGGACGCCCTGGGCGTCCCGGCCGGCGGGTTCTTCTGCGCGGGCGAGATCGGCCCGGTCGGGGGCCGCAACTTCCTCCACGGCTTCACGGCGACGATGGCCGTGTTCGCGGCCGAGTAGCGCGGATGGCAGTTCGCGAGGAGGTGCGCGATGTCGTCGCCCGCGCCCTGGCAGAGGACCTGGGGGCCGGCGATGTCACTTCCAAGGCGGTGGTGCCCCCGGATGCGACCGCGACGGCGCGGGTCATGCAGAAGCAGCCCGGGGTCGTGTTCGGGCTCGAGGTCGCCGCGGAGGCCTTTTTCCAGGCGGGAGCCGGGAGCTTCGAGGGGCTTCAGGCTGAGGGACATTGGCGCGACTCGGTCCCCGCCGATGTCGCCCTGGCCGGCGGCCCGGCCCGGGCGCTGCTGGCCGCCGAGCGCACGGCGCTCAACCTGCTCTGCCACCTGTCCGGAGTGGCGACGCTGACGGCGCGCTTCGTGGATGCCGTTCGCGGGACTGGGGCGACGATCCTCGACACGCGCAAGACCACCCCCGGCCTGAGGTCGCTCGAGAAGGCCGCGGTCGCGGCCGGCGGCGGGCTCAACCACCGCCTGGGTCTGTACGACGCGATCCTGATCAAGGAGAACCACATCGCGCTTTCCGGCGGGCTCGCCGAGGCGGTGCGCCGCGCCCGCGCGGCCGAGCCGGACCGCGAGATCGAGGTCGAGTGCCGAAACGCCGGGGAGGTCGAGTCGGCCCTCGACACCGGGGCCGACCGGCTCCTGCTGGACAACATGACTGCAAATGAGCTGCGGGCGGCGGTGGCGGTTCGAGACGCGGCCAAAGGGGCCGGTGGCTCGGCGGCGAAGCTCGAGGCCTCCGGCGGGATCGGCCTCGACAACGTCGCCGAAGTGGCCGCCACCGGGGTCGACTTCATCTCGGTTGGCGCCCTGACCCACTCCGCCCCGGCGCTGGACCTGAGCATGGTGCTCGAGCCGGCGGACCAAACGACGACCTCGAGCGAGCAGAACGAGAGTCACCGCAACATCGAGGCCCTGCGGCCGGTGTACGAGGCGTGGGGCCGCGGCGACTGGACGGGTGCGTGGCCCGAGGTCTACGGGTCGCGAATGTCCTGGGGCTGGTCCGACGAGTTCCCCGAGATCCACGGAACGTACAGCGATCCCGAGGAAGCACGGGATCGCCTGCGGCGCTGGCTGAGCCCCTGGGAGGACTGGCGGGTCATGGCCGAGGAGTTCGTGACAATCGAAAACCGGGTCGTCATTCTGGCTCGGTATCACGGCCGCGGAAAAGGCAGCGGTGCCGAGGTGGACGTGACCGGCGCGCACATGTGGGTGATGCGAGACGGCAGGGCGGAGTCGATGATGGTGTTCAGCGATCGGAACAAGGCCCTGGCCGCGGCGGGGCTTCCGCCCCGATGACGGATGCGGCGGGGTCCGGGTCCGGGGCGGAGGGCCACGACGCCCTCGCGCCCGGCACGACCTTCGCCGGCCACCGGATCGTGGGGGTGATCGGCCATGGAGGGATGGGCGTGGTCTATCGGGCCCGGCATTTGTCGCTCGACCGCGAGCGCGCCCTGAAGGTGGTGGCGCCCAGGCTGTCGGCCGACCAGCGCTTTCGCGAGCGCTTCAAGCGCGAGTCCAGGCTCGCGGCCCAGGTCGAGCACCCGAACGTGATCACCGTCCACCACGCCGGCGAGGAGAGCGGCCAGCTCTACTTGACGATGCGGCTCGTCGACGGCGTCGACCTGCGCGGCCTGGTGCAGGCGTCAGGGCCGCTCGATTCCGCCCCCGCCGTCCGGGTGTTGGCCGGCATCGCGGCCGGCCTCGACGCGGCGCACGCCAGGGGGCTCATACATCGAGACGTCAAACCCGCCAACGTCCTGGTCGAGCGGGATGGCGACGCCGAGCGCGTCTTCCTGACCGACTTCGGGATCAGCCGGCTCGCCGGAGGCGAGGAGAGCCTGACGACGACCGGGGAGTTCTTCGGCAGCGTCGACTACGTGGCGCCCGAGCAGATCGAGGGCGAGCCGGTCGACCGTTGCACCGACGTCTACGCGCTCGGCGGCGTTCTCCATTTCCTGCTCACCGGCCAGCCGCCCTTCCCGCGCGACACCGAGCTCGCGAAGCTGTTCGCGCACGCGAACGCTCCTCGGCCCCGGCCCTCGGAGGTCGTGCCCGGCCTGCCGGCGGCGATCGACGACGTGGTCGCGAAGGCGATGGCGAAGCGCCCCGAAGAGCGCTACGGATCAGCCGGAGAGCTGGCCGCGGCGGCCGCGACCGCGCTCGGGGAGCCCGCACCGGCCCTGGCCCCGCCCGGCCCGCCGGTGGCGCCACCCACCCGGCCCCCCGTCGCCGACGACGCGGAGACGGTACGGCTGCGGCGATCGACCCGCCGCCGGCCGCTCGCGATCGGAGCGCTGACGGTGCTCGCTGCGGCAGCGGTGGCCGGGGCCCTGGTGCTCTGGGGCGGGGATGGGTCGGATGGGCAGCCGGCGGCCGGCCCACAGCCGACGCGGGAGGCGACGATCGAGGTTGCAGACGGCCCCAGCGGGATCACGGTCGGCGGCACGACCGTCTGGGTGGCGAGCACGCGTGCCCGCGCCGTCGATGCGATCGACCCCGCCAGGAACCGCGCCGGCAAGCCAATCCGGGTCGGGGGACAGCCGGTCGCCGTCGCCGTCGGCTTCGGCTCGATCTGGGTCGCGGATCAAAGCGCCGACAGGCTGCTTCGGCTGGACCCCCGCAAGCGCCCGACTCCGATCCCGATTCCCGTTGGCCACCTGCCGACTGACGTCGCGGTGGACGACCGGTGGGTGTGGGTCACGAACGGGGGTGACGACTCCGTGTCGCGGGTGGATCCACGGAGCAACTGGGTTGACAGGAACGTTCCGGTGGGCGCCGCCCCCCGGTCGGTTGCGATCGGGGAGGGCTGGGTGTGGGTGGCCAGCATCGACGGCAAGTCGGTGTCGAAGATCGATCCTCAGGGGGCCAAGGTGATCGAACGTCCGATCCTTGTGGGCCAGCGGCCGAACGACCTGGCCGTCGGCTACGGATCGGTCTGGGTCATCGACAACCTCAACGCAACGCTGACCCGGATCGACCCCGACACCCTGAGCATCGAGGGCGACCCGATCAGCGTCGGCTCGCACCCGCGCGGAGTCACGACCGGCTTCGGCTACGTCTGGGTGGCCAACGGCGCGGATGGCACCGTGACGCGCATCGATCCCGAGGCCGCCGCTCCCGCGGGGCTCCCCATAAAGGTCGGCAACAACCCCGCCGACATCGCGGTCGGCAAGGGAGCCGTGTGGACCGCGAACTTCGACGACTCGACGGTGACCAAGATCAAGCCCTGACGGCCGCCTCGCTCCGGCCTTCAGGCCTCCAGGTCCCGCGGCGAGATCACGCCGCTGCGCAATGCCAGCTCCGCGAGGCGGATGCGCTTCTGGTTCTGGGGCAGGTCGCCGACCTCGAAGGTCTCGAACAGGGCGCGCAGGTTCGCCTTCACGGCGTCGACGCTGAGGAAGACCTCGTCGGCTACCTGCTGGTTGGTGGCAGGGCTGGCGAACTCGCTGCCCTCGCGAAACGGCCGGCAGAGCGCGATCAGCACGCGTCGCTGAGTGTCGGTGACTCGGCTGACGTCCGGGCGGCCCGTCGCCGCGACGGTCTCCTCGTCGCCTGCCTGGGCGGGGGAGCGGAACAGGACCAGCGCGTCGCCGAAGCGCAGCGCGTCGCCGTCGCGCAGCCGTCGCCGCCCGACCACCCGCTCGCCGTTCACGAACGACCCGTTTCGGGACAGGCCGTCGTCGGCAACCGTCCAGTCGTCGCCATGTCGCTCGAGCTCCGCGTGGACGCGGGAGACCTCGGGATCGAACTCGAGGCTGACGTCAGCCGCCTCGCTCCTTCCGACCGTGCGCCGGTCGTTGCCCCCGTCGAGCTCGCGGATCAGCTGCCGGCCCCCGGCGTCGCGGTAGACCAGGAACGGCGCGCCCCGGCGCTCGGCCTCGATCCGCGCCTTGAGCTCGCGAGCCGTCTCGGCTGGAACCGCGTCGGGTGACACGCGGGCCAGGATAGGCACGCCTCCGGCGAAGCCCGCTCTATCGTGTCCCGCCCATGAGCCGTGTGTCGTATGCCCTGCTCGGGATTACGGCGGTTGCGGCGGCCGCGCGCTTCCTGACGCTCGACCTCCAGAGCTTCGATCACGACGAAGCGGTCACCGCGGCCCGGGTGATCCACCCGAGCCTCTTCGACACGCTCTCCGTCGTCGAAGGCGGGGAGCGGAGCCCGCCGCTCTATTACCTCCTGGTCTGGGGCTGGTCGAAGATCTTCGGCACCGGCGAGGTCGGCGTCCGCTCGCTCTCGGCCCTCTTCGGCACCCTCACGGTGCCGCTCGCATATGCGGCGGCGGCCACGCTGGGCTCCTCGCGTCGAGTGGCGCTTCTCGCGGCCGCCTTCGTCGCCCTCAACCCCTACCTGATCTGGTACTCGCAGCAGGCGCGCTCGTACGCGTTGATGGTTCTGTTCGCAGCCGGGGCCCTGGTCTACTTCGCGCGCTCCCTCGAGCGTCCCTCGCCGTCCTCGCTGGCCTTGTGGGCCTTGGCCTCGGCTCTCGCGCTGTGCTCGCACTACTTCGCCGTCTTCCTCATCGTTCCCCAGGCGCTCTGGCTCTTGCTCCGCGACCAGTCTCGCCGGCGTGCCGTTCTCGCCACGGCGGCGATCGCGGCGGTCGGCCTGGCGCTCATACCGCTTGCGGTCAGCCAGGAGGGCGGCGACCGGCGCAACGTCTTCACCGAGACTGCGCTGGCCTCGCGCGTCGGCGAAACGGCGCTCGACCTTGTGGCGAGCGAGGAGCCTGCCCCGTTCGCCGGCAACGGAACGATCGACGCGGTCCAGCTCGTGGCCGCCGTGGGAGGGGCGCTCCTGCTCTCAGCGGCGATCGTCCTGATCACGACTCGGGGATCCCGCGAGGAGCTGGGCGGCGCGATCGCCGCCGGGATGGCGAGCGGGGGAGCGCTGGCGCTCCCGCTGCTCCTGGCCGTGCTGGGGCTCGACTTCTTCAATCCGCGAAACCTGATCGGCATCCTGGTCCCGCTGCTGATCGTGCTCGCCATCGGGTTCGGGTGCCGGGGAGCGGGCAAGGCCGGCCTGGCGGGCGGCGCGGCGACCTGCGCGCTGTTCGCCGGCGTGCTCGTCGCGGTGGACGTCAGCGCGCAGATGCAGCGGCCCGATTGGCGGGGCGCCGCGGAAGCGCTCGCCCCGGCGGGCGGGCCTCGGGTGTTCGTGGTCCAGCGCAACGGCGACGATCCGCTCGCCTACTACCTGGGGGTGGCGAAGTCGCCCGCCGTACGCAGCGTTCGAGCGCGCGAGATCGACGTCCTGAGCACGAACTACCGGGTCAAGCGGCCACCGGGATCGTTCAAGCTCGTCGACCAGGAGCGGCGAGCCCCGTTCTTCGTCGTCTGGCGCTACCGCGCGCTGCGGCCCCAGCCCATTCGGCTTCGGGACCTGGCCGGCCGGCAAGTGCTCAGCGAGCGCTCGGCCGTGCTGCTCAGCCGTTGACGGATAGAGTCAGCCGATGGCCGCCACCCCGGAGCTTCGCCGCCGGCGCGAGCAGCTCGTGATCGAGCACATGGAGACCGAGAACCGGCACGAGTTCGACGCCACGCTGGCGACCTTCGACCATCCGCGCTACGAGCTGATCGGCACCGGCGACGTCTACGACGGGCCGGACGAGGTGGCGCGCTACTTCGAGGAGACGCGCACCGCCTTTCCCGACCAGCGCAACGAGCTGATCGCCCTCCATCACGCCGACGAGGCGGTGATCGTCGAGGCCAACCTGTACGGGACCCACGATGGCCCCTTCCGCGGTCTTCCCCCGACCGGCCGAAAGTTCGAGATGCGTTTCTGTGCCCTGTTCGTGTTCGAGGAGGACCGGCTGGTCTGCGAGCGCGTCTACTTCGACTCCAACACGGTCCTGCGCCAGCTCGGCATCGCCCACGACCCACTCACGCTCAGGGGCAGGCTGGCAACGGTGGCCAACCACCCGCTGACGGTGGGCCGGGCGCTGACGCGTCAGGTGCTCAGGCGCTGAGGCGTCGGCGCGCCTGGTTACTTGAGCAGCCGCGACAGGCGCCTGTCCTTGAGCACCCGGCCGCCGGTCTGCTCCTCGGGGCAGTAGGTGGTGACGTGCTCGGCGAAATGGACCGCGGCCAGGGTGGCGCCGCAGCGGGGGCAGGGATCGCCCTGGCGCCGGTGGACCTGGAGCGGCATCGGCAGCTTGTCGGGCACCTGCTCCGGGATCACCTGCTCGTAGCGGTCGATCGCGTCGCCGAGCACGTGGAGGGCGGCGTGCAGGCGCTCCACCTCCTCGCCGTCGAGCTCGGCTCCCTGCTTGAAGGGGGACAGGCCCGCCTCCCAGAGGATCTCGTCCACCCAGGAGCGGCCGATGCCGGCGATCACCCGCTGGTCGCGGAGCATCGGGTGCAGGTGCCGCGATTCGCCTATCCGCCGCGCGAGCTCCTCCAGCGGCGGCGCCGGCCAGGCCTCGGGCCCGAGCGTGGCGACCATCTCGTCGCTCTGGAGCTCGCCCGCCCGCAAGAGCTTCGCCCAGGCGCGCTGCTTGGTGCCGAACTCGCGCAGGCGAAGCTCGCGTCCGTCGGTGAGCCGGATCAATACCCGGGCGGTGCGATCCCGAAGCGAGGCACGCTTCTCGAACAACTGCAGGCGGCCGGCCGACATCAGGTGGACGAGCAGGGAAAGCGGCTCGGCGGAACCGGCGCCGTCGTCAGCACCTCGGACGGGCTCGGGCTCGAAGTCGACCACGGGCATCTTCCCGATCCGGCGGACGACCGCGACCCGCCTGCCTGCGAGGACGCTCAGCGGCGGATCGACGCTCTTCAGCGCCACCATCCCAGGCGCCAGCGCCGAATCCACCTCCGTCCCCGCCAGCGAAGCGCTCAGCCGGCGCGCCGTGATCTCGACCTCCGGAAGCTCGGGCATCTGTCAAAGCCTAGGGACGGCCGCCAGCTAGACTTCTGATCAGTTCATTCGCCACGTTCGAGGCTGGCCGCCGAGTCAGCCGGGCCGGCGAACATAGGATCAAGCTCCGGGTCACCGGGGCGTTTGGAGCACCGCGATGGAGGATCTCCAGGTAGTCCAGCCGAGCCCCCGCGCCGAGCTGTCGCCGGCCGAGGTCGAACGGCTCTCGGACGAGGTCAGGGCGCTGGCCGCGGAGCGAAACGCGGTCATCCTCGCCCACAACTACCAGTTGCCCGAGGTCCAGGACGTGGCCGACCACATGGGCGACTCGCTCGGGCTCTCGCGCCAGGCGGCCGCCACCGGCGCCGACGTGATCGCCTTCTGCGGCGTCCACTTCATGGCCGAGACGGCCTCGATCCTGTCTCCGGAGAAGACCGTGCTGATCCCCGACCCCGACGCGGGCTGCTCGCTTTCGGAGTCGATCACCGCCGCCCAGCTTCGCGAGTGGAAGGCGGAGCATCCGGGGGCGGTGGTGGTGATGTACGTCAACACGTCGGCCGAGGTGAAGGCGGAGACCGACTACTGCTGCACCTCTTCGAACGCCGTCCAGGTGGTCGAGCACATCTGGCGCGAGCATGGGGCCGATACGGAGATCCTCTTCGGCCCCGACATGTGGCTGGGCTCGTTCGTCGCCCGCGAGACGGGGCTCACCGATGACCCGGAGCGCTATGTGCGGTTCCATGTCTGGGACGGCGAGTGCCACGTTCACGCCGGGATCCGCCCGGCGGACATCGACCGCACCCGTGCGGAGCATCCCGGGGCCGAGTTCCTGATCCACCCCGAGTGCGGCTGCTCGACGCAGGCGATGGAGTTCGTCGCCTCGGGCGACGTGGACCCCGAGGGCGTCCACATGCTCTCCACCTCGGGAATGCTTCGCCACGTCACCGAGCACCCGGAGGGCGAGTTCATCGTCGCCACCGAAACCGGGATGCTCTATCCGCTTCAGCGGGCAGCGCCTCATGCGCGGCTGGTGGAGGCCAACCGGATGGCCTTCTGTAAGTACATGAAGATGATCACTCTGCCGAAGCTCCGCAACTCGCTCCGCGAGATGACGGTGGAGGTCAGAGTTCCGCCCACGATCGCCGAGCGCGCCCGGGTGCCGATCGAGCGGATGGTTCAGATCGGATAGCGGCGGCGGGGTCAGTGAATGCCGAGAGGCTGCCTGCTAGCTTGACGGCGTGGTAGGGCTGATCGCCAGTTTTGTACTGGCTCTCGTGCTGGCGGGGTCAGCGGTTCTGAAGCTGGCGAGTCCCGGCTCCAGCCGCGCCTCCCTGGGCACGTTCGGAATCGACGGCGAGATCAGCCGCTGGCTTGCATGGGGGGTGCTGGTGGCGACCGAGCTCGGCCTGGCCGCCGGGATCGCCGCCGGCAGCGACCAGGCCGCGCTGCTCGCTGCCGCGCTGATGGCCATGTTCGCGGCGGCGCTCCTCGGCGCCCTGATGCGGGGGCGCGCCGGCGCGCCCTGCGCCTGCTTCGGCTCGAGGTCGACGGTCGGCTGGCGATCGGTGGCGCGCAACCTGGCCCTCGCGGCGTGCTTTGCCGCCCTCCCGCTGCTGCCCGAGAGAAGTTTGTCGACCGACGAGTGGCTCGGGCTCGGGCTCGCGGTCGCGCTGCTCCTGAGCCTCTGCCTGGCGGTCGCCGTCCTGGCGCTGGCGCGCGAGGTCGGGATGCTGAGGTTGCGCCTGGGCCCGGCGGCCGCGCTGGAGATCCCCGAGGAGGGGCCAGAGCTCGGCGCCCGCGTCGACTTGATCGACCGCTTCGAGCGCGGCGCCGAAAGCGAGCTGGCGTTGGCCGTGTTCACCTCGGAGGGCTGCCACGTCTGCCGCGGGCTGGAGCCGGGAATAGCCACCCTGGCCGGCGACCCCGCCGTCGCGGTGCTGATGTTCGATGAGGTCGCCGAGGCCGAGGTCTGGAAGGAATTGGGGATCCCGGGCAGCCCGTTCGCGCTTGCGCTCGGCCCGGACGGCGAGGTCCTGGCCAAGGGCACGTTCAACAACCTGGCCCAGCTCGAGAGCGTGCTGGCGACCGCCGCCCGTCGCCGGGCCGGCGTGACGGCGGGGGGCTGACGTGGCCGAGCGGGACCGGATCGGAGAGGCGCTCGACTCCCTGGCCGGGGAGAGCTCGCGCCGGGGCTTTCTGGCGCGAATCAGCGCCGGCCTCTTGGCGGCAACGGCGGGGGGCGTGGTCGCGAAGGCGGTGAAGCCGGGAGATGCCGACGCCTTCCACTTCTGCGGCCACATCTACACGACGGGCTCCTGCACTCACCCTCTCGGGCTTCCCCGGCTCGACGCCCGCGGCTATCCGATCCGGCCGAGCGACGGACGGCCGGTCGACAACATCGGACGGCTCGTGAACGACAAGGGCCAGCCGATCCACGAGGGGGGCGACCTGCGGCGCGACCCGGATGGGCTGCCGCTGCCGCCGGCGCCGCGCACCAAGGTCTGCGATCAAACCGCCGAGATCCACGGCATCGAGGCGCACCTCCAGGGCGCCTGGTACCGCTGTTGCGGAGGCAGGGTCCGCAAGCTGTGGGACTGCTGCTCTCACCACGACCGGCGGATCAACGGCGACGCGGCGCTTCACGGCTACTGCTACGGCGGTCGCAAGGTCTTCTGCGTCACCTACTACCAGACCAACGTCCCGTGCTGACCGCGAGCCTCGCATGCGCCGCGCTCTTGATCGGCCTCACCGGCGCCTGGTCGCCTTGCGGGTTCTCGATGGTGGAGACGATCGGGCTCTCCGGGGACGGCGCCAGGCGCCGAACCACGATCGCGTCCTGCATCGCCTTCGCGCCAGGCGCGGTGGTGGGAGGCATCGCCACCTTCGGGCTGCTGTCCACCCTGGGCGAGCTCGTCCACGGTGTTGGAGGGCAAGCCGCCTACCTGGTCGCCGCGGCAATCGCGATCGCCGCCGCGGTGGCGGAGGCACGCGGCACGCGGATCGTGCCGCAGATCCGCCGCCAGCTTCCGGAGAGCTGGCGGTGGACGATGCCCATGCCCTTGGCGGCGGCGCTCTACGGAATCCTGCTCGGCCTCGGATTCACAACCTTCGTGCTCAGCTTCGGCGTCTGGGCGCTCGCGGGCATCAGCCTGGCGCTCGGCGATCCGGCCGCGGGCCTCGTGATCGGCGCAGCCTTTGGGGTGGGGCGGGCGCTCCCGGTCGTCCTCGTCGCCCCGGTTGTCGATCGTCGGATTGGGGTCAGGTGCATCGAGCTGATGGCGGAGAAGCCCGCCCTGTACCGGATCTTCCGGCTCGGTGACGCCGTCACCCTGGGCCTCGTGGCGCTGGCGCTGACCACGACCATGGCCACCGCGGCCCGAACCGAGGTGCGCAGCGGGGCTGACCCTTCCGCCGTGGGCAGGGCGCTTGCCTACCAACGCGCGGATCGGAGCGGAGTGCTGCGGGATCGCGGCCAAACCACTGTCCTTCCCGGCCAAGACCCGGCGATCGGCGGGCCCTATGCAGCGGTGATCTCCGGCGGGAATGAGATCAGGATCCTGAATCGCTCCACCCGGCGCCAGCTCGGCGTCGTCGGCGCCCCGGGCGCTGAGGCGGTGGCGCTCTCCAGGGGGTGGCTGGCCTACCTGACCCTCAGGGAGGGGCGCTACGTGCTGAAGGCCCGGCGCCTCAAGCATCCCGCGAATCCCGGCCAGCGAAGGCGGATCGCCACCGTTCGGAGCCCGGCTCAAATCGGCCATCCGAGCGTCGACGGCGGGCGCGTCTTCTACGCGGTCTCGAAGCGGCGCGGGAGCTCGATCAAGCGGCGCAACCTCAAGTCCGGCAAGGGCGGCACCGTGGTTCGCTCCCGCACCGCGGCGCTCTCGAATCCATCCGTGCGCGGAAAGCGCCTGCTTTACGTTCGGGCCAAACGCGCTCGGCAGGGCCCGCAGGTGACCAGGGCGCCTAAGCTCCGTCAGAGCCTGATGCTGAAGCGGATCCGCCGCAAGGGCCCCGGCCGGAGGATCTACTCACGCGGCGCATCTCGCCAGCTCTGGTCCACTTCGCTGACCGCCAAACGTGGCTTCGCCACCTTGCTCGGGCGTGGCGGGCCGAGGATCATCTCGGTCAGGCGCTAGCCCCGGGACGGTACCTACGGCGGCGCCAGCACCTGCGGGGGGATGTCTCCTACCCCGATCGCGCGATAGAGGGTCGCGCTCGGCTTCACGATCAGCCACCCGCCGTGCTCGTTCCGCAGGTAGATCAGGTCGTCCTCGACCGACGGCTCGCGGTGGCCGGTGAAGTGGGTGACGGTGGTGGCGACCACCCGGGCGTCCGAGCCGTCGATGGCCACCGAGGGAATGCGGCCGATCCGCGAGCGGTCATAGACGGGGAACCCACGCGGGTCCCGGTATCCGATCGAGGCCGACAACGAGGCGGCACAGGTCCCCCGGTCGCGCGGGAACTCGACCCCAGCCAGGGCGCCGGGGACGAACAGCCCGCAGGCGCGCCCGCCGGCCCGGGCATTGAGTGCCACCACGTAGGCGCGGACGACGCGGGCCACCTGACGCTGGCCGGGGTCGAGGCGCGGCTCCGGCGAGGTGCGAACCGCCTCCTGAACGTCGGCGCGGGTCCCTTCCCGATCCGACCGCGGCGGCTCCTCTCGGGCCTCGGGCTGCCGTGGCGTCGTCGCACCGCCCGGCTCGGCGGGGGCGCCCTGCCGCTCCGCGGGCTGCGCAGGGCCACCGTCCTCCTCGTCCCCCGACAGGACGAGGACTCCGACCGCGGTCGCCAGGGCCGCGGCGGCCAGCCAAACCAGGGGATTGCGGAAGAGCCTGCTCACCTCGCAAGGATCGCGCAGTGGGGTGTGAGAGGTTCCACTGAAGCTCGCTTGGTGCGTGAAACCGGGCGAACGGTTCCGTCCACGTCTGTACATAGCCTGCGAACAGAATGGGATCCGTTGCTAGCCTCGCCGATGTGAGACACCTGACGCCGGTTCCGGATCCCAAGCCGCCTCCCAAGCTCGCCGAGCGCGCGGAGGCGAAGCCGTCGATTGCGGAGATCGAGCGCTGGGCGACGGTGCTTCGTCTCGACTGCGTGCGGATGCTCGCGGTCGCGAAGTCCGGCCACCTGGACTCTTCGCTGTCGGCGGCCGACGTCGTCGCGGCGCTCTACTACCGCGTGCTGCGGCACGACATCGAGAATCCCGACTGGCCGGCACGCGATCGCTTCGTGCTCTGCAAGGGCCACGCCGCTCCGATCCAGTACGCGGCGCTGGCTCAGCACGGCTACTTCCCGCTCGAGGACCTGATGGGGCTGCGCCAGATCGGCGCCCAGCTCCAGGGGCACCCCGACATGCGCCGCACGCCCGGCGTCGAGGTTTCGACCGGCTCGCTCGGGCAGGGTCTGTCGATGTGCGTGGGCATCTGCCTGGCGCTGCGGCTGGACGGGCTGGACGGCGCCGCGCAGGTGTTCGGTGTGCTCTCCGACGGCGACTGCCAGGAGGGGCAGACCTGGGAGGCGGCGACGTCGGCGGTCCACTTCGGCGTCAACAACCTGACCGCGATCGTCGACTACAACCATCTTCAGACCGACGGCACCACCGAGGACGTCATGGACATCGGAGACGTGCGCGCCAAGTTCGAGGCCTTCGGCTGGGACGCGATCGAGATCGACGGCCACGACATGGAGCAGGTGGTCGAGGCGCTTGAGCGCAGCCGCACTCTCCCCAGGCCCGCCGCGATCGTCGCTCAGACCAAGAAGGGCAAGGGCGTCTCCTCGATGCAGGATCGCTTCGGCTTCCACGGCAAGCCCCCCAGTCCCGAGCAGGCCGCCGAGGCGCTCGAGGAGCTGACCACTCGCCTCGATCAGCAGACCAAGGCGTTGCACGAGGCCGGCGGCGAGGGCTGAGGGATGGCGGCTGAGGCGAAGACCGAGCCGATCGCGACCCGCCACGCCTACGGCGACGCGCTCACCGAGCTCGGTGAGCTTCACGAGGACGTGGTGGCGCTGGACGCCGACCTGGCCGTCTCCACCCAGTCGATCAAGTTCGGCAAGCGCTTTCCGGAGCGCTTCTTCAACGTCGGCGCGGCCGAGGCGAACATGATGTCGATGGCGTGTGGGCTGGCGGCGACCGGCAAGGTGCCCTACTGCTCGACCTTCGCGATCTTCGCCGCCGGGCGCGCCTACGACCAAATCCGGCTCGGGATCGCCCACAACGAGCTCAAGATTCGCATTGGCGCCTCGCACGGCGGTGTCTCGCTTGGCGAAGACGGCGCCTCGCACCAGATGATCGAAGACATCGCCCTGATGCGGGCGATGCCGCGGATGACCGTGGTCGTCCCCGCCGACTATCACCAGGCGTACCGGGCGACGCTTGAGTCGTACGAGCGCGAGGAGCCGATGTACATGCGGTTCGGGCGCCCGGCGACGCCGATCGTCTACGAGGACGTCCCGGAGAGCCTCGGGGGCGGCGTCGACGTGGTGCGCGAAGGCAAGGACATCTCGCTGATCGCCACCGGCCACATGGTCTGGCGGGCGATGGAGGCGGCCGAGTCGCTCGAGCAGGAGGACGGGGTGGAGGCGGAGGTGCTGAACGTCTCGATCATCAAGCCGCTTCACTCGGAGGCGATCCTCGAGTCGCTTGGCAAGACCGGCGTCGCCGTCACCGCCGAGGAGCACCGGGTCGTCGGCGGGCTTGCCGACGCGGTTCGCCAGCTCGCCGCCGAGCAGCACCCTGTGCCGATCTTCGCGGTCGGGATGGGGGATGAGTTCGGCCTCTCGGGCACGGGCGAAGCCTGCATGGAGCACTTTGGCCTCACGGCCCGCGGGATCGCCGACCGGGCGCGCGAGGCACTCGTCCTGAAGCCGATCGTCTCGCGCCCGCCGCTCTTCGGCCCCGAGTGGACCTGACGTAGCGCGAACGCACACTTTCCCTGCTCTTGAGCGTTATTCGCTACCCTTGCGCGAACGCTTGCCGGCTCGACGGGTGGAGGGGGACCGGCGCGCAGGATTGCGGCGAGCGTCGAAGAACACGCTTCGCATGGCCCTGCTCAAGAAACGAGCGCGACGGCGCGACCTCGCCGTCCGGGACGAGGCGCCCCGTGGGGCGCGGCGCGATGGCGCGTCCTCCGACGGCGACGGGGCAAATCCGCCGATTGTCGAATTGCGCGACGCCACGGTCGTCTATCCGGGCGGGCACGTGGGGGTGGAGCGCGTCTCGTTTGCGCTGGAGCGCGGCGAGTTCGCCTTCGTAGTCGGGCCGACCGGCTGCGGTAAGTCGACGCTGATCAAGATGCTGATCCGCGAGGTGGAGCCGGCGAGCGGCGAGGTGCGGATCGCGGGCCGAGACATCAACCGGATGGCCGCCCGCCGCCTTCCCCATCTGCGCCGGCGCATCGGAACGGTGTTCCAGGACTTCAAGCTGCTGCCGAACCGCACCGTTTACGACAACGTCGCCTACACCCTCCAGGTGACCGGCGGCAGCCGGGGCGACATCCGGCACAAGGTTCCCGAGATCCTCCGTTTGGTGGGCCTCCAGGGCAAGGTCCACAGCTACCCCGACCAGCTCTCCGGCGGTGAGCAGCAGCGCGTTTCGATCGCGCGCGCCTTCGTCAACCATCCCCCGCTGCTGCTCGCGGACGAGCCCACGGGGAACCTCGATCCCGAGACCTCGATCGGGATCATGCAGCTGCTGTACCGGATCAACCGCACCGGCACGACGGTGCTCGTCGCCACCCACGACCGCGAGATGGTCGACAGGATGCGCCGCCGGGTGATGGCCCTCGACGAGGGAAGGCTGGTCCGCGACGAAGCGACCGCCGGCTACTCGGACGAGTCGACGGGCGAGTTCGCGCTTCGCGTGCGCTCCGAGCTGGGGGTCGGCGCGGGGCACGAGACGGGGTTGTAGGCAGGCCGTGGGACGATTCTTCTTCTTCATCGCCGAGGCGCTGCGCGCTCTGCGCCGCAGCGCCGCGCCCAGCCTGGCCGCGATCGTCACGGTGGTGCTGACGACGCTGCTGCTCGGCGTGTTCATCCCGGTGATCAGGGCCAGCTCGACCACCAACCAGAACGTGCGCGAACAGCTTGCCTTGGAGGTCTTCATGGACGTCGATGCCACGAGGACGCAGGCCAAGTCCGTCCAGCGCGAGATCAACGCGATCCCCCACGTCGCGCGGACGGAGTACGTCTCAAAGACCGAGGGCCTGAAGAACCTGCGCCGGGAGATCGGGGACGAGGAGATCAGCCAGGGGATCACCCAGCTGCGTGACAACCCTCTGCCCATCTTGATCATCGTCCGCCCCGACGACCCCAACAACCTCGATTCGATTCAGGCCGCGATCACGCCGCCGGGGAGCAGCGGCAAGGCGGAGCCGATCAGCCCCGCGATCGACAAGGTGAGCGACGGTCAAGGCGCGGCGAACGCCATTCGCACGGTGACCAACGCCGTGAAGATCGTCCTTTTGGTCATCGCGGTCCTGCTCCTGGTCGTGTCGCTGATGCTCGTCGCGAACACGATCCGGCTCTCGATCTATGCCCGTCGCCGCGAGATCGAGGTGATGAAGCTCGTCGGCGCGACCAACTGGTTCATCCGCTGGCCATTCGTGCTCGAGGGCCTGATCGTCGGCCTGTTCGGCGCCGCGCTCGCCGTCGGGATCCTCTGGGTTGGGAAGGTCGCCATAATCGATCCGCTTGCAGAGAACTTCGTCCTCATCGACAACTTCTCGACCATCGGCTTCGTGCCGCTGATCGTCACGCTGATGGCCGCCGCGGTCGTCGTCTCCGCACTCGGCAGCGGCGTCACGCTGCGGCGCTTCCTCCGCGTTTGAGCCACCGCCGCGGCTTCCTCACGGGGTTCGGCGCCGGCGCCGTGACGGCGCTGGCCGTGGCGGCGCTGATCGCGGCGGTCGCCGGAGACTTTCGAGACTCCGACCTCACCTCACAGGTGAGCGAAGTGATCCGCGACGACTACTACAAGCCGGTCGAGGGCTCGGTGCTTGAAAGTGCCTCGGTCGACGGGATCATCCGCGAGCTGCGAAAACGCTATGACGACCGCATCACGCACTATCTGGACCCGCAGGAGCTGAGGCTGTTTGAGGCGGCGGCCGCGGGCCGCTTCTCGGGCGTCGGCCTGACCGTCACCGGGGTCAAGCGGGGGCTGCGGGTGGCGAGCGTCCTGCCGGACACGCCGGCGGAGCGCGCACGGATCGAGGAGGGTGACCTGATCACCGCGGTGAACGGGCGCTCCCTCGCGGGCGTTTCGGCCGACGTCTCCACCGCCCGGATCAAGGGCCCGCCCGGGACGCCGGTGAATCTGCGGGTGGTATCCGGCGCCGGGGGCCGAACCCGCAGCGTCCACCTCGAGCGCGCCTCGGTGGAGCTCCCGGTCGCCCGAGGGGAGATCAGGCGCGCCGGTGCCAGCAAGGTCGCTTACGTCCAATACGCGAGCTTCAGGGCGGGGGCCCACGGCGAGCTCCAAACGACGCTCGAGCGCCTCTACCGCCGCGGCGCCGAGGGCTTGGTCCTCGACTTGCGGGGCAACGGAGGTGGGCTGCTGGACGAGGCAGTGCTGTCGGCGAGCGTGTTCCTCTCCAAGGGCGAGCTGGTCGTCTCCACCGACAGCCGCACCATGGGCCATCGCGAGTATGAGGCCACGGGGGAGCCGCTGCCGGAGCATCCCACCGTCGTCCTGATCAACCGTGACACTGCCTCGGCGGCCGAGATCCTCGCGTCGGCGCTCGACGACCATGGCCTGGCGACGATCGCCGGGGAGCACTCGTTCGGCAAGGGCACCTTCCAGGAGCTGATCCCCCTGGCCGCCGGCGGGGCGCTGGACCTGACCGTGGGCGAGTACTTCACGGCGGACGGAGTTTCGCTGGCCGGAAAGGGGATCAGGCCCGAGGTCAAGGCCGTCGACGATCCCGAGACGCCCCCGGACGAAGGCCTGCGCCGGGCGCTGGCTGTACTTGCCGAGCGGATGGCCATCGAGAACAGGTGAGCCCTCGCCGGGGCCGGGCGCTCGGCAGGCGGGTGGCGACCTTCGAGCGGCGCGGCCGCTTCACGATCGCAGAGCCGCTGTTCGAGCGTGGCCCGCAGGTGACCCTCGTCCGGGGCTCGATCGACGTCGGGCCCGGCGAGCTTGCGCTGGTCGACTTCCGGCCGGGTGGCGCCCGAGCCCTGCGCGCGCTGGGCTCCGCCGAGCGCGCGCGCGACGTGGTCGCCGCGCTGCTTTGGGATCGCGGCATGGATCGTGGCTTCGCGGTCGCGCTCGAATCCGAGGCCGGCGGGGCCGCGACCGCAGCGCGCGAGGCGTCGCCTCGCCGCCGCGACCTCACTCAGCTCCTCACGTTCACAGTCGACCCCGCCACGGCGCGGGATTTCGACGACGCCGTCTCGGCCGAGCCCGAGGGAGACGGCGTGCGGCTCTGGGTCCACATAGCGGACGTCGCTGCCCACGTGCGTCCCGGCGGTGGCCTCGACTCCGAGGCGCTCCGCCGCGGCACCAGCACGTACGTTCCCGGAACCGTGGAGCCGATGCTTCCCGTGGCGCTGAGTGACGCGGCGTGCAGCCTTGCGCCGGGGGCGGACCGGCTGGCCGTCACGGTCGAGATCGACCTGGACTCGGGCGGCGAGCCTGGGGCCGTGACCTTCTACCGGAGCCGCGTCCGCTCCGACGCGCGCCTCGACTACGACCAGCTTGATGAGTTCTTTGCCGGCCGGGCTCAGCCGCCGCCCGCGGTGGCGGAGCCGCTCGCCCTGGCCCGCCGCGCGGCCGCGGCGCTGGCCGCCACGCGGCCGTTGGGGTCGCTGGAGATCGAGTCGTTTGAACCGGAGTTCAGCTTCGACGCCGAGGGTGCCGTGACCGGTGCCCGTTCGCTGCCCCAGACAGAGGCCCACAAGCTGATCGAGCATCTGATGATCCTCACCAACGAACGGGTCGCTCGGCTGCTCGAGCAACGCGGCGTTTCGACGCTGTATCGCGTCCACGAGCAGCCCGAGCCACAGCGAGTCGCCCGCCTGATCGAACAGCTGGCAGCGCTGGAGGTGCCCACGCCCCCGCTGCCCGAGCCCCTGTCGCCGAGCGCGGCGGGCGAGCTCGCCGGCGAGATCAGCCGCGCCGTGGCCCGAGAGGCGGAGCGGCGCGGCCACGGACGGGACGCGTATACATCTCTCGTGCTCCGCTCCTTGAAGCAGGCCTACTACTCAGAGCGCAACATCGGCCACGCCGGGCTTGGCAGCTCCGCCTACGCTCACTTCACCTCGCCCATCCGGCGCTACCCGGATCTCGTCGCCCACCGGGCGCTGCTGTCCGTGATCGGGGCGGGAGAGGACGAGCCCGAGCCCGAGGCGGTACGGGAGGCCGGCTGGCGAAGCTCCGAGCGCGAACGCGAGGCCGTCGCTATCGAGCGGGATGCCGACCGGGTTTGCGCGTCGTTCCTGCTCGGGCGCGAGCTGTTCGAGTCGGGCTGGAGCCGCAGCTTCGAGGGCGAGGTTTCCGGCGTGATCGGCGCCGGAGCCTTCGTGCGCTTCGGCGGCGAGCTGGGAGACGTGTACGAGGGGCTGGTGCCCGTCCGCCAGTTGCGGCAGGAGCGATTCGACCTCAACCCGACCGAGACCGCGCTCGTCGGGCGACGCAGCGGCCGCGTCCTGCGGCTCGGCGATCCGATCACCGTGCGGGTGGACTCGGTCGACGCTCCGCGCGGACGCGTGGACCTGATCCCGGCGGAGGACCCCGATGGCTAAGGGAAGAAAGCCGGCGTCTGGGGATGTCGCCACCAACCGCCGCGCCCGGCACAAGTTCGAGCTGCTCGACCGCTTCGAGTGCGGGATCGAGCTGCTCGGCACCGAGGTCAAGTCGTTGCGCGAAGGCAAGGCGCAGCTCGGCGATGCCTATGCCGTGATCGAGAAGGGCGAGGTATGGCTGCGCAACGCGCACATCCCGCCGTATGCCCCGGCGAGCCGGGAGAACCACGACCCGGAGCGACCGCGCAAGCTGCTCCTCCACCGCTACGAGATCGAACGGCTCATCGGTCGTAGCCAGCGGCGCGGGTTGACCCTGATCCCCACCAGGATCTACTTCAAGGGGCCCCGGGCCAAGGTGGAGCTGGCCCTTGCCCGCGGCAAGGAGCAGCATGACCGGCGGCGCGAGATCTCCGATCGCGATCAGCAGCGGGAGATGGAGCGCGAGCATCGGCGGCGTTTTCGCTGAGCACGGCTGCGCACGCTGAGGCCCGCCCTGAGGAGTTGCGTGTGAATCAGCGCCTGCATGCGGTGGATCTGTCTGTCGCGTCCGGCTCTTTCGCATGCGACGATTAGGGGGATGCGTTTATTCGGACTGGGTGGCCGCAAGGAAGGCGACAAGGAAACCGAGCAGGCTCCGACCGCGAAGGAGCCGGCTCCGGCGCCGCCAGAGCCCGCTGCGGCCAAGCCCAAGAGTCGGCGCGCGCGCCGAAAGCGCGAGCGGGAGGAGCAGAAACGCCGCCAGGCCGCCCAGGTGGTGGAGGCGGCCAAGCGCGAGCGCCGCAAGCAGGAGGAGCAGGAGGCTGCGAAAAAGGGTCAGGCGACGCAGAAGGCTGCGGAAAAGGGTCAGGCGACGCAGGAGGCTGACGGCGCTTCCTCGGCGCCGAAGCCCGGGGCGCAGCCCGCGCCGCCGGCGGCTGCATCGGCCCAGAAGGAATCGCGCTCCGCGCTGCGCCGGCGCCGCCGGGCGGAGCGGCGCGCGGCCCGCGCCAAGGAGCGCGAGCGCGCCAAGCAGGAGCGCGAGCGGGTGCTCGAAGAGCAGCGCAAGGCCCGTGAGGGGCGCCGGCGCACCGAGGAAGAGGCGCGCCGGGCGAAGCGCGAGTCCCGCAAGGGCGAGGAGGCCAAGACGGCTGCCGAGCCGCCGCCCGCCGAGCCAAAGCCCCCCGAGGTCGTTGCGCCCAAGCCGGAAACGCCCGTGACGCCGCAGGCGCCGGCGCCGCCCGAGGTCCAGCGCGCCGGCGAGGAGCGCGCGATACGCGAGGCAACCGAACGTGCGGCCATGGCCCGCCTGGACCAGGTCTCCGAGCCGGACACTTTGAGCACTCCCACCGGCGAGGAGGAGCGAGCCCGCGCCGAGGCCCAGCGGCGGATCCGCGAGGCCGAGGAGAAGCAGCGGGAGGCCGAAGGAAGGCAGCGCGAGGCCGAGGAACGCGTGGAGCGGGCGGCACCGCTCACCGATGAGCTCCTGCAGGTTGAGGCGCAGCTCACGGATCGCCGGCAGCGAACAAAGGAGGCACTGGACCAGGCCGTCAAGCGGCTCGAGCAGGCCGAGGCGCGCGCCAGCGCAGCCGAGTCGCGAGCGGCGAGGGCCAACGAGCTCGCCGAGCTGAAGTCCAAGGAGTCCGAGCAGGAGCAGCGCCTGCAGGAGATGCTCGATCGGATTGCGCAGGTGGAGCAGCGTGCTGCCGAGGCGGAGCAGCGGGCTCGCGAGACAGTCGACAGGATCGTGGACTTGGGCTCGGAGCTGGCGCGAGGGCAGTCCCCCGCCATGCCGGAACCCGAGCCGCCGCCTCCAGAGCCGCCGCTCCCGGAACCGCCGTCCCCAGAGCGGGCAGCCGAGCCGGCGGCGGGCCGATCCCAGGCCGACGTGCGCGCGCCCTCCTCAGAGCCCCACCCGGAGGGGAAGCTCGACATCAACCAGGCGACGTACGAGGATCTGCGCGGCCTGAAGCTCTCGGTCACGCAAACAGAACGAGTGCTCGAGCACCGCAACAGCTTGGGCGGCTTCAAGTCGCTTGACGAACTCGACGAGATCGCGGGCTTCCCGCGGGACCTCCTCACCGAGCTGAAACGGAAGCTGACGCTCTGACCTCCCACTAGAGTCCGTAGCTCTCCATCAGCTTCAGCCAGATCTCGCTGCGGGTCGGAAAGCACGGCACCGCATGCCAGAGCCGGTTCAAAGGCACCTGGCCAACCACGGCGATCGTCGCCCCGTGCAGGAAGTCGGCCGTCTCGGAGCCGACGAAGGTGGCGCCCACGAGCACCCGGCGCTCCTCGTCCACCACCAGCCGGCTCGTGCCGGGCGTGTTGCGTCCGTGGAAGCTTGCCCCAGCGGTGTCCGAGGTCGGGACGTCGACCGCGCGAGCCTCGATCCCCGCTTCCTCGGCAGTGGCCAGGGTGTGCCCGACGGCCGCAACCTGAGGGTCCGTGAAGGTCACCCGCGGTGAGCCGTGCTTGTCAGCAGTGGCCGTCACCTGCTTGCCGAGGATGTGGTCGCCGGCGATCCGAGCCTGGTACTTCCCCATGTGGGTCAGGAGCGCCCTGCCGTTCACGTCACCGACCCCGTACAGCCAATCCGATCCGCCGGCGCGAAGTTGGTCGTCGACCTCGAGCCAGCGTTCCGCCGTGATCCCCACCGTCTCCAGCCCGATTCCCTCGGTCCGAGCGCGCCGCCCGATCGCCACCAGGAGCTCCTCCCCGGCGACGCTCGCGCCATTCTCGAGCTCCACGGTTATCCCGCCGTTCTCCCCGCGCACAGCCGTCGCTTTGGCCCCGGTGTGGACGTCCACGCCGGCCTCGCGGAGCGCCTCGGCCACCTGCTCGCTGGCGAACGGCTCCTCGTTGGAGAGCAGGCGGTCCATCGCCTCGACCAGCGCCACCTCGGAGCCGAGGCTGCGCCAAGCTTGCGCAAGCTCTACCCCGACCGGGCCGCCGCCGAGCACCGTGAGGCTCTTCGGGACGCGCTTCGACGTGGTGGCCTCGCGGTTGCTCCAGGGCTTCGCCTCGGCCAGCCCGTCGATCGGCGGGACCGCCGCAGACGTGCCGGTGGCAATCACGACGCCCCGGCGGGCGACCAGAGTCTCGCCGCCAACCCTGACTTGGCGTTCGCCGTCGATTTCCCCCTTGCCGCGGAACAGCTCGATGCCCCGCTGCTGGAGCCAGGGAAGCTGCACGGAGTCGTCGAGCTCGTGGATCACCTCGTCGCGGTGGGACAGCGCCGCGTCGGGGTCCAGCCCACCTGTGATCGCCTCCGCCGCGCCGGGAACCCGCCGCACCTCGGCGAGCACCTCGGCGGGGCGAAGCAATGCCTTGGAGGGCATGCATGCGTAGTAGGAGCACTCGCCGCCGATCAGGTGCTCCTCGACGATGGCGACTTGGAGGCCGCCCTCGGCAACCCGACCGGCGCAAACCTCGCCAGGGGGCCCCGCTCCGATCACCACTACGTCGAACTCATGCCGGCCCATCTTGTCCTCCTCGGTGGTTGCTTACGTGGAGCCTTTCAATTGCTTCGGCTTCACGTAGGCGACCAGCTCCGCATCCCGATGCCCGAGCTCGCTCCACTCGCCGGCGAAGCTGAGGGTCGCCAGCGCCGCGGTGGGGAACTTCGCCCTGACCTGCTCGAGCTCCGGGCCGTCGGTGGCCAGGCGGAGAGCGAGCTCCTGGATCGCCGGCTGGTGCCCGACCAGCATCACGGACTCGACCTCGCCCGGCACCTCCCGCAGACGGTGAAGGAGATCTTCGGACGACGCTCCGTACAGCTCGCGCTCGATCCGCACCTCCGCCGGGCCGAGCGCAGGTTTCACCCTTTCCAGGGTCTCGCGGGTTCGCCTCGCCGACGAGCACAGCACCAGGGCCGGGCCGATTCGATCTCGCCGGACATGATCGGCGATCAGGGCCGAGGCGCGGCGACCGCGGGGGGCGAGGGGCCGGTCGTGATCGTCGAGGCCGGGGTCGTCCCAGCTCGACTTGGCGTGCCGCAGGAGGAAGAGGCGCCTCACCCTCCGTCGGAAGCTACCCGCTTGGGATTCCCCGCGAGAAAAACGTCTCCGCGACCCCCACCGCGAGCAGCGCCGCCAAGCCCAGATAGGCGGCGGCGACGAGTGCCCGGGTGCGGGCCGGGATCGCGTGGTACGCGCGACCCGCCGGCGTATTTCGAAGCTTCCACCGCCGCCAGCTCTCGATCCCACCGAAAAGAAGCACCAGGAACAGGATCGGGTTCGGGAAGAAGAAGGCGAGCACAACCAGCCCGGCGAAGCCGACCAGCCAGATCCAGGGGCTGAGCGCGGCCATGGCGCGACCGCCGTCGAGCGGCAGAACCGGAAGCAAGTTCAACAGGTTGAGGAAGAACCCGATGTACGCGAGGGCGCGCCAAAAGTCGCTCCCCGTGGCCAGCCAGATCGTCAGCGGGACCAGGGACGCGATGCTTCCCAGCACCGGGCCCGCGAGGCCGACCCGGGCCTCGGCGGCGGCGTCACGTCCCATCGACTTGGCAGCGATCACCGCGCCGAGGAAGGGGATGAACATCGGCGCCGACGCCTTGACGCCTTCGCGCCGCAGCTGGATCACGTGTCCGAGCTCGTGCAGGAAGAGGAGCACCACGAAACCGACCGCGAACGGAAAGCCCCAGATCAGCGCGTAGGCGGCGATCGAGACGAGTGCGGAGCCGAAGGACGTCAACAGCTTCAGCTTCGGCAGCAGGAACAGCAGGGACTTCGCCTTCAGGGCCACCACCGCAACGGCGGCCAGCGCCGCTCCGAGCCGCCTGCGCCCCCCCGTGCGATCCGGGCGCCCGGAGCCTGGGTGGATCGGCTCGTAGGGGAGGCTCTCGGTTGCTGCTGTGTCCGCCATCTCGATCGTCAATTCTCCAGTGCTTCAATAAATGTAGCTTGAGGTCGAAAACGCTCGCCGCCTTGCGTCGCCGGGTACCCTTGGGGGAGACATAGCACGGGGACGACAGGTTTCGACGTGGTCGATCGTGCGAACGGTTGCAGGCCGAGGTTCCCGGAGGCCTCGTTAAACACCGGGAAAAACCATACGTGCGGACCATGAGTTCGCCCTCGCCGCTTAGCTCAAACTAAGTTGGTGAGAGTCGGCCCTCCCTCGGCCCGTGGGGAGGGGCACCGGCTTCAGAAACGGGCTCGCCCGAAGCGGTTCGTCCTCGCCGCCAGGGGACTCTCAGAGGACTGGCCTTCCGGACTCACCCGCCGGCGCGGACCCGGAAGGCGAGACCAAAGCGCCGGCTAAGCCTGTAGAAGCCCTCGCATCGCGACCGCGGACGTCGGTTCAAGTCCGACCGTCTCCACTGCTTCCGCCTCGTGCGGGCCGAGTTGCGATTCCCATCGAATCGCAACTCGGCCCGCGTGGCGTCCAACCCCGAGCAGTTCCAGCAACTGGGCGGGTCTGCGGTGATGCCCAGGCCGCGGGCACGGGTCGGCGCAGCATGGGCTCGTTCAGTGCGTTCGCCCTGAACACCCCACGAGGGGCCGTCTGTCATCTTTCTTTCATCTTCTAGGGGCAAGCTCCGTCACGGCAATGCGTGTCCTGATCATCGAAGACCACGTCAAGATGGCCGGCCTCATCAAGCGGGGCCTGCAAAAGGAGGGCATGGCCACGGACGTGGCCATGAACGGCGAGGACGCCCTCTGGCGAGCCGGGGCCACCGAGTACGACGTGATCATCCTCGACGTGATGCTTCCCGGGATCGACGGCTTCGAGGTCTGCCGCCGCCTTCGGGCCGATGGGGTCTGGGCCCCGATCCTGATGCTGACCGCGCGCGACGCCGTGCGCGACCGCGTCGCGGGGCTCGATGGCGGCGCCGACGATTACCTGACCAAGCCGTTCTCTTACTCTGAGCTCCTCGCCCGGCTCCGCGCCCTGGTGCGGCGGGGACCGGTCGAGCGCCCGGCGGAACTTGAGGTCGGCGACCTCCGACTCGACCCGGCACGACGCCAGGTTTGGCGCGGCGAGGCCGAGATCCAGCTCTCGCCCAAGGAGTTCGCGATCTTGGAGACCTTCATGCGCCGGCCGGGAGAGGTCCTGTCCCGCTTCCAGCTCCTGGAGCATGCCTGGGACTACGAGTACGAGAACCGCTCGAACGTGGTCGACTCCTACATCCGCCTCCTGCGACGCAAGGTCGACCGGCCGTTCGGGGTCGAGAGCATCGAGACCGTACGCGGGGTCGGCTATCGCCTCAGAGAGGAGAAGGCACGCTGAGTCGCCTGCCGATCCGGTTGCGCGTCACCCTGGTCTTCACAGCGGTGATGGCCGTCGTCCTGGCCGGGACCGGCCTGTTCCTGTATCTGCGGCTGGAGGCGCAGCTCAACCGGGACGTCGATCAGGACCTGCATGCCGGCGCCGATCAGCTGACCGCCCTGGTCCAGGCGTCCGACGCGGGCCTCGGCGAGTCAGTGCGGAGCGTGCTGGCGCGGCAACGGGACAGCTTCGCCCAGGTCGTGACTCGCTCGGGGCGTCTCTTCGATCCAGATGCCCAGGAGGGCCGCCCCGTCCTCACGGGGGCGGAGCTCCAGCAGGCCCGCCGCGGGACCATCTTGTTCGAGCGCTCCCGCCTGCCGGGCCTGGGCGATGAGCCCGCTCGGCTGGAGGCCAGGCCGCTCAGGAAGGAAGAGGGGGGTCGGCTGATCGTCGTGGTGGGAGCATCGCTCGCCGACCGCGACGAGACGCTCGGGAACCTGGCCACGCTGCTTTTGATCGGCGGTCCCGTAGCCCTGCTGCTGGCGTCGCTGGCCGCCTACGGCACGACCAGGGCAGCGCTGCGCCCGGTCGACGCGATGCGCAGGCGGGCCGCCGAGATCTCGGCCGCCGAGGCGGAGCAGCGCCTCCCGCTTTCACCCGCCCAGGACGAGGTTCGACGGCTGGGCGAAACCCTGAATCGGATGCTCGACCGGCTCCAGGCCACGGCGGAGCGCGAGCGAGCATTCGTCGACGATGCCAGCCATGAGCTGCGCACCCCGCTCGCCCTGCACAAGACCGAGCTGGAGCTGGCCCTTCGCTACGGAGGGAGCGCGGATGAGCTGCGCAGCGCAATCGCCTCGGCGATCGACGAGGCCAATCGGATCTCGCAGCTGGCCGAGGACCTGCTGGTGCTTGCTCGCTCTGACAAGGGCGCGCTTGCGATCGACGCCAGGCCCGTCCAGGTCCGAGACCTCTTTGCGGCGGTCCGGGGACGCCTTGACGGCCCTGCCCGCGAGGCCGGACGATCGCTGGCGATCGACGATCCCGACGGACTGGTGATCGAGGCCGACCGCGTGCGCGTCGAGCAGGCTCTCGCCAACCTGGTCGAGAACGGCCTCCGCCACGGGAACGGTCAGATCCGCCTCTGGGCCCGAGCCACCGAGGGAGCCGTCGAGCTTCACGTAAGCGACGCCGGCCCCGGCTTCCCGCCCGAATTCCTTCCCCATGCCTTCGAGCGCTTCAGGCGCGTCGATACCGCGAGGGCCGAGGGCGGGACGGGCCTCGGGCTGGCGATTGTCGACGCGATCGCGCAGGCCCACAGCGGGCGTGCCGCGGCTCGAAACGCACCGGGCGGCGGCGCGGACGTCTGGATCGAGCTGGGCCGGGTCGGCTGACCGCTCACTCGAGCGTCAAGGCCGGAAGCCCCCACCGAGCTGGCGCTCCATGCGAACCGCGGTCCCTTGCTCGGATCGCTCGAGATCCACGCGGTCCATGAAGTAGTTCATCAAGGTGAAGCCTCGCCCGCGCCCGCCGCCGCGCGGCGCGCGCCACCGGCCGTGGTCCTGCACGGCTACGAGTATCCGAGCGCCCTCCTTCCGAGCCTCGACCTCGATCGATCCCGCCTCCAATGGCGGGTAGGCATGCTCTGAGGCGTTGGCGCAGGCCTCGTGGCAGGCGGCCACGATCTGCCATCCGTCGTCCGGGTCGATCCCCAGTTCGGCCAGCCAGGCCTCCACGGCGCGGCGGATCGGCGCCAGGGCCGAAGGCTCCGCCGGCGTGGTCAGCTCGAGTGGCTCCTCTGCCATCCGTCGCTGAGTCAGCTCGCTCGGCGCTCGGCCTCGGCCTTCAGGTGTTCCAGCCCGGGCCCGAGCGCTTCCTCGAGGGTTTTCTGCATCCGCCCCCGGAAGATGCGAACCGGAAGGCCCTCCCAGGACTCCTGCGACGAGACCACCGTCCCCGCGCCCCGCGGCTCGAGCCGGTGGACGTGCATCGCCTTGATGCCGAGCGTCCTGCCGGTCCAGGCGATCATGCGAGGGCGCTCGATCCGCTGGAGCGTCGAGGTGATCGTTCCCGGCCCCGCCTTCCACTGAAACCGCGCCCCCTCGCTCAAGCCCCCCTCCAGGGACGCCGACCGCACGTCCGGGTTCCAGCTCGGCCAGTCGTCGATCGAAGTCAGTACTTCCCAGACGGTCTCCGGGTCAGCAGCAACCTCGACCTCCGCCGAGGCGATCGCCGGCGCGCTCTCGTTTACGTTCACTCGAACGCGCAACCTACTAGGTCAGGTGACCTTGGCCAGCCCCGAATCGGAGCCGACTTAGGCGGCCACCAGGTGGCGCTCAGCCACGGCCTCGACCAGCTCGGCGAGGATCGCGGCCAGCCGCGCCTGAAGCTCCTCATCGGCGAGCCGGTTGGGCCGGAAGGCCCGGTCGGCGCCCGCCACCGGCAACTCGAGGTCAAGCACCCGAGCCCCGGTCGAGCCCAGCACCTTGCGCGTCTCCGCCTGCGCCCAAACGGCGCCGAAGCTGCCGGTGCTGGCGCCGACCACCGCCACCGGCTTGTTGCGAAGGACGTTGCCGGCAGGCGGGCGCGACACCCAGTCGAGCGCGTTCTTGAGTTGGCCCGGGATCGACGAGTTGTACTCGGGGGTCGCGATCAGCACCCCATCCGCGGCGGCGATCGCGTTCCGAAGGCGCCGCACGGCCTCGGGGACGAGGTCGCCGTCGTCGTCCTCGTCGTAGGGAGGCACGTCCTTGAGCCCCTCGAACAGCACCAGCTCGGCGGGCGGCGGCATCAGCTCGGCCGCCACCCGCAGTAGCCGGGTGTTGTGAGAATCCCGACGGAGACTTCCCGAGATCCCGAGCACTCGCATCGCCTAGTCCTCCTTGGCGAGCTCCAGGTGGACCGTGAGGGTGACCTCGTCCGCGACCGCGACCCCGCCGCTGGGAACCGGCGCGTTCCAGTTGAGGCCGAATTCGGTTCGGTCCACCTGAGTCTCGAGGTCGATGCCGATCCGCTCGCCTCCGGCCGGATGGGCAGCGGGCCCGTTGATTCGCCCGCGCGCCTCGACGCGCTTCGTGGTGCCCTTGATCGTCAGATCGCCGTCGACGACCAGCTCGTCGCCTTGGGCGCGGATCTGGGTCGAGGTGAAGGTGATCTCCGGAAAGCGCTCGGCGTCGAAGAAGTCGGGCGACAGCAGGTGCCCTTTCAGGTTCTCGTCGCGAACCTGGACGCTGTCCGTCCCGATGACCCCGTACAGCCCCGGCTCATCGCCCTGGTTGGCGAGCGTGACGTCGAAGTCCGTGAAGGTGCCGCGGAAGGTCGCCACGACCATGTGCTTGACGGCGAAGCCAACGTGGGAGTGAACGGGGTCCGACTTCCAGGTGCCGGTGGGGATGGCCGTCTTTGCTGCTTCTTGTGCCCGTGTGGTCTCCGCTTGTACCGTGGTCATAGTCAATTCCTCCTTCAAGGCGGTCGTCGGATAAACTTGCTTGGTCAAACAATGTAGCAGAGAAGCTTGACTACGCAATATTTGACCAAGAAATCATCTCCTTCGATGGTGGCCGTCGGCCGCCTGATCGGCGCCCACGCGACGCTGACCAGGCAGCTCAGCGCGCAGTTGGTTGCCGAGCACGGGCTGACGCTCAACGAGTACGAGGTGCTCCTGCTGCTCGCGAGGGCGCCGGAGCGAGCCATGCGGCGGGTGGACCTCGCTCACGACGTTCGCCTTTCTCCCTCCGGCATCACACGGCTGCTCGACCGCCTCGAGGCCGCCGGCTTGGTCGGCAAGCGGCAGTGTGAGGCGGATGCGCGCGTCACCTACGCCGAGTTGACCACGGCCGGGATGGCGAAGCTCGAGCGGTGCGCGCCGGACCAGGCCGCAGCCGCCGAGCGGCTGCTTGGCGAGCGCTTCGACGAGGCCGAGCTGGCCTCGCTGGTCGAACTCCTCGGACGGCTCTCGGCCGCTGCCGACGACGAGTGTGACCCGACTCCTTGAACCGTCCGACCCGAGCTAGAGCTGGGTGAGCAGGACGCCGTTGCCGGAGGGATCGGCGACTCGCAGGCCCTTCTCGTCGCTCTGAGCCTCGAACCCCGCGGCGCGAAGGCGCTGCCCCGTCTGCTCGAGCTGCGCCGCGTCCGGGAGCGCGATCTCGAACCAGCGCAGCCCGAGGGACCCGGGCGGGGGCGCCGCCGCTCCTTCGCCGGCCCAGGTGTTGACGCCAACGTGGTGGTGGTAGCCGCCGGCGGCGAAGAACAGCGCCCCGGGATAGCCGCGGACGGTGACCTCGAAGCCGAGCAGGCCGCCGTAGAAGTCCTCGGCCGCGGAGAGCTCGGCCACGTTGAGGTGGACGTGCCCGATCCTCGTCCCCACGGGCATTCCGCTCGGCTCGGTGTCGGCGGCGCCGGCCTTGCCGAGCAGGCCGTCGAGGTCGAGCGGCAGCGTGTCCATCTGGAGCTCTCCGCCTTCGTAGCGCCATTCTTCGCGCGAGCGGTCCCGGTAGAGCTCGATCCCGTTGCCCTCCGGATCGCGAAGGTAGAGCGCTTCGCTGACCAGGTGGTCGGAAGCGCCGCTGAGCCGCCAGCCGGCGTCCGCGATTCGGCGCAGCGCCAGGGCAAGATCCGCTCGGCTGGGGAGCAGGATCGCCAGGTGGAAGAGGCCCGTGGTGCCCGGTGGCCGCCTCGGAGCGTCTGGCCGCCCCACCAGCTCGACGATTGCCCGCTGTCCGTCAACCCCTAGGCGCACCACCTCCGTGGCGCGATCGATGGCTCGCAGCCCGATCGCCTGCTCGTAGAAGTGCTGCGCGCGATCGAGGTCGGCGACGTTGAGGCGAACGGCGCCCATGCTCATCTGCGTGCGCGTTGCGGCGCCGGCAGCCACCACGCCGGGTCAGGCGTCGCGAATCGCGCCGACGAGGTTCGGGTGGAAGGGCTCCGTTCCCGGGACAAGCCGGACGCCCGAGAAGGAGCTCGAGGCGCGCATGTAGGCGAGCTGCTTGCGCAGGTCGCCGACCCCGTTGGAGCCCGCGACGGGCAGGATCTCGAGCGTGCTCAGCACGCCGAATGCGCGGCCGGACGCGTTCAGGAAGCCGCTCCCCGAGTCGCCTGGGATCCCGGGCGTCGCCGTGTACACCGTGTGGTTCCAGCCACCGCCCGTGTACTGAGCGACGACGCCTCGCTTGAGGCTGAGCTTGGTGACTCCTCCACGCAGTGACGAGTTGCCGTAGGAGTAGACGGTGGAGCCGAGGCCCCCGACGCCACCCGCGCCTACGAGCAGCTGCCGTTTCATCGACCGTCCCACCCTGACCCGGTTACCCGGCGATCGCGCTCGCATGCACGCGCGCGGCCGTGAATGTTGCGAGTCAATCAGTCAGCAGGACAACCCGGCAGACCAAGAGCCCCCGGGGGGCTCCGCTCGCGCTCAGCCGCCGGTTGCGGCCGAACTTGAAGGCCCCAGGGTCCAACGCTTGGCGCGCCGAGTCGGAGATCAGCACCTCGCCCCCCTTGGCGGCCTCGCCGACCCGGGCCGCGATGTTGACGTCGACCCCCAGGTAGTCGCCGCCGACCCTTCGCGGGCGCCCGAGGTGGACGCCGGCGCGAAGCTCCGGCGTGTGCCCATTCACCTCTATCCGACCCAGCTCGCCCTGTGCCTGAATGGCGGCGTGAACCGCGTCCTCGGGATTGCGAAACACGGCCATGGCGCCGTCGCCCAGCCGTTTCACCAGCTTGCCCCCGTGCGTCGAGATCGCCGCGTCCTCGGCGGCGGCGACTTGGCGCAGCAGCTCGAGCGCCGCCTCGTCGCCCGCGTCGAGCGCCCAGGAGGAGAAGCCGACGATGTCCGTGAACAGGATCGCGACGTCAGCCTTGCCGCGACCGCGGCCCTGCGCCTCGGAGAGCGCCTGCCATGCCTGCAGGGCGCCCAGCCCGAGCTCGCGAAACGCGCTCGGCCGCTCCGGCTGCACCTCGGAGACCAGGCGGCCGATCCGCTGCGGGGCCTCGGCGCCGGTCGTCGACAGCGCATCGCCGTATCGATCGTCGCCGGGGAGAAGCCGCCGGATGAACTTGGCCGTCGCCACGAGCTGGGGCCTGGAATCGGCGCGACGAGCTCGCTCTCCGAGCTTGCCGGGCTTGCGAGGGGATGCCGGCGGCTCGTTGCCCGCAGGTCGCTCGCCGCTGGAATCCCGATCGTCGCCCACGACAGGGAATCGTCGCCCATTTCGCGCCGGCATGCGTGACCGAGCCGCGGGTGGTATCCGGGACGGCCCACTAGCCTGATGTCGGCATGACCTCCCTGGACGTTGGCGCCGCGATGGGGAAGATCGGGCTGCCGGCCCCGATCAGCGAGCTGGGCGCGCGAGACTGGGACGCGATCGTGGTCGGCGGGGGGCATAACGGGCTCACGGCCGCCGCCTACCTGGCCCGTGCCGGCCGCTCCGTCCTGGTGCTGGAGCGCAGGGAGCAGATCGGGGGAGCGTGCACGCTGGAGCAGCCGTTCCCGGACCCGCGCTACCTGATCAGTCCCTGCGCCTACGTCGTCGGGCTGCTGGACGATCTGGTCATCCGCGAGCTCGAGCTCGAGCTGTACGGCTACCGGGTCCTGATGGCCGATCCCAACCTCTGGTGCCCGCTGCCCGACGGCAGCTCGGTGGCGCTGTTCCTCGATTGGGAGCGCACCGCCGTCCACCTGCGGGAGAACGGCTTCTCGGAACGGGACATACACGGCTTGAATGCCTACGGCGAGTTGTTCGAGCGGCTGCGCCGGCAGCTTCGGACCGGTCCTCGCGATTCCTGGGTCGGGCCCTCGCCCACCCGCACTGAGCTGGAGGAGCTTCTCGGCCATGACGCCGAGGCGATCTCGGTCGTGTTCGAGGAGTCGATCGCCGAGACTCTCGACCGCTACTTCGACGACGAGCGCATCAAGCATGCGCTGTTTGGCCAGGGCGTGATCGGCGCCTTCGCCGGGCCCCGTGACCCCGGCACCGCCTCGGTGAGGCTGATGCACCACCAGGGCGACCTGCTGGGGCAGGGGTCGTTTTGGGGCTATGTCGAGGGCGGCATGGGACGGGTCTCGTTCGCAATCGCCGAGTCGGCGCAAGCGAGCGGCGCCACGCTCGCGGCCGGCGTCCCGGTGGCGCGGATCATCCCCGGCGAGGGGGTCGAGATCGAGAGCGGTGAGCTCATCCGCGCCCCCGTCGTGATCTCCAACGCCGACCCGAAGCGGACTCTGGCGATGCTGGGCGCAGATGCCACGCCTGCCGCCTACCGGGAGCGAATCGAGCGCTGGCAGACGGAGTCGCCGGTGGTGAAGCTGAACGCCGGGCTGCACAAGCTGCCGGCGTTCACGGCGGCGGGCGGCGTGGAGGCGCATCGGGCGATGGTCTCGATCACCCCGGGGCTGGACGCCGCCCAGGAAGCCGCCGACGCATGCCGGCGCGGGGAGCTCTCAATCGGCTTCGCCGAGCTCTACTTCCAGACCTCATACGACGCTTCAGTGGCGCCGCCGGGGCGCCACACGATGAGCGTCTTCGCCCAGTACGCGCCGTACGAGTTCGCGCAAGGCGACTGGGAGGCGCGGCGGCAGGAGGTGGGGGAGCGAATCCTCGACGCGATCGCCGTCTACGCCCCCGATGTCCACGACTGCGTCGAGTACCTCGAGGTCCTGGGCCCGCCAGACGTCGAGCGGCGCATCGGCCTCAGCGGCGGCCACATCTTCCAGGGCGAAGCGCTGCCGGAACAGATGTGGGATCGCCGCTTCGACCACCGGACGCCCGTCGAGGGGCTTTACCTATGCGGCGCCGCCACTCACCCCGCCGGCTCGGTGATCGCCCTCAACGGCCGCAACGCCGCGATGGCCGTGATCGAGGACCTCCGGGACAGTCCGCGCTAAACCTCCAGAAGCATCCCTTCCGGCCCCAGGTTGATCACCCGAGTCGGCCCGATCCGGGATTGCTGCCCCCAGCTCTCGTGGATGTGACCGCATAGGGCCAGGCGCGGGCGCCTGCTCTCGATCGCGCGGAGCACGGCTTCGCTGCCCAGGTGCCTGCCGGAGCCGGCCACGTCGACGTGGCCGCGCGGGGGCGAGTGGACCGCGAGCACGCATCCCTCGGGACACGCTTCGAGCAGCACGCCGGCCGCCTCCTCGGTGAGGTCGAAGCTCCAGTCCCAGGGGGTCACCGGGATGCCCGCGCCAAGGCCGAAGAAGGCGGTGCCGTCGATCTCCGTGCCCTCTCCGTGCAGGACCACGGCCCGGTCCCAGCCCGCGCAAGCTTCGCGTAGGGCGTCCTCCGTCTCGTTGTTGCCGGGAACGAGCACCGCCGGCACCTCGACCGCTCGAAGGGCCTCGATCGTCTCCGTGAGGCCGGAGTGGACCGAGGCGAAGTCGCCGACTCCCACCGCGACGTCCGCCTCGGCGCTGCTCTCGGCCAGGCGTCGCGCCTGGGCGAGGTCCGTGTGCAGGTCGCTGAAGGCGAGCAGCCTCACGTCGCCTGGAACCTACCTCCCGAAGCCCGCCATGTGAATGGAGCGTTGCGTGTGTGACCGTCATCACACACAAACGCCTGTTCGCCTGGCACTCTGCCCGCCTTCACGTACAGCCCCTCGGGCACGTGCCGCCGATCGGCGCGCTGATCAGACCGCCCAGGGGAGTTGGAGGCCCGGCCAGGCCGGAGCGCTGAGCGAGGTGGGCGCCGCATGCGCGCCGCCGCTTCGCCGTCGGCGCGCGGCCGCGTCACAACGGCGCCCGGGAGGCACCGAACGGAGGTGGTTCATCCGTGTTCGTCGCAAGACGAAAGTTCATCGCCGCAGCGAGCGCCCTCGGGCTTGGCCTGAGCGTCGCGAGTCAGGCGATCGGAGCGCCCGCTCACCCTGCAGCGAAGCAGCGGGCGGCCGGGTCGGAGCTTCGGCACGCCGGTCACGCCGATCTGGCCGTTCTCGACAAGCCCGGCGATCGCCTTCACAGGTCCCTCGAGATGGCTCGTCGCCAGGTCCGAAAGGCCCAGGCGGCGCGGGCCGCTCGGTCGCCGCAAGTCCCGCCCGGAGGCTTTCCCACGCCGGGGTCGGTCGGCGTTTCCAGCCCCACGCTGGAGTCGATCGCCTCGTGCGAGTCAGGTGGTGATCCCACCGTGGTCTCGGCCGACGGTGCCTACCGCGGCAAGTACCAGTTCGACTACGGCACCTGGGCGTCGGTCGGCGGGTCCGGCGACCCAGCGGCCGCCCCGGAGGCCGAGCAGGACTATCGCGCCGCGCTGCTGTATGCCCGCGGCGGCTCGAGCCCCTGGCCGACCTGCGGCTGAGCACACTAAGCGCATCGCCGGCCTTTGCCGATGTCCAGGGAGTGGACGCGAATCAGTACGTGCTGGTACACGGAGCTCGCCAGACGCGGGGTGCGCTGGCGCGCTGGAACCAGGAGCCGTGGCCGGTGCTGCGGAGCTGGATGGGCGGCGGCCTCGCCGTGGCCATCGCCCTGCTCTGCGCCGTCTGGATCATCGCGTCGGTGGCCCCGCCCGACCCCACGCCGCTCGCGATACCGGGCATCACCGAGACCCCCGCCGTGGCCGGCGTGCTCCTGATCCTGTTCGGCAACTCGCTGGTCCTGGCGCTGCACGGGTTCGCGTGCATCGCTGGCTTCATAGCGGGCGCCTCCCTCCCTCTTGCCGCTGAGCGGCGCACCGGCGTCTCGCGCTGGATCCACGAGAAGGCGAGGCCTGTGGCGTTCGCCTGGGTGATCGCGGTGACCTGCTTTTCGCTTGTCACGCAGGCGTACGCCCTGGGCCTGACCGGCGCGACGCTCGCTTACCAGCTTGAGATCTCGACCGGGATGCTGATGCTGACGGTGCTGCCGCACGCGCTGTGCGAACTCACGGCTCTCTTCCTGCCGCTGGCGGCGTGGACGATCGCCAGTCGCAGGGCAGAGTGGGGCGATCTGCTCGCGGCCACGGTGGCGACCGTCGCCGTCGCGATCCCCACGCTCGTGCTGGCGGCCCTCTGGGAGACCTACGTCTGGCCGCAGATCCTCGAGGCGGTGTCGCCGATCGCGTAGCGCTTGCCGCGGCGGCTTGGCCGTTCGCCGGTGCAGCTAAGCCGCTTCGCCGTTCTCCTTGGGCCCGTTGGCCGCCTCAGGGCCCAGGAGGGCGCGCCGGAACACCTCCTGTTCGTCCTCGAACAGGAAGCCCCACAGATGGCGGCGCTCGAGCAGGGTGCGGCGCTTGGTCTCCAGCACTGCCTCGCGCGGTAGGCCGGCGATCCGCTGACCGAGCTCCACTCCTCGCGCCACCACATCGCCCTCGACGACCTCGCGCACGATCCCCATCCTCTGTGCCTCCTCCGCCTTCACCAACTCGCCGGTGAGGCACAGCTCCTGGGCGACGGTTGCCGGGAGCACGGCTCGGGCCGCCGCGTAGCTCGGCGGGATGCCTCGCGGCAGCTCGGGATAGCCGAAGATCGCCGAGGCCGAGGCGATCCGCAGGTCACACAGCAGCGCCAATGCGAACCCGCCGGCGATCGCTGGACCGTTGATCGCGGCGACGATCGGGCGACGGCAACCGCCGACCGCCTCGAAGGCGACCGTGCTGGTCTCGACCAGCTGCTTGCGATGCTCCAGGTCGCCGCCGAACTGCGTGGTGTCCATCCCGGAGCAGAATGCAGTGCCCGCCCCCGTCAGCACCACGCAGCCCACGTCTTCGTCACCGGAGAGGCGGCCGAAGGCTTCGGCGAGCTCCAGCCGCAGCTCGATCGAGAGCGCGTTGCGCCGCTCGGGGCGGCGCAGCGTGACGAGCGCGACCTCTTCGTGACGCTCGATCGACAGCAGCCCGGCCACGGGAAGGATGCTATCCACGAGACCTAGTGGGCCGTCCGGCAACGATGCACCCGAAACGACGGCCCCAGGCGCCGCCATGCGGCGTCCTCGGTCGCCCCAATAGCGCACGGCTATTGGGGCTCCCTGCGTCCTTGCCTGGCGACCCCTGGACCTCGCCGTTCCAGGCACAACGTTTCCGGACGACCCACTAGGGCGTTGCCCGGCGCCGCCGCGGCCCTTGGGGGGGCGCCTCGCCGCCTGACACACTCCGCCCATGAGCGCTGATGGCGCGAGGGAAGCGGAGACGGCGGCCGGCCCGGACGAGCGTGGCGCAACCCCCGCAGAGGCGATCGAGCCGGCCAGGGTTCGCGCCCCGACGCGGGGAAACCGCAGGCTGGAGGCGCTGCTCGACGGGGTCAACGCGGACCGGGAGCTGCGCGCCTGGTGGCACATGGCTCAGGTGACTTCGGAGCGGCTCGGGATGTCCGATCACTCCTGGGTCCACGTCCAGATCGTGCTCAACATCGGGCTGCGCCTGCTGAGGCTCCTGGTCAAGGCGGGCGTCGAGCCGGCGATGGTCGCCGACCACGGGATGGGCCGCCGTGACGCGGAGGTCGTGGTCGCCGCCGGCGCCCTGCTGCACGACGTCGGCATGTCCATCCACCGCACCGATCACGAGGCCTACAGCCTGTTCCTCGCGGAGCCGAAGCTGAGGCAGCTTCTGGAGGGGGTCTACGACGAGCCGGAGCGCACCGTGGTCGTCTCCGAGGCGCTGGGCGCGATCATTGGCCACCGGCGCCGAGGCGAGCCGTACACGCTCGAAGCCGGAGTGGTGCGGGTTGCCGACGCGCTCGACATGGCCCAGGGGCGCTCCCGGGTGCCGGTCGAGTCGGGCCGGCTCGGAATCCACGCCCTGTCCGCGGCGGCGATCGACGACGTGTCGATTGAGGCGGGGACCGACCGCGCGGTCAGGGTGGAGATCAAGATGAACAACTCGGCCGGCATCTTCCAGGTCGACGATCTGCTGGCCACGAAGCTGCGCGGCACACCGCTCGAAAGCCATGTCGAGGTGCTCGCGACGATCGAGGGGGAGACCGAGAAGCGCCTGCTCACCGAGTTCCGGCTGCCTGAGAGCTGACAGTTGGCGCGTTTCGGCTACGGCTTGCGGGCGCGCACGATCGCCGACCCCGCGTGCTGGTGCACCCGGTGGGCCTCGCGGATCTCGATCCCCTGGAGGCCGGCGGACGCGAGCTGGCGGCGGAACTCCTCCTTGGTCAAGGCCCCGGCGATGCAGCCGGTCCACTGCTGCATGTCGCGGCGCGTGGCCTCGTCCATCTCCGGATCGGCGACGATGTCGGTGACCGCGAAACGGCCTCCCGGCCGCAGCACGCGCGCCGCCTCGCGGAAGACCTGCGGCTTGTCGGCCGAGAGGTTGATGACGCAATTCGAGATGACCACGTCGACGGACTCGTCGGGCAGCGGGATCCGCTCGATCGTTCCCTTCAAGAACTCGATGTTTTCCACGCCGGCCGCGCGCTGGTTGGTGCGGGCGAGCTCGAGCATCTCGTCCGTCATGTCGAGGCCGTACGCCTTGCCGGTCGAGCCGACCCGATTGGCCGAGAGCAGGACGTCGATGCCGCCACCGGAGCCGAGATCGAGGACCGTTTCACCCTCGCGGAGCTCGGCGACGGCCGTCGGGTTCCCGCAGCCGAGCGAGGCGAGCTTCGCCGCGTCAGGAAGCGAGTCGCGCTCCTCGCCGGAATAGAGATTGGCGCCGATGGCCTCCCTCTCTTCGCCCGCCTGAGCGTGTGTCCCGCAGCCACCCGAGGATTCCGCGGAGCCGCAGCAACCGGCGGCGCCGGCACTCGCGCCCTTGGCCGCCTCGGCGTAGCGCTTGCGCACCGCCTCACGGATGTCCTCGGTGGTCCGCGTTGATGTGCTCATCGATCCTCCTTTTTCGCGGTGACGATCTCGGTGGGGAAGAGCATCTGCGAGAGGTACTCGCGCGAGACGCCGACGAAGCCGAGTTCTTCCAATACCGGCGCCGCAAGCACGCCGCGGCAGTTGGCGGTGAGCACGATGCCCTTCGAGTAGAGCCAATCCCAGATCCCGTCGCGACGACGTTCGGCCTTGGCCATGTTCGAGAGGACGAGCCTGCCGCCGGGTCGGAGCACGCGCTTGAACTCCGCCAGGGCGCGAGGGATGTCATCGCGCGGAAGGAGGTCGAGCATGTAGCCGTTGACGATCAGGTCGAAGCTTTTGTCCCCCATCGGCAACTCCAACCCGCTGCCCTCGATCACCTCGACCTCTTCGGCGAGGCCGGCATCCTCGAGGCGCCGGCGCGTCTGGGCGAGCATGCCCGCGGAGATCTCTACGCCGACGGTACGTCCGCCGGGGTTGGCGCGCGCCAGGCGCACGAGCTGGACGCCCGTTCCCGTGGCGACCTCGAGCACGTCCTCGCCGGGGCGAACGCCGGCCAGCTCGAGCACGCGCCGGCGCGCCTTGGACTCCGTCGCCCTCGCCCAGGCCTCGTACACCGGCGCGAGCCGCGTGTAGATCCGCTGCACACGCTCCGGCGGGTCCTTGGCCTCGAGAACCGACTCGCGCCAGTCTTGGGCCGGCTCGGCTAGCCCGACAGCCACGCGGAGAGCTCCTCCACCGCCTCGGGGTTGACGTAGTAGTACGCCCACAGGCCGCGGCGCTCAGAGCCGACGATCCCGGCCTCGCGCAGCACCTTGAGGTGGTGGGAGACAGTGGGCTGGGAGAGGTCGAACAGGGGTACCAGCTCGCAGACGCAGACCTTGCCGGCGTGCTGACGCAGCACGTCCACCAGTTGGAGGCGGATCGGGTCGCCGAGGGCCTTCGCGACGGCGGCCATGTGCTCCGCCTCGCGGCGCTCGATGTCCGGGTAGACCACGGGCTCGCAGCAGGGCTCACCGGCGGGACGCTTCTGCTTCGGGGCCAGCTCCAGATCGACGGGCATCCATACACATATATCAATTGAAAAGATATATGTCAATGGAATAAGATCCCAAACCCGATGTCGACGGACGTCCCCGAGGTCCTCTTCGTCTGCGTTCAGAACGCGGGTCGCAGCCAGATGGCGGCCGCCCTGCTCGATCACTACGCGGACGGCCGCGTCCACGTGCGCTCGGCCGGATCCGAGCCCGCGGACCGAGTGAACCCCGCGGTGGTCGAGGCGATGGCGGAGCTCGGCATCGATATCGCAAAGGAGTTCCCGAAGCCGATGACCGACGAGGCCGTGCGGGCCGCCGATGCGGTGATCACGATGGGCTGCGGCGATGCCTGCCCGATCTATCCGGGGAAGCGCTACGAGGACTGGGAGCTCGATGATCCCGCCGACGCCGACCTGGAGAGTGTGAGGCGGATCCGAGACGAGATCGACGAGCGCGTGCGAAGGCTCCTCGACGAGGTCGCGCCGCAGACACACGGCACTACGTTGTGAGAGGCCCCACCAGACCGGACCTGGCGCGGCGGGCGTTCGCCGAGGGCCTGGCCGCCTTCGCCCTCGTGTTCGCCGGATGCGGCGCCATCGTCGCCGACCAGGTCTACGGCGGCGAGCTCGGCAGGGTGGGCGTCGCGCTGGCCTTCGGTCTCGTGATCATGGTCATGGTCTACGCGACCGGTCACCTCTCCGGTGCCCACATCAACCCTGCGGTCACGCTGGCCTTCACGCTCTCCCGCCACTTTCCCGTGCGCGAGGCCCGTGCCTACATCGCGGCGCAGTGCGCCGGGGCGATCGCGGCGGCTCTGGCATTGTGGGCGATCTGGCCCGATCAGCCGGCGCAGCTGGGGGCGACGCTGCCGAGCGTCGGGATCGGCAGCGCCCTCGTGTACGAGGCCGTCCTCAGCGCCTTCCTGATGTTCGTGATCATGGCGGTGGCCACCGACACCCGCGCGGTCGGCGCGGCAGCTGCGATCGCGATCGGCGGCACGATCGGCGTCGATGCTCTGTTCGGCGGCCCGGTCACCGGCGCCTCGATGAACCCGGCCCGCTCGCTCGGGCCTGCGCTCGCCGCCTGGGAGTGGCGGGATTTCTGGATCTACGTGCTGGGGCCGATCGGCGGCGCGGCCATCGGTGGCCTCGCCTACCAGCTCGTTCGAGGCAAACAGGCTGGGCCGGGCTAGACGCCCGCGCCTCGCGCGCCGCGACCCTCGCCGGCGGCAAAGCGTGCTGCCCCTCGCAGGCCGGTCTCGACCGAGGCGCGGCCCAGCTCGGCCTCCAGAGCCAGGCCGTCGGCGAGGGGCAGCCCGGCGCCTTCGATCGCGGCGCGACGGTCGGAGAGCATGGTCGGCTGCGGAAAGGCGGCGAGGCCCTCGGCGATCTCCAGCGCCCGCTCGAGGTGCGCCTCCTCCGCGACGACCTCGTTCACGAGGCCCCACTCGCGCGCCTCGGCGGCGTCCAGCACGCGGCCGGTGAGGATCAGCTCGAGCGCCCGGCCCATTCCCACCACCAGCGGCAGCCGCTGTGTGCCACCGTCGATCAGGGGGACCCCGAAGCGCCGCTCGGTGAACCCCAGGCGGGCGGTCTCGGTGGCGATTCGCAGGTCGCACCAGAGCGCCAGCTCAAGCCCGCCGGCCAGGCACCAGCCGGAGATTGCCGCGACGGTCGGCTTCGACGCGGTGAGGCGCGTGAATCCCATCGGCCCCTCGGGCCGTCCGGCCACCGCGTCCAGGAGGTCCGAGCTCAGGTCCGGGCCCGCCTCGGCCATCGCCTTCAGGTCGGCGCCGGCGCAGAACGCCTCGGGGCCCTCGCCGGTGAGCACCAGCACCCGCGCATCGTCATCGGCCTCGAACTCGCGGAAGCCGTCGAGCAGGAGCCCGGCGGTTTCGACGTCGACGGCGTTGCGCCGCTCCCGCCGGTCGATCGTCAGCACCGCGGCAGCCCCGGCTCTCTCGTACCGAACCTTCGGCATGGCGGGATGCTATGCGCTGGGGCTAGCGACGAAGTCGCGGCTCAAGCTGGGACTGGCCTGGGCTAGGGACGAAGTCCCGGTAGTGGCGTGTAGACCTGCCGGGTAAGGCTGGGACCCTGGCCGGCGGAACCGTAGGCGAAGCCGAGGCTTCCGCCGGAGTTATTGGCGGAGCCGCTCCAGCTCCCGGCGGAGGCGCTCCTTGCGACTCTCGAGCCGGATCTGGATCAGGGAGAGGACGGTCACCAAGATCGTGAAGAAGGCCATCACCGCGAAGGCGAAGAAGGTGATCACCTTGTCGTCCGTGCGTCCCCAGAGGCCGACGCCGTCGGCGGCCATGGCGGCGGGGGCGAGCGCCAGCGCCAACACCAGCGTCACGGTGATGAGCGAGAACAAGCGGATCAGGCGGGCGGTGCTCACGGGACAAACTCTATATCCACCGGGAGAGGCCCCTCTAGCATCCCGCGCCAATGGACACGCTCGAGGCACTCCTGCTCGGGATCGTCCAGGGGCTCACCGAGTTCCTGCCGATCTCCTCCTCCGGTCACCTGATTCTCGTTCCCTGGCTTCAGGACTACCACTTCCTCCAGGACAACGAGGACTTCAACAGGACCTTCGACGTGGCGCTCCATGCTGGGACGCTGACCGGGGTGGTGATCTACTTCAGGAAAGACATCGCGCGCCTGCTGCGCGCGCTGTGGGGGTCGCTTCGCAGGCGGGCAATCGGAGGGTCCGAGGAGCGGCTTGCATGGGCAATCGTGGTCGGCACGATCCCGGCGGTGATCGCCGGCGGACTCGGCGAGGGCCTGATCGCGGATCACCTCGGCGATCCGTGGCAGATCGCGATCCTGATCATCGTCTTCGCGCTGGTTCTCGGGTACGCGGATCGCCGCCCGCAGCGACACGGACTCGAGGAAGTCGGGCCGCGCCAGGGCCTCTACATCGGGCTGGCCCAGGTGCTCTCGCTGGCGCCCGGGGTCTCGCGTTCTGGGATCACGATCTCGGCCGGGCGCTTCTTGGGGCTCGACCGCGATTCCGCCGCTCGCATCTCGTTCCTGCTGCTCACCCCCGTGACCGCCGGCGCTGTCGCCTTCGAAGGCTATGGCGCGGCCACGGAGGGGCTCCCGGAGGGCGTCGCCGGCCCGATGATCGTCGGCACAATCGCGGCCGCGGTCTCCGGATACCTGGCGATCGCCGGCCTGCTCGCGTTCGTGCGGCGGCGGAGCTACGACGTCTTCGTCGTCTACCGCGTGCTCCTCGGGATCGTGCTGTTGCTGCTGATCGCCACCGGGGTCCGCGGCGCCACGTTCTGATCGCTTGGCACCCGCAGGCGCTCTCTGTTGCCGCGTGAGCAACAGAGGCGCCAATCAAGAGGAAGGCGCGCGACCCGGGGCAGGTGTGAGTGAGTCGCGCGCCGCACGAGAGAGGACTTCTCGTTGACCGCCAGTCTCGTGACGTGTCTCGGACCCATGGTGAATATTCCGAGAAGCACCTTGTAAAAGTTCTGTGAAGCTCTGCGCACGAGGTTGCCATGACGACCATGACGCCATTACCATGGTGTCCGGCTCAGACGTGCGAGGCGGGGTCGGGGAATCCGGCCCTTGCCTCGCGGCCACGCACCATCCAAGCCCTATGAGCGTGAGCGTCCAAACGGCAACACTCCGAATAGCCGTCATCGACGACGACTCCGGCTTTCTTCGCGTGCTCGCCAAGCGCCTCGACGGGTCCGGCTACCAGTACCGGATCCTCTCGGGCCCCGTGCCCGCCGAGGAGCTGGCGGCGATGAAGCTGAACGCCCTCCTCGTCGACCCCACTCTGCTCGGCCCGCTCGCCTGGGAGTTCTTGGAGCGGGTCTGCGGGATGCTGCCCGGCCTCGGGGTCATCGTCTGCACCCAGGGCGCCACGGTGGCCCAGCGCGTCCGCGGGCTCCGCCTGGGCGCCGACGACTGGATCTCGAAGCCGTGCCACCCCGAGGAAGTGATGGCGCGGATCGAGGCCGTCGTCCGCCGGCACCGCCGCGGTCAGACACGCGAGGACCTCGGGCCGCTGGTGGCGGGAGAGCTGGAGATCAGGCCCGACAGGTTCCAGGCCTACGTCGGCGGCGAGAGCCTGGAGTTCACCCGCCGTGAGTTCGAGCTCCTGGGAGTGCTCGCCGAGCACGCCGGCAAGGTGCTCGAGCGCGACGAGGTCTACCGGCGGGTCTGGGGCTACTCGATGATCCATGGCGATCGCTCGGTGGACGTCTTCGTGCGGAAGCTTCGCTCGAAGCTGCAGAAGCGCTCCCCGGGGTGGGAGTACATCCACACCCACTTCGGGATCGGCTACCGCTTCGATCCCCAGCCGGTGGCGCCCGGCGCCGAGCTGACGCCGGGCAAGCGGGGCGCCGGCGAAGGAGCACCCGAGGCTCCGGGGGTCGAGGCCTTCAAACCCGCAGTCTCCTAAGAGCCGCCTCCTTCCCAGAGACGGCTCCCAAACCTCACCCCTAAGCCCTTTGGTGCCTGGATAATCCGTTTCGGGGCACTGCTTCACAGGTTTTTCACAGGCTGGCCACCTGCCGGTAACAGGTCTGCTCATCGCCGCTGGGACGCTGCCGCAGTCCTACCGAAACGAAGGAGCCTCTCGAATTGATTTCTCGCAAGTCCCTACTTGCCATGTCCGCCTGCGGCCTGCTCGCCATCGGGATTTCGGCGTGCGGCGGCGACGACGGAGGGGGCAGCAGCGACCTCTCCGGCACCATCAGGGTGGACGGATCGAGCACCGTGTTCCCGTTCGCCCAGGCGGCGGCCGAGCTGTTCAACGAAGACAACCCGAACGTCAAGATCAGCGTCGGCGAGGCCGGCACCTCCGGCGGCTTCGAGAAGTTCTGCGCCGGCGAGATCGACATCTCCGACGCCTCGCGGCCGATCGAGCCCGAGGAGGTCGACGCCTGCAAGAGCGGTGGCGTGGCCTATTCCGAGATTCCCGTGGCCAACGACGGGATCTCGATCACCACCAATCCCGCCCTCGAGATCAGCTGCCTGACCACGGACCAGCTGAAGCAACTCTGGAACAGCCCGACCGTCACCAACTACAGCGAGCTCGGCGAGGACGCGGACACAGGCCAGCCGCTGCCCGACGCCGAAGTGAGCCTCTTCGGACCGGGAACCGACTCCGGCACCTTCGACTACTTCACCGACGTCATCAACGGCCTCGAGGGCCGAAGCCGGGACGACTACCAGCCGTCCGAGGATGACAACGTGCTCGTCGAGGGAGTCTCCGGTGACCAGAACGGATTGGGCTACTTCGGGTTCTCCTACTACGCGCAGAACCAGGACGCGCTGAATCTGGTCTCGGTCGACGACGGCAAGGGCTGCGTGGCGCCGAGCAACGAGACGATCCAGTCCGGCGAGTACGCGCCGCTGTCACGCCCCCTGTTCATGTACCCGGGCGCCGACGCGATCTCCAAGCCGGAGGTGAAGGCGTACATGCAGTACGTGGTGGACAACTACGAGACGATCGCTGACCAGGCGCAGATCGTCCCGTTGGACAGCTCACAGGCCACCGAGGCGACGTCCGCCCTCGAGAAGGCGAGCGGCTAGGCGGGTAGCCGGCGCCGGGGCGCTCCACGGTGGAAGCCGGAACAAGAGCGGCGGGCGAGGCGGCGCCGGGGACACCGGTCCTCGGTGCCGGTCGCCGTCGCTGGGGTGAGGAGGCGATCAGGGCGGGCCTGTTCGGCGCGGCGATGATCTCGGTGCTGACCACGCTGGGCATCGTCGCCTCTCTGCTGAACGAGACGATCAAGTTCTTCCAGGACGTCGGGGTCGTGGCGTTCATCACGGATGGGGACTGGAAGCCGCTCTTCGAACCGGCGGAGTACGGCATCTGGCCGCTGATCAATGGCACGCTGCTGGTGACCGCCATCGCGGTCCTCGTGGCGATCCCGGTGGGGCTTGGCTCGGCGGTCTACCTCTCCGAGTACGCGAGCCCGCGAACGCGGCGCCTGACCAAGCCGGTCCTCGAGGTCCTGGTCGGCGTTCCCACCGTGGTGCTCGGCTTCTTCGCCCTCACCTTCGTCACGCCCACGATCGTGCATGACTTCCTCGGCCTGGACGTGCAGGTCTTCAACGCGCTTTCCGCCGGCCTGGTGATGGGGATCATGATCGTTCCCACGATTGCCTCGGTTGCCGAGGACGCGATGTCGGCAGTCCCCAGCGCTCTTCGCGAGGGATCGTTCGGGCTGGGCTCGTCCAAACTCCAGACTTCCACTCGGGTTGTCTTTCCCGCGGCTCTGTCGGGCATCGTCGCGGCGATTGTGCTCGGCGTCTCGCGGGGGATCGGCGAGACCATGATCGCCCTGATCGCGGCAGGCCAGATCCCGAACACGGGACTCGACCCGACCCAGCCCTTCGAGACGATCACCACCTTCATCGGCGCAACGGCGAAGGGCGACAACCCAGCCGGAACGGTCGGCTACTACGCGATCTTCGCCTGCGGCATGACCCTCTTCGTACTGACCCTGATCATGAACGCGATCTCGATCCGCTTCGTGCGCAAGTACAGGCAGGCTTACGAATGAGCGCTCCCCCGCCGGCACCCCCGCCGGACGCGACGGCCGCGACCGTGCCGGCCCCGGCGCTGACCATCCCGCGGACGCCGCGAGTCGCTCGGGTCAAGGACCTGGCCTTCAAGGGCGGGATGCTCGCCTGCCTCGGGGTCGCGTTGATCACACTCGCCGCCGTGCTGATCCAGGTGTTCATGAAGGGCGTCGGCCAGCTGAGCCTCGACTTCATCACCAACCTCGGGTCATCGCTCCCCGCCAGGGCCGGGATCGGGTCGGCCCTGGTCGGGACGCTCTGGGTGATCGGGGTCTGCATCGCCTTCATCGTCCCCGTGGGCGTGGCCAGCGCCGTTTACCTGGAGGAGTACGCGGACCGCGACCGCTGGTACAACCGGTTCATCGAGGTGAACATCCAGAACCTCGCCGCGGTTCCTTCGATCGTCTACGGCATCCTCGGCCTGGCCTTCCTGGTGCGCGGCCCGCTCAGCCTCGGCCACGTGGTCCTCGCCGCGGGCCTCACCCTCGCTCTGCTGGTCCTGCCGGTGGTGGTGATCGCCGGGCGCGAGGCGATCCGCGCCGTACCACCCTCGATCCGCGAGGGCTCGATGGCCCTCGGCGCGACCAAGTGGCAGACGATCTGGAAACAGGTGCTGCCCGCCTCCGTGCCGGGGTTCGCGACCGGGGTGATCCTCGCGGTCTCCAGGGCGATTGGCGAGGCGGCCCCCCTGATCGTCGTCGGCGGCGCGGCCTACCTCAGCTTCTACCCGAGCGGGCTGGGCAGCGACTTCACCGTCCTGCCGCTCCAGATCTTCAACTGGATCTCACAGCCGCAGGAGGAGTTCAAGAACCTGGCGGCCGCCGGGATGATCGTGCTGCTCGCGGTCCTGCTGTTGCTGAACGCGGTGGCTATCTGGCTCCGCAACAAATACGAGAAGAAGTGGTAGGTGGTCGATAGTGTTTCCCAAGGTGACTGACCCCGAGCGGGTGGAGCGCGAGCGCGCCACGCCCGAGATCCATACGACCGTGCGCAGCCGGGAGGACGCCGGCGGGCGGCCCAAGTTCGCCGGCGAGGCGGTCTTCGAGCTGGGCGAGGTGACCGTTTCCTACGACGGCATCCCCGCCGTTGCCGACGTCTCTCTGGACGTCTACCGCAACCACATCACCGCCCTGATTGGGCCCTCCGGGTGCGGCAAGAGCACCCTGATCCGGTGCCTGAACCGGATGAACGACCTGATCCCCACGGCGAGCGTGGACGGCAGAGTGCTCTACCACGGCCAGGACCTCTATGGGAGCCAGGTCGACCCGGTGGAGGTCCGCAAGCGGATCGGGATGGTGTTCCAGAAGCCGAACCCGTTCCCGAAGTCGATCTTCGACAACATCGCCTTCGGGCCCCGGGTGCTGCGGATGAAGGACGACGTGCACGCTCGCGTGGAGCGGGCCCTTCGCCGCGCCGCCCTCTGGGACGAGGTCAAGGATCGTCTGGACGCGAACGCCTACGGGATGTCCGGCGGCCAGCAGCAGCGGCTGTGCATCGCCCGCTGCCTGGCCGTGGATCCGGACGTGATCCTGATGGACGAGCCCTGCTCGGCACTCGACCCGATCTCGACCGGAAAGATCGAGGACCTGATGCTGGAGCTCAAGCAGGACTACTCGATCGTGATCGTCACCCACAACATGCAGCAGGCGGCGCGCATCTCCGACCGCACGGCGTTCCTGATCGTCGAGCTGGACGCCAGTGAGAAGCACCGCACCGGCCGCGTGGTGGAATACGACGAGACCGAGAAGATCTTCACCAATCCCAGCGACCGGCGAACCGAGGATTACGTGACAGGAAAGGTGGGCTGATGGCCCCGGACGAGATCCGCCTCCACTATCGCGATGAGCTCCAGCGGCTCGAGGGGCGGGCGCTGGATGGCCTCGAGCTTGTGATCTCAGCGCTCGATCGCACCGTCGAGGCGGTCCAGCACCAGGACATCGAGCTGGCCGAGCTGGTGATCGCCGACGACGACGTGATCGACGGCCGCTACCTGGAGATCCACCAGGCGATCCTGACGCTGCTCGCGACCCAGGCCCCGGTGGCCACGGACCTGCGCCTGATCGCCGCGCTTTTGCACGTGATGAAGAACATCGAGCGGATGGGCGACCAATGCGTCAACATCGCCAAGCTGATTCCGATGGCCGGCCACGAGCCGCCCGCGGACGAGCGGATGCTGAAGAACCTGGTGACGATGGGCAAGTCGCTGCGCGGGCAGATCAGGCAGGCGAAGCGCGCCTTCGCGGATCGCGACATCCAGATGGCTCGCGACCTGGTGCGCCAGGACGACGTGATCGACAACCTAAACAAGGAGTGCTTTCGCCGGGCGATCGAGATCGGCGACGAGCTCGACCGCCGCGAGTGGGCGATGACCATGATGCTGGTGGCCCGGGCGCTGGAGCGGATAGGCGACAACGCCGTCGACGTCGGCGAGCAGGTCGCCTTCCTGGTCACCGGGCTCTTCCGCGAGTTCGAGGACGCCTCGCATCCGGGCGGGGACGCCCTCCCCCAGCCCTCCTCGGCCTAGTCCCCGACCTCCGACGGCGAAGGCGACCGCTCAGACTGCGGCGGTGCCGGCCGCAACCGGCCGAGTCCCGAGGCCGCCCGCTGGGCTCAACAGCTGCTTGGCACAGCCGTACAGCTCCTCCGCCGTGGGGCGGTACGGCGGGTGCACCTCGAGCATCAGGGGCGCCCCGTGAGCGGCGAGGGCAGGAGCCAGCCGCTCCCATGGGAGGGTGCCCCGCCCAGGCGCCAGGTGGAGGTCGAGCCTCAAGGGGTCGACGCCGCTCTCCGGGCCGCGCGGTTGCCAGCGGGCGCCCAGGTTGTCGTGGAGGTGGAAAAGCGCCACCGTGTCGAGCACGGGCTCAATCAGCGCCTCGAGCGAGGTGTGGCGGCGCTCGGCCACGATGTGGGCGTGGCCGACGTCCAGGCACAGGCCCACGCGCTCCGAGCCGATCCGGTTTGCGAGGCCCCGGAGGACCATCGGGCTGGCGGACAGGGGCTCGGGTCCGGGGAAGACCGGCGCCAGGTTCTCGATTGCGATCGTGACGGCCAGCCGCTCGGCGCGCAGAGACAGGGCGGCAAGCGAGCGTGACTCGAACAGGAGCGCGTCCTCGCTCTCGGGGGCATCCGGCAGGTCGCAGGCGTGGTAGACGACGTGTGTGGCGCCGATCTCGGCCGCGTAGGCGAGCAGGCCCTCGGCGGCGCGGTCACCGTCCCGGGCTCCCAGCCTGAGACCCGGCGGTGCGTGAACCACGGGCTCCAGGCCGCTGGTCGCGAGCGCCGCTGCAAGCGCCCTCGCGTGAGGCCTGCGAAGGCGTGGGTCGGATAGAACCGAGACCGGTGGCGCTTGGACCTGGGTCCGGGCAAAGCCCGCGGCCTCGAATGACTTCAGGAGGGGCGGCGCAGCCCACCAGCCGATTGGGACATTCAGGCCGAGCCGGTTCGCGGGCCAGTCCGTGCGCATTCCGAAACCAGTTTGGACGCCCCTCGGCGGGACGCCGTGAAGGAGCCGTGAAGCGCCTGTGAACGGGCCGTTACCGGCGCTTGGCCGTGAGGTGAGGTGCCGCATCCGTTCCGTCTGAAAAGATCGCCACCTCATGCTCTACGCAGCGATCGACATCGGCTCGAACACGACGCGTGTGCTCGTCGCCGAGCACACCGAAGGACAGCTTCGAAAAGCCATGGAGCAGCGCGCCTACACGCGGATCGGCAAGGCCTCGCAGCACAACGGCGCCGTCGACGCCGAGAAGGTTGCCGAGGTTGCCGAGGTGGTCGCCACCCAGGTGCGCCTTGCCGAGGAGGTCGGAGCCGAAGCCATTCGGACCGTCGCCACTGCGGCGATTCGCGAGGCAACCAATCGGGAGGAGATCGTGGCCGAGATCTCGCGCGTGGCCGGGGTGCCGGTGGACGTGCTCAGCGAGCATGAGGAGGGCCGCCTCGCCTTCCTCGGCGCGACCAAGACCCTGGGCCATCCCGTCGAGGGGGAGGTCGCGGTCGTCGACGTCGGCGGTGGGTCCTCCGAGGTCGTCCTGGGCAACGCCTCCGAGGGGCTGCGCTCCGTCCAGTCGTTCAAGATCGGCTCCGGCACGCTCGGTGACGACTTCCTGTCCAACGATCCGCCCTCACCCGCTGAGCTGCGGGCGGTCCGCGAATACGTTGCGGAGTTCTTCGACGGGATCGAATTCGAGCACCCTGACCAGGCTGTTGCCGTCGGTGGCAGCGCCACGTCGCTCCGCGCGCTGGTCGGAGCGGCGCTCGAGTACGAGACCTTGGAGCGGGCCGTCCGGGTGCTGACGGGCGCTCCGATTGCCGAGGTCGCGAGGCGCTTCGAGCTCGATGCGCGCCGGGTTCGCATCCTGCCCACCGGCGTGCTGTTGCTGGAGAAGCTGTCGGAGCTGCTCGGCCAGCCGCTCCAGATCGGCAAGGGCGGGCTCCGCGAGGGCGTCATCCTCGACTTGCTGAACGGCGCCGCCAACGGCACCCCCCGCGCCATCGCCGCCTAACGGCTTGCCACGGCAGGGGCCGGGTGCAGTGGGTAGCCTCCCGCTCGCAGGACCGTATGGCGCCCCACCACCCTAAGCTCACCCTTCCTGACTTCGTTCGAGGCTCGGACCTCCTCGAAGGCGCTCTTCTGTTCGCGCAAGGGGCGTACCGTGAGGAGGGCAGGCGCGGTCAGGCCAAGCTCCGCCATTCGGTTGAGGTCGCCAGCCTTCTCAACCAGGCCGGGTTCGATGAGGAAGTTATCGCTGCCGGTCTATTGCATGACGTGGTGGAGTCGACGGGCAGCGACCTCTCCCAGGTCGCCGAGCGCTTCGGCTCCGGCATCGCAGCGCTGGTGGAGACGATGACCGAGGATGAGAGGATCTCGTCGTACGAGGCGCGCAAGGCCGAGCATCGCGCCAGGGTCACGGCGCGCGGATTCCGCCCGGCGGCCATCTACGCCGCCGACAAGCTCGCGAAGATGCCCCACCTGCGGGCCGATGCCGATTCCGCCTCCGAGAAGCAGCTCGCCCACTATCAGCAGACACTGGAGGCGCTACGGGCCGGTCACCCCAGCCTTCCTTTTCTGAGCGACCTGGAACGGGAGTTGGAGGCCGTGGCGGTGCAACGGCGGGACCGGATCAACGATCGCGGCGAGGCAGCGCCCGCGCAGTAGCTATCGTGGGCGGCCGTGGCGCGGGCGCGAGCGATCCCGAACCTGGCGGCAGAGGATCAATACGCGGGGGCTGCCGCGAAGATCGTCTCGGTCAGGGCTCGCGAGGTCGCCGATCATGCCTACGACGTGCTCAACGTGGTCGATATCGAGCGCGTCCACGACATGCGGGTGGCGACTCGGCGGCTCCGAGCGGCGCTCGAGATATTCGAACCGTGCTTTCCTCCCAAGGAGTTCGGCGCCGCGCTCTCCCACGTCAAGGCGATCGCCGACGCGCTGGGCGAACGCCGAGACCGCGATGTCGCGATCGCCGCCCTCGAGGAGTTCGCGGCCGGGATCCCTTCCCCGGACCGTCCAGGGGTGCAGACGCTGATCGAGCGGCTGCGGGCCGAGCAGGCGGAGGCGAATGAAGGACTGGCGCCGTTCGTCGAAGCGGGCCAGCTCGCCGCCCTGAGTGAGCTCCTCTCGGAGCTCGTCGCGGCCGCCGAGGCAGCGCGGGAGGGCGAGACTTGAAGACCAGGCGTGTCAAAAAGCTCGACCCGCGTGGGCCGCTGGCGGACAACGCGGCTCGAATCATCCGTGTCCGGCTCGACGAGATGCTGTCCTTTGCCCCCGCCGCGCTTGAGTTCGAGCGCACCGGCGACCAGCACGACATGCGCATTGCCGCCAAGCGGCTTCGCTACATCCTCGAGACGACCGAGTTCTGCTTCGGCAAGCCCGCGCAGACGGCGCGGCGCCGGGCGCGCGACCTTCAGGACCTGCTCGGCGAGCTGCACGACTGCGACGTGATGCTGCCCCGGATCGAGGCGCACCTGGCGGCGCTTCGGGCCGAGGACGCGGCAGCCGTGCGGGAGTCCGCCGGGGATTCACCTGACCTCGATCCCCGCCTAGCCGGGCGCGCGCAGCACCGGACCGCCTACCGAGGCCTCGAGGTGCTCGCGGTCTACGTCCAGGCGCGACGCCCGCTGCTCTTCGACCGGTTCCGCGAGTTCTGGGCGGGGCAGGAGCGGGCCCGCACCTGGGAGATGCTGGAGCAGGTGGTCCACCGGCACCTGCGGGCCGTCAAGGAGCGCCGCAGGGCGGCCAGGCGGGCGGAGCGGGCGCGCCGTGAGCTTGAGCACCACCCCACCGCTAGCATGACCGAGGGGTGAGCGCTGTAGATCCGAAGCAGGCGGCTGAGGCCACGACGGGCGCGGTCGAAGACCCTGGCGCACCCGCCTACGCGCCGCCGACGCCCGACCTCGAGGACTCCTCCCTGTACTTCAACCGCGAGCTCTCCTGGCTCGACTTCAACGATCGCGTCCTTCAGCTTGCCGAGGACACCTCGGTACCGCTCTTGGAGCGGGCCAAGTTCTGTGCGATCTGGGAGTCGAACCTGGACGAGTTCTACATGGTGCGGGTGGCGAACCTCCACGACCAGCTCGAGGCCGGGGTCGATGCGCGGGGCGCCGACGGAATGAGCACCAACGACCAGATCGACGCGATCCGCAAGCTGGTGCTCGGCCAGCGCGGGCGGCTGGCGCGATGCTTCGAGCGCGAGCTGCGCCCGGCGCTCGCCGAGCACGGGATCCGGATCATCTCGCCGGATCGGGCAAGCCCGGCCGAGCGCGAGCAGCTCGAGCAGGCGTTCGAGCAGAGCATCTTTCCGGCGCTGACGCCCCTGGCGATCGGCCTCGGCCGCCCCTTCCCGTACATCTCGAACCTCTCCTTGAGCCTCGCCGTCACGCTGCACGACCCCGACCAGGGCACCGAGGTGCTTGCCCGGGTGAAGGTGCCGAAGGAGCTCTTGGGGCGCTTCGTGAGGATCGGCGAGGGAGGGGCGACGCTCGTTCCGCTCGAGGACTTGATCGCCGCCAACCTGGGCTCCCTGTTCCCGGGCATGGAGGTCACGGACCATTCCTTCTTCCGAGTCACCCGGGACACCGACTACGACGTCTCCGACGAGGCCGACGACCTGCTCCAAGCGGTCGAGGAGGAGCTTCGCCGGCGCCGCTTCGGCGAGGTCGTGCGGCTTGAGGTGGACCAGGCCACCAGCCCGAGGCTGCGCGAGCAGCTCCGCGATGCGCTGCGGATCGACGAGCGCCAGCTCTATGAGAACGAGGGGCTGCTCGACCTCTCCGATCTGTGGGACGTAGCGGGAGTGCGCGGCTTCAGCGAGCTGCGCGACCCGCCCCACACCCCCGTCACGCAGCCGCGACTGCTCGGCGAGGACGGGGCGGAGGCCGATGTCTTCGGGGCGATCCGGGAGGCGGACATCCTCGTCCATCATCCGTACGACTCGTTCACCAGCTCGGTCGACCGCTTCGTCAAGCAGGCTGTCGACGACCCCGACGTGCTGGCGATCAAGCAGACCGTGTACCGGACGAGCGCCGACTCGCCGCTGGTCCCGTCGCTGATCGAGGCCGCGGAGCGGGGCAAGCAGGCGGTCTGCATGGTGGAGTTGAAGGCGCGCTTCGACGAGCGGGCCAACATCAGGTGGGCGAAGAAGCTGGAGCAGGCCGGCGTGCACGTCGTCTATGGCCTCCCGGCGCTGAAGAGCCACGCGAAGTGCATTCTCATCGTCCGTCGCGAGGGCGGCGGCGTGCGCCACTACGCGCATATCGGCACCGGCAACTACAACCCCAAGACGGCCCGCCTGTACACCGACTTCGGCCTGTTCACGGCGGACCCCGAGGTCGGCGCCGACCTCGCCGAGATGTTCAACTACCTGACCGGCTACTCGCGGCCGCGCGGTTATCGCAGGGTCCTGGTCGCGCCCTTCAACCTCCAGGACGGAATCCTGCGCGAGATCGAGCGCACCATCGAGTCGCATTCACCCGATCGGCCGGCTCGGATCCGGATGAAGATGAACGCGCTTCTCGACGCGCCGTCGATTCGGGCGCTCTACCGGGCCTCGCAGGCCGGCGTCCGCGTGGAGCTCAACGTGCGAGGCATCTGTGCGCTGAGGCCCGGGGTCGCCGGGGTCTCCGACAACGTCGAAGTGGTCTCGGTCGTTGGGCGCTTCCTCGAGCACTCCCGGATCTTCTCGTTCGAGCGACCCGGGGAGGAGGAACGGATCTACATCGGTTCGGGCGACCTGATGCCCCGCAACCTGTACAAGCGGGTGGAGCTGGTCGCCCCGGTCGAGGATCCCAGAATCCGCGCCGAGCTCATCGACGTGCTGGATCGCTCCCTGGCCGACAACACCAACGCCTGGGTTCTCGGCTCGGATGGGAGCTGGACTCGGCGGCGACCGGACGACCGGCCTCGGAACGTGCAGCGCGAGCTGATCGAGCTCCACGAGAAGCTCGCCGCCGAGTCGCCTCGCTGATCGCGCCGGGGGTCTCGCCGGCGAGGCTTTCTGCGGGAACGGGGTGAACGTGGCCACCGTGCACACCGCGCGCGGCTGGTGGCTCCAGGAGGCCGAGCCCAACGCGGAGCTCCCGCCGCTGGAGGGCGAGCTCGACGCCGACCTGGTGGTGGTGGGCGGCGGATACACGGGGATGTGGACGGCCTGGTTTGTCTCGGAGCTCGACCCCGAGGCGCGCGTGGTCCTGCTGGAGGCCGGGCGCTGCGGCGGGGGGCCGAGCGGGCGCAACGGCGGATTCGTGAACGCGATGTGGTTCAGCCTCCCGGCGCTTCGGCAGCGCTTCGGCGACGCGGCCGCGCTGCGGCTGACGCGGGCGGCTGAGGAGGCGGTTGGGGAGATTGGGCGCTGGTGCGAGGAGCAACGGGTGGACGCTTGGTACCGGGCCGGCGGCTACCTTCAGGTCTCCACGGCTCCGGCGCACGACGGCTCCTGGCGAACGGTCACCGACGCTTGCTCGGATCTGGGCGTTGCCGGCGTCTGCCGGCCGCTGTCGGAGGCCGAGGTGCGGAGCCGCTGCGATTCCCCCATCTTCCGAGCCGGGGCCTTCTATCCCGTTGCCGCCACGGTTCAGCCGGCACGATTGGCGCTAGGGCTCCGCGCTCGCCTGCGGGAGCGCGGGGTGAGCATCTTCGAGGGTTCGCGAGTCCGGCGGCTGGCAGCGATCGGCCAGGGGGTCGAGGCGCGGACCGATCGTGGCTCCGTGCGCGCGCCCCGAGCCGCCCTCGCCACCGGCCCGGCGCTCGCCGGCCACCGCCCGCTGCGCCGGCGGCTCACAGTCACCTCCAGCCACGTGGTGATCACCGAGCCGGTGCCCGACGTGCTCGCCGAGCTCGGCTGGACGGGCGGCGAGTGCATCACCGACTCGCGGGCGCTGGTCCACTACTTCCGCACCACGCCCGACGGACGCATCGTCTTCGGCTGGGGAGGCGGCCGGCTGGCGCCGGGCGGCCGCCTGAACGGCCGCGTGGAGCTGGACCGCGGCGTGGTCGCCGAGGTGGAGCGCCAGCTTGTCCGCTTCTTCCCGGCGCTCCGGGGACGGCGGGTCGAGCACGCCTGGGGCGGCCCAATCGACGTCTCCCCGACCCACCTGCCCATGGTCGGCAGCCTCCACCGCGACCGCGTTCACTACGCCTTCGGTTACACCGGGAACGGGGTTGCGCCCTCGCGGATCGCCGGGCGCATCCTCGCCTCGCTGGCCCTCGACCGGCGCGACGAGGTCACCCGGCTGCCGATCGTCGAGCCGCCGCGGGTGCGAGTGCCCCCGGAGCCGCTTCGCTACGCCGGCGGCATGATCGTCCGCGCCGCCGTGCTGCGCCGCGAGCGATTCGAGGAGGAGGGCCGCCCGCCCGGCCGGTTGACCCGCGCCATTGCCGGGTTGCCGGACCGACTCGGCATCCAGCTCGGGCGCTAGGCGCCGAGCGCCAGCACCAGCTCGCGGATCGCTGCCGGGTATCGATAGCCGAGGCCGCCGTGCTTGCCGTCGAACAGCTCCAGCGTGTGGGAGGCCCCGAGCTTCTCGAGCTCGCCGGCGAACGCCTGGGCCCCGAGGTCGAGATACCACTCGTCACCGCGGCCCGCGTCGAGGTAGATGCGGCGCATCGAGCGCAGGGCGTCGGCGTGCCTCGGCGCCATCCTCACCGGGTCGAGCTCCAGCCACCGCTCCCAGACCTCGTCCACGAGGCGCCCGGTCGAGACCTCGAAGGGCAAGAGCGGCTTGCCGGGGCGATCGGGATCGGGCGAGAAGCAGGCCGCGCAGCCGTAGTTCATCAGCGGGGTTCCGAACCTGCCCATGTCGAAGCGGTCGGCCTCGGCGAGGCGCTCGAAGAAGGTGTCGTAGGACCCCTCGAACTCATCGCGGAGCTTGCGGGCGGTTTCGCGAAAGCCGGGGACGTAGGAGCACTCGAACAAGGCATCGCCGGCGTGCGAGGCGAGGGCGCCGAAGACGTCGGGGCGCATCATCGGCACCACCATCGCGCCGTAGCCTCCCGATGACTTGCCGGTGATCCCGCGGTGGTCGCGGTCGGCCGCCGTCGGGTAACGGCCGTCGACGAAGCTGACCACCTCGTCGCACAGGTAGTCCTGGTAGCGGCCGGTCCCCGTGGAATTCAGGAATTGGGAGCCGCCGTACGAGGTCCAGGCGTCGACGAAGACCACGATTGCGGCGGGGCAGTCGCCGGCGGCGAACATCGCATCCACCCGCTCGAAGACGTTCGGCTCGAAGGGCTCGCGACGCCACCAGGAGTCGAGCTGGCCGAAGTATCCCTGGACCACATAGATGCTCGGCAGCGCCCGGGGATGATCGGCGTCGACCCCGGGCGGACGATAGACCTGGAGCGGACGCCGCGAAGGGTCGGAAAGCGGGTTGCCGGCGAGCAGCTCCGAGTCGACGATCAGCCGGTCAAGCGTCCCGGCGAGGGGACGCTCCCATGGAGGGCCCGCGGAGCCGTCGACCGCCCTCAGTGCCAGCTCAGCCTCGTCTCCGGCTCCTCCACGGCGGCGATGCTAGCTCGCGATCGCCCCCGATGGGATGGCGCGTCCCGGAGCGGCCATGAGAGACTTCCGCCGATGGCCGAGGAATGGCGGGTCGAGGTCGACCTCGAAGACCAGGAGCACGGGCTGACGCTCGGGGAGCGGCTGCGCTCCCTTGACCTCGACGACGAGGCCCGGGAGCGGCTCGGCGACCGGGTGATCGTCACCCGCGACGGGCCGAAGATGTTCCTCTACGCGGCGACCGAGGCACAGGCGCGGGAGGCCGAGCGGGTGGCGCGCGACCTGGCTGCCGCCGAGGGCCTGAGCGCGGAGACGGCGCTGACCCGCTGGCATCCCGACGAGGAGGCGTGGAAGGAACCCTCGGCGCCGCTTCCGAGCACCGACGATGAGCGAGCGGCAGGGGAGGCGCGGTACGAGATCGCGGAGGAGCGTGCCGGCCAGGACGAGTGGGAGGTTCGAGTGGATCTGCCCTCGCTGCGCGAGACGCACGACCTTGCGCGGCGGCTCGAGGACGAGGGACTGGACGTGCACCGCCGCTGGAGGCACCTGCTGGTCGGCGCGCCGACCGAGAATCGCGCCGCGGAGCTGGCCGACCGCATTCGCTCGCAGGCGCCCGCCGACGCGCAGGTGCAGGTCGAGCACGCGCCGGGCGGGCCGCACCCGGTGTTCGTATACATCGAGGCGCACAAGCCCGGCATCGCCCGCGACCTCGGCCTTTAGCGAATCACTCCGCCGGAAGCCTCGGCTTCGCCTCCCAGGGAGCCGCAGGCGACCGGTCATCCGGCGAAGCCGGATGCGGCGGGCGAGGGCCCAGGCCTCACCCGGCAGGCACCTCCGTATCAGCGAGCAGGATGCGAGCGGTGCGGGAAGCGAGCCCGTCGCCGGTGACAGGGAGGTCGCCGGCAGGGCGAGCCGCGGCGACTTCGTCGCTAGCCCGAATGGGTCGCCGGGCCGGTCAGCAGCGGAGTGGTTCCCGTCTCCTCCTGCTCCGGCCGCACCGACGCCATCCGCTCGGCGCGGCGTTGCTGCCACAGGACCAGGGCGATCGCAGTCACCGTGAACATGAAGAGAATCGTCGCCAGCACGTTCACCTGCACCGGGATGCCCCGTGCCGCGGCGCCGAAAACGTAGAGGGGAAATGTCTCCGTGGTGCCGGAGTTGAAGTTCGAGATCACGAAGTCGTCGATGGAGAGCGCGAAGGCGAGCAGGGCGGCGGCCATTACGCCCGGCGCCAGCAGCGGCAGGGTCACGTAGCGGAAGGTTTGGACAGGCGTCGCCCCGAGGTCGGCCGCGGCCTCCTCGATCGAGCGGTCGAAGCCGATCAGGCGCGAGCGCACCACGACGACCACGAAGCTGATCGAGAACATGACGTGGGCGATCAGCAGCGTCGTGAACCCGAGCGAGACGCTGTAGATGATGAACATCGACAGCAGCGCCGCACCGATCACGATCTCGGGCGTGGCGATCGGCAGCAGGATCAGAAGGTTCGTAGCTCTGCGGCCGAAGAACCGGTGGCGCACCAGCGCCAGCGCCATCAGGGTGCCGATCGCGGTCGAGATCAAGGTTGCGAGCCCCGCCAGCTCCAGCGAGAGGAGCGTCGCCTCATTCAGCTCGACGACGGAGAACGCGTTCTGCCAGTACTCGAGGGTGAACCCATCGCTGATCGCGAAGTTGAGCCGGTCCCTCGGGGTCTCAGCGAAGGAGAAGACCGCGATCACCGCGATCGGGACCAGCATGTAGGCGACCGCGAACCCGGCGTAGATCATCAACGCGTTCCGCCTCAGCCACGCCCATGCGCGCGCCGGGAGGGGGGCCGGGGGGGTGCCGGGTCGCAGGAGCGCCGCGGACTCCATCAGCGCGCTTGCTCCTCCTCACCCATGACCGCTGCCGTGCCCGCGGCTCTGAGGTAGATCATCACCACGACCAGGATCGCGGCCATGATCAGGAACGAGAGCGCTGCCGCCTCGGGATAGTCGCGCTCGACCAGGTAGAGCGACTGGATCCTGTTTCCGATCATCGCCTGGTTGGGGCTTCCCAGCAGGGCAGCGTTGACGTAGTCGCCGAACGCCGGAATGAACGTGAGGAGGACCCCGGCCACGATTCCTGGCGCCGTCAGCGGCAGCGTCACCTTCCAGAACGCCTGGCGTGCCGAGGCGTAGAGGTCCTTGGCCGCCTCGATCAGGCTGAGGTCGATCCGCTCCAGGCTGGCGTAGATCGGCAGGATCATGAACGGCAGGTAGTTGTAGGTGAGCCCGGCGATCACCCCCGCGGAGGTCGCCAACAGACGGCCGTCGTCGGCAAGCAGCCCGACGGTCTGGAGCACATCGACGATCGGGCTGGCGTCGGCGAGAATCGTCTTCCAGGCGATCGTCCGGATCAGGTAGGTGGTGAAGAAGGGGGCGATCACCGCGAACAGCAACAGCAGCCGCCACCGGGGACTCGCCTTGATCGCGATCGCATAGGCCAAGGGGTAGGCGATCAAGAGCGCCAGTACCGTCGCCGTGCCCGAGTAGAAGAAAGTGCGGCCGATCTGCTCCCCGCGGCCCTCGAGCGAATTGGGGAAGTTCGCCCACTCCCAGGTGAAGTTGAACCCCTCCGTGAACGAGCCCGAGCGCAGCGCGAGCTCGCCCATGAAGTACATCGGCACGACGAAGAACAGGACGAGCCAGATCGCGCCGGGGCCGAGCAGCCCGTAGGGAACGAGACGCCGGCGGATCACCGCAGGCGAAGCCGAGGATGTCGGCGGAGTGATTTCAGCCGGAGATGACCTCCGACCACGCCTCGCTCACCTCGTCCACGTCCGCCTGGCTGCCGGGCGGTTCGAAGAAGGGGACGCAGTCTTTGATGAATGCCTCGTCCGGGAAGATGAGCGGGTTCTCGCCCAGCGCCGGGTCTCGTTTGGTGAGGATCTCCCGCACGCCGTCCACCGGGGTGACGTAGTTGACGAACTCCGCGATGTCGGCCTGGACCTTTGGCTCGTAGGCGAAGTTGATGAACTCGAGCGCCGCCGCCGTGTTCGGGGCGCCGACCGGGATCACCGCCATGTCGAACCAGAGGTTGCAGCCCTCCACCGGCCGGCGCCACTCGGCGTCGTCGCGGCCGATCAGGTAGGCGTCGCCGGACCACCCGATCGACGCCACCACGTTGCCGCTCGTCAGGTCCTCGGTGTAGTCCTGGTCGGAGACCCTCCGGATCTGGCCGGAGTCCACGGCCTGATCGACCTTGTCGATCGCCGCCAGCCAGTCCTCCTTTGTCGCCTCCTCTCTCTCGATGCCCATCCCCCTCATCACCAGCGGGATCGTGTCCCGCATCTCGTCGAGCACCGTCACCCTCCCCTTGTACTTGGGATCGAAGAGGTCGTTGACCGAGGTGATTTCGTCGGCCTCCGAGGTGAGGACCCAGACTCCCGTCATCCCACCCTGCCAGGGGATCGAGAACTTGTGATCGGGGTCGTACGCTCCCTCGGACTCGAACTGCGGTGCCAGGTTGTCGAGTGCGGTCTGGATGTCATCCGGGTTGAACTCCTGGACATAGCCGAGTTCGTACATCTGCTTCGCCATCCAGTCGGTGACGACGAAGAGGTCGCGGCCGCCCGACTCGCCTTCCTGGAGCAGCGGCTGCAACTTGCCGAAGAACTTCAGATTGCTGCCGACGTCCTCGACGTACTTGATGCTGACCCCGGTCTTCTCCTCGAACTCGGCGACCGAGCCGTCCTTGCCCGGGTCTATGTAACCCGGCCAGTTCGAGATGGTGAACTCCCCCTCCACGGGCCCTGACTCGGCGACTTGCACGTCGCCCTCGCGGGCGCCCCCGACGGTGTCGTCGCTTCCGCACGCAGCGATCCCGAGTGCGGCGGCGAGGCAGGCGAACGCCAGTGCCAACTTGGTCAGCATCAATTTCCTCCTTGGCTTGAAATCGGTTGACTGGAAGTCGCGGTCTCGGGCTCGGGCGCGGAATCGCGCACCACGTGAATGTGCTCCGGGGCCCAGCTCAGCCGCACGGGAGCGCCACCACCCGGAAGGCGGGCGCGCTCGGCTTCGTCGGCGTTGGGGACGAGCACGGTCATCCTCACGTCCCCGGCGAGCCGCACCACGATCTGGGTCGAGGTGCCGAGGTAGACGGAGGCATCGACCAATCCCTCGATGCTTGGCAGGCCGTCTGGCGCGCGCTCGCCGGCGTGGTCGATCAAGAGCTTCTCCGGGCGGACCACGGCGTGGCAGCGCTCGCCGGCGGCCAGGCCGTCCACCCACATCTCCAGCTCGAGGCCGCTGTCGAGGCGGATCGTGCCGCGCTCGCCGCTCGCCGAGGTGACCGTGCCGGGCATCAGGTTGGAGACGCCGATGAAGCCGGCGACGAAGGTGGTTCGGGGACGTTCGTAGACGTCTTCCGGAGAGCCCACCTGCTGGACCACGCCGTTCGACATCACCGCGATCCGGTCGGACATCGTCAGCGCCTCCTCCTGGTCGTGGGTGACG
>JBBPIK010000081.1:0-7910 GCA_038040415.1 Actinomycetota bacterium
GGCTGGGAACGGCGCTCGGGCTCGGCGAGCTGGAGACCGCTGAGGGAATCGTCCGGGTCGCCAACCAGGAGATGGTCAGAGCGCTTCGGGTGGTCACCGTGGAGCGCGGCGTCGACCCGCGCCGCTTCGCCATGATGCCGTTCGGTGGCGCCGGGCCGATGCACGCCGCCGCCCTCGCCAAGGAGCTGGGCATGGAGCGGATCCTCTGTCCCCGCGCCAGCGGCGTCCTGTCGGCGCTCGGGCTGATCGCCTCCGAGCGGCGCCGCGACACGGCGCGGACCGTCCTGCTCAGCGGCGCCGATTTGACCGCCGAGCGGATCGCCTCCGAGGTCTCGGAGCTGCGGGAGTTCATCGGGGCGGGACTGGCCGAAGCCGCCCCCGAGGTCACCTACGAGCTCCGCTACCGCGGCCAGGCCTTCGAGCTGGGAATCCCCGGGTCGCCGAGCGCCAACCCCGCCGAGCTGGCGGAGCGGTTCGCCGCCGAGCACGAGCTCCGCTACGGCTACCGAGACCCCGATGCGGAGGTCGAGCTGGTCAACCTGCGGCTGGCCCTGATCGTCCCCGGCCCCGCGCCACAGCCCCAGGCGGCGCCGGCGGGGCGTCTGGAGCGCTCGGCGCGGCCGGCACGCTTCGGCGGCGCGTGGACGGAGGCCGAGGTGCTTCGCGGCGAGCCCGAGGCGGGCACCACGGCCGAAGGCCCGTGCGTGTTCGAGCTGCCCGAGGCCACCCTGGTCCTGCCGCCGGGCTGGCGGGGCGAGGTGGATGCGCGGGGGACGATCTGCGCGGTGCGCGAGCGATGAGCCAGAGGCTGGACCCGGTCACGCTCCAGGTCCTGGTGGGCGCCCTGCGGGCCGCCTGCGAGGAGATGGGCGCGGTGCTCGTGCGCGCCGCCCACTCGGCGAACATCAAGGAGCGGCGCGACTGCTCGACGGCGCTGTTCGACGCCACCGGGGAGCTGGTGATGCAAGCCGAGCAGATCCCGGTCCACCTCGGCTCGATGCCCGACGCGGTCGCCGCCGTGCTCGACGAGGAGCACCACCCGGGCGACGCCTGGATCCTCAACGACCCCTACCGGGGGGGTACCCACCTACCGGACATCACCCTGATCTCGCCCGTCTTCGCACCGGGGACCTCCTCCCTGCTGGGCTTGGCCGCCAGCCGCGCCCATCACGCCGATGTCGGCGGGCCGACGCCGGCCGGGATGCCGGCCCTCTCCACCCGGCTCGAGGACGAGGGCGTGGTGATCCCGCCCACCCGAGCCGACGACGACCGGCTCGCGCGCCTTGCCGCCGAGATGCGCAACCCGCGCCAGCGGCTCGCCGACCTGCGAGCGCAACGGGCCGCCAACCTGACCGGCGAGCGTCGCCTGCTCGAACTGGCCGGCAGGCACGGGATCGCGGTGCTTCGCTCCGGGATGGCAGAGATCCTCGACTACGCGGAGCGCCGCACGCGTGCCCGTCTGGCCGAGCTGCCCGACGGGGCCTACGAAGCGGAGGAGTTGATGGAGGCAGACGCCGCCGCCGGGCCGCGCGACGTCCGCCTGCGAGTCACCGCGCGGATCGAGGCCGACCGGCTGACGCTCGACTTCAGCGGCACCGATCCCCAGGTCGAGGGCAACCTCAACTGCCCCCTGCCGGTGACGAAGTCGGCCGCCTTCTTCGCCGTCCGCGTGCTCACCGACCCCGAGGCGCCGCCCTCCGCCGGCGCTTTCCGCCCGGTCGAGGTGATCGCGCCCGAGGGATGCCTACTCAACGCCCGCCCGCCGGCCGCCGTCGCCGCCGGCAACGTGGAGACCTCAAGCCGGGTCGCCGAGTTGGTGATCGAGGCGCTCGCCGGCGCCACGCCGGCACCCGCCCAGGGCCAGGGCACCATGAACAACCTGACTCTCGCGAGTGACGAGTTCACCTACTACGAGACCCTCGGGGGCGGCCAGGGGGCCTGCCCCGACGCCGACGGTCCCAGCGCCGTCCACGTGGCGATGTCCAACACCCTGAACACGCCGACCGAGGCGCTGGAAACGGAGTTCCCGCTGCGCGTCACAGAGCTCTCCGTTCGGCGCGACAGCGGGGGCGCCGGGCGTCACCGCGGGGGCGACGGGATCGTCCGCGAGCTCGAGGCGCTGGCGCCGATGAGCTTCACCCTGATCACCGAGCGCCGCCGCCACGCCCCCCGGGGGCGCGACGGCGGCGCCGACGGCGAGCCCGGCCGCAACCTGCTCAACGGCGAGCCCCTGCCGTCCAAGGCGGCGGGCGAGCTCCGCCCCAGCGACCGGCTGCGGATCGAGACGCCGGGGGGCGGGGGTTACGGCCGAGGCACGGAACCGCGCGCTCTTGGGCAAGTAGGGCAGCGCCCACGATAACTGTGGTCATTTGGTTCCGCATGTCGGAACCAACGGGACTCAGATACCGGGGCGCCAGTCTCGGAAGGCGTCGAGGAGCCTCCGCTCGGCCTCGGGCGAAAGCGACTCCGGCGGGAGGCGGCCGAGGGCGCCGATCGTCTCGCGCATCTGGTCGAGGTAGGCATGGCAGCCGTCGCACCCGGTGAGGTGGCGTTCGAAGCGGGCGCGCTCGGAGGCGGGCAGGGTGCCTTCGAGGTAGTCGGTGATCAGCTCCACCAGCTCCCTGCAGCGCATCGGTGGTGTCTCGACTGTGCTCATCCCACTCGGTCTTCTTCCTCGAAATAGCGCTCCAGCGCTGCGCGCACCTTGGACCGCGCCCGGTGGAGCAGCACTCGTTGGTTGGTCTCGCTGAGGCCCAGTGCGTTGCGCGCCTCCGCGGCCGACCAGCCGCTGATGTCGCGCAGGGCGATCACCTCTCGCTGGCGAACCGGGAGCTCGGCGATCGCCTCCAGCAGGACTCCACGCGCTTCTTCGGTGCCGAGGCGCTCCTCGGGCGAGGCCCACTCGGCGGGCGGGCGCGCCCAGGCGCCGGGATTGGAGTCGCGGAGCGATTGGAAGCGGTCGGGATCCACGGCGGGCTCGTCGCGACCCTCCTCCCGGCGGCGCATGAGAAAGGAGAACGGCAGCACCCGCCGTTCGCGCCGGCCGCGGCTGCGCGCGGTGTTGAGCAGGATGCTGGCGATCCAGGTGCGCAAGGACGATCGGCCTTCGAATCTGTCGATCCCGTTCAGGACCGCAAGCCACGTGTCCTGAACGACCTCCTCGGCGATCGCGTGGCTCGGAACGTGCATCAGGGCCAGTCGCATCAGGAACGCGCCCTGCTCGTCGACCAGCGTCCTGAACGCTTCCTCGTCGCCCCGCCGCAGGCCTGCGAGCAGCAGCTCGTCGTTCGCCGGCCGCTTCGATCCGGCGGAGCCGCCGGCGGTCGAGGCTTCCTGCTCCCCCATCGCTGGCGATTCTCTCACGACGGGGGCTGTCTCATGAGAGGCCTCTGCTGGTTCCGTGGGCATAGGCTGCCCCCTGCAATGGGCGAGCGGATCGAGCTCGACGACGTTCAACTCGCGTACGAGGATCGGGGCGCCGCCTCGCCCGAGGGCTCCGCCGTCGTCTTCCTCCACGGCCTGGGAGGCTCGGCGTACTCGTGGTGGGGCCAGCTCGCCGCCTGCGAAGAGCGTGGCCACCGCGTCGTCGCCTACGACCAGCGCGGGGCGGGACGCAGCTCGAAGCCGCCGGGCCCCTACTCGATCGAGCTCTGGGCGCGGGACCTGGAACGGATGCTCGACGCCCTGGAGATCGAGCGAGCGATACTGGTCGGCCACTCGGTGGGCTGCATGATCGCCGAGCACGCCGCGGTGCGGCTGGGCGAGCGGGTGCGGGGCCTGGCCCTGATCGGCGGCGCGCTTCGCTGGCGTCCGGGGGCCGGCCCCGTGTTCGCGGAGCGGGTCAGGCTCGCGCGGGCGGGGCGAATGGGCGAGATCGCCCGGGCAGTCGCCGAGACGGGGCTCAGCGAGCGGTGCCGGCAGCGAAACCCCGCGCTCCACGGTCTCTTCTGCCAGCTGATCGCCTCCAACGACCCGCAGGCGTACGCCGAGTGGTCGGCGGCGACGGCCGCCGGCGAGATGGTCGAGCCCGAGCGCGTCGGGTGCCCGGCCCTGGCGCTGGGCGGCGAGCTCGACCCGGTGACGCCGCCGGCATTCGCCGAGGCCATCGTTGCCGCGATTCCGGGCGCCCGCGCCGCCGTGGTCGAGGGCGCGGCCCACTGGTGCCAGCTCGAGGCCGCGCCGGCCGTCAGCGCATTTGTGCTCGAGTTCCTGGACGAGATCGCGACATAGCGCACAAATTTGGAGATTTTGCGTGCCTGGTCTAGAATCACCCGCTCTGAGCCGAAAACAGGCGCCCGAGACGGGCGGCACCGGCTCGCAAAGCCCGCTTTTCCCCATATCGGACCAAGCAACTGATGCCTATTGCGCTCAAAGAATGGGCCGTAACGGTGCGTGCCCTCGCCGAGGGTGAGCAGCTGGTCACCCTGCGCAAGGGCGGGATCCGCGAGGAGGGCAAGCATTTCGAGGTCGAGCACGACCGCTTCTTCCTTTACCCGACCTTCGATCACCAGCGCAACGACCTGGTGCGCGAGTCGCACCATCCCGAGCTGCGCCGAGCCCTCGAGGAGGGCGTGTGGCCCGACGAGGAGCCGCCGCCGCGGGCGCTGCTCCAGGACGGCGGCATCGCGCAGCCCGACCGGGTGCGAATCCGCTCCTGGGCCGAGGTCGCCGACCACTTCGAGACCGACGACCCACGCATCGTCGACAGCCTCTCCCCCTTCCACGTCTGGACCCAGGACTACGCGCACAAGCGCCTCAGGTGGAAGCCGCGCCATCCGATCCACGTGCTGCTCCTGCGCGCCTACCGGATCCCGCGGCCGGTCACGGTCCGCGTCCGGGACGAGTACCACGGCTGTCGCTCGTGGGTGGAGATCGACCGCGAGCTCCCCTTCGAGGGCACGCCGGTGATGGCAGACGAGGAATTCGTGCGAGCCGCCGCCGAGATCCGCGCCATCTGCGACCAGGGCGAGCCCGTCCCGGCCTAACAATCGCCACCCACGCCAGCGACTTCGTAACGGTCGTGCGCGCAGCCGAGCGCGCGCTGGTCCTAGGGATCGGGGGCGGAGGCGACGTGGTCGGGGCGCTGGCGGTCGCCCGGTTGTGCGAGTCGCTGGGAACGCCGTTCGCGCTCGGCGGGGTCGCCTGGGAGCGGAGCCCGGTCGATCCCCATCCGGGGCCGCGCCCGCTGACCGAGATCCGAGGTGGGCGGTCCCTGGGCGACGCGGCCGTGCTCGCCGGGCCCGAGACCGCCACCCCGCAGGGAGTCGCGTTCTCCGAGGCGCGAATGGCGGCCCACCTGGGCGCCGAGACGGTGCTGGTGGACGTGAGCGGGGGCGCGGCGAGCGCCGCGGCAGGGATCGAGGGCGCCGTCGCGGAGCTGGGCTGCGACCTGCTGGTCTGCGTCGACGTCGGCGGCGACGTGCTCGCCCACGGGGACGAGCCGGGGCTGGCAAGCCCGCTTTGCGACGCGGTGATGGTCGCCGCCGCTCTGCGCACCGCCAGCCGCGTCAAGCCGCTGCTGGCGGTGATCGGCCCGGGCTGCGACGGCGAGCTGACCGTTGACGAGGTGCTGGGACGGGTCGCCGAGCTGGCCCGCGCGGGGGCATGGCTCGGGGCCTGGGGGTTGACGCCGGAGGTCGTCGCCGAGCTTGACGCCGCCGCGACCGTGGTGCCCACCGAGGCCAGCCTGCAGGTAGTCCGCTGCGCGCGCGGGGAGCTGGGCCATACCCTTATCCGAGGCGGCCGGCGCCAGGTGGAGCTGGGGCCTGTGGGAGCCCTGACGTTCCTCTTCGACCCCGTCGCCGCGCCGTCCGAGGCCCTCCCCCTGGCCCACGCGGTTGCGGAGGCCGGCAGCATCGAGGAGGGCCGCGCCGCCCTCGCCGCCCGCGGTGTCGGCACCGAGCTCGACTATGAGCGCAAGCGCGCCGCCGAGACCGGCCAGCGATCTGACCAATCCGCGCCGGGACCCTCGGGAACCGGCGCACACGAAGCGTGACCGCGCTAGGTTCGCCTGAGTCCAGAGCATGGAGGAGGCGCTCTCGACTCCGAGCCGCCGCGCGACGCACGGCGGCTCGCTTGTTTTCGCCGCCCGTGGCCCCGCTCGTCCGGCGGCCGGGCCGCGCCTAACAACTCGCAAATTCCGGGTACCCCCCACCGGACCGCCGCCAGGTGTGGACTAACCTCGACGGGGGATGGCATGGATAGAGACGGAGTCGCTGAGCTTCGTCGCTCGGCACGAGGCTGAGGACAGCGACTACGCGCAGCGCACCCTCGACGCGGTCGAGGACCTGCGCCTGCGCCTCGAGGAGCGCTTCGACGACGTGCCCGCCGGGGTCACGGTGATCGTGCATCCCACACCGGGCTGGCTCGCGGCGGCGCATCCCTTCCTGCCCGCCGCCCGCCTGGCAGCGGCGTCCGCGGGACGCCGCTACCTGGCCGGCTGGGCGATGGCCGGCGAGCTGCACGTGCTGAACGACGAGTACCTGGATCGCCGGGCGGCCGGCGACGATTCGCTCGCCGCGCTGCGCGGCACGGCCGAGCGCCTGTACGTCCAGATCGTGGTCGCCGCCAACAACCGCCGCCTGCCCCCGCCCTGGGGGCCCCGGCGCTTCCTTCGCTACCTGCGCTGGACCTGGCTGATCGAGGGCGCCGCCCAGTACTACGCCGGCCAGGTGCCGCTGTTCCGCGCCGCGGTCAGTACCCGGCTTCGGGAGCGAACGGCGCCCGACTTCCCGCCCTCGGCCCGCGACGCGATCATCCTCGGCGGCACCGTGTTCGATCTGCTGGAGCGCGAACGCGGCCCCGATGCCTGCGACGTGCTCGCCTCGCGCCTGCGCCGCGACGGCCCGCGCGGCAGCCTCGAGCTGGCCTTCGACGCGCGTTTTCGCGACATCGAGCGCGCCTGGCGCGATTATCTGCGCCAGCTCAGCGAGCGCCGGCTCGACAGCTCCGAAGCGATCACGGAGCTGGAGCTCCCGGACGAGCTCTCGGCTTAGCCGGGCGGATTAGCGCCTCCGCCGCTCACAGCTCGAGCCGGAACGCCGACGGCCGTGGCGTCTTCCGCTACGTCGTCGAGGACCACGGCGTTGGCGCCAATCCGCGCCCGAGCGCCCACCCGCAACTCGCCCAACACCTTCGCCCCGGCGCCGATGGTGACGTTTCGCTCGACTGTCGGCCCGACAAATTCGCCTTCGCGCAGGCCGATGGTTACGAAAGGCCCGATCACGACACCGGAGTGAATCTCCGTAATGCCGTCGATTACCGTCTGGCCGTGAAGGATGTAAACGCCGGGGTGGACTACCACGAGATCCCCGATCGAGATCTGAGCGATGGCCATCCCGAGGCGATGTATCAGGCGTGGCAAGGCCGGGACGCCCAGGGTCTGGAGGCGCGCCTTCAGGCGATACAGGGCTTGACCGAGGAAGGCATCACTCGTCCAGATCAATCGCAGCATCTGGATTGCAGCGTCGGCCCCGGAGCGAAACTCCCACCGCTCGCCGCGGTGCGCGGCGGTCATCTTTGCGTCGGCGAGTAGCGCCTGGCGAAGGCCGGGATGGCGCGAGCGAATCGCCCTTCTCAGCGAGCGAACGTCCTGGTGCTCCCTCGCGACGGTCATGGCAACTCCCGACCCTACACGGCATACTCCGCTCACTCTTAGAGTGCGGTGCGCATGAGAGTCCTCGGGCTCAGCTTCTCGGGCCACGGCAGCTCCATCTGCCTGGTGGAGGACGGTCGAATCGCCGCTGCCGTCAACCTCGAGCGCCTCACTCGCGTCAAGTTCGCGCTCGCCACCCTGCCGCCCTACGCGCCCGTCATCACCGCGCTCCTGAAGAGCGGCTTCGGCTTCGACCGGCCCCCGCCGCTCGCCGACTTCTACGAGGTGTTCCCCAGGATGCTGAAGGCGGTCTCCG
>JBBPIK010000081.1:8010-9608 GCA_038040415.1 Actinomycetota bacterium
CCGCCGCTCGCCGACTTCTACGAGGTGTTCCCCAGGATGCTGAAGGCGGTCTCCGGCGAGTCGGAACTGGGCAAGGCGAAGATCGATCTGGTGGTGAAGACGCATGAGAACATCCAGCCCGACCCCGAGAACCCGCGGCCCTACGAGGTGTTTTGCGATTACTTCGCGGGCACCAAGACGCACTTCGACCTCGAGCACCACCTGTGCCACGCCTACCAGGCCTATCTCTGCAGCCCGTTCGAGGACGCGGCGGTCCTGACGATCGACGGCCGCGGCGAGGACCTTGCACGGCTCAACGGAAGGGCGCTCTCCACCAGCCTCTGCAACGCGCAAGGCGACCGGGTGGAGGTGCTATCCGAGGTGCTTTGGCCAGCCTCGGTCGGGGGCATGTACTCCACCGCCACGTCCCACCTCGGCTTCCGCGACGAGCAGGAGGGCAACACGATGGCGCTCGCGGCGTTCGGCACGGATCGCTTCTACCGCGCTGCCCGCGAGGACGCGTTCGACCTGCACGACGACGGTACCTTCAGCCTGCGCCTTCGACCGACAAAGGATGGGCTCATCTGGGTCGATCGCATGGTCGAGTTCTGCCCGCGCCGCGAGTCTGGGGCACCCCTGACCCAAGATCACTATGACCTCGCTTGGGGCGTTCAGAAGTTCACCGAGGAGATCGTCCTTCATGTGGCGCAAGCCCTCCACACCCAGACGGGCAAGACCAGGCTCGCCATCGCCGGCGGCGTCGGCTTGAACTGCGTCGCGAACGAGAAGATCCTCCGCGAGACCCCGTTTCGAGAGCTCTACGTGATGCCCAATGCCAGCGATCGCGGGCTGGCGGCCGGGGCAGCCCTCTATGGCTACCAGGTCGTCCTCGGCGGCGGGGAGCGCCATCCTCCCGCTCACGACTACCTCGGTCCAACCGCGTCCGAAGCCGACATCGTCGCTGCGCTCGGTGCCGCGAAAGACACCGCGTTCCGCAAGAGCGAGGACATCGCGAGCGAGTGCGCCGCGCTGGTCGCCGAGGGACGCATCATCGGCTGGGTGCAGGGCGGCGCGGAATTCGGGCCGCGCGCGCTTGGGCATCGAAGCATCCTGGCGGACCCTCGGACCGCCGACAGCAAGGAGCGGCTCGACCGCGAGATCAAGCGGCGCGAATGGTTTCGACCGTACGCCCCGAGCGTCCTCGCCGAGCACGCGGACGAGTACTTCGAGATGCTCGGCCCAAGCCCCTACATGCTGCTGGCGCTGAACACGCGGGAGGCTGTACGGGACAAGGTTCCAGGGATCGTGCACGTCGACGGGAGCGCGCGTGTGCAGACCGTCGAGCGCCAGATCGAGCCGCTCTATCACCGTCTGATCTCGCGGTTCCACGAGATCACCGGCGTGCCGCTGGTCCTCAACACGAGCTTCAACGGCTACGGCGAGCCGATGGTCGAAACCGCTGCGGAGGCGCTGGACGCCATGCACTCGATGGGCCTGGATGCGCTCGCCGTCGGCGACTACCTCGCCTGGAGGGAGGGCACGCCGCCGTGAGCGTCCGCCCCGGCCGCTAGTGGGTCGTCACATAACGTTGTGCCTGAAACCGCGAGGCGCAGGCGTCG
>JBBPIK010000082.1:0-9579 GCA_038040415.1 Actinomycetota bacterium
AAGGTGGACTTCGATGCTGGCGTTCGGGAAAGCGCAGTAGCGGAACCCGATCCGCCGACGGCGCTCTCCAGCTGCTACTGCCAACGGGCATCCGGCGGCGGCTGCCAGAGCTCCGGTTCCCCGGCCGCCACCGGCGATCTTGCCGTCCCCGCAAGGAGCAGCGTGACCGTGCCGAGCACGAGCGTTGCCGTGATGGGGGCACGCAAGGCACGCGTCATTGACCAGTCCCTGGGCCGTGAGGCGTTATCCGGCGCCGTCACCGGCGCCGCGGTTACGCGCCCTCGGGATAGCCCCTCGAAGGACGGTGGTGCCGGGCCGTTTGAAGATGATCTCCTGGTTCTGGAACGCCCTGCTGATGGCCTTGTTGATCTCTTCGATCGGAGCGATCGAAACGTCCGCGACCCGAACCCTAGCGACCACCGGGAGTACCTCGGGCTGGATCGCGATGCGGTCTCGGAAGCTGCCGTTCTCTGTCAGGCACGGCTGCGGCACCATTTCGCCGCACGGCGAGACGGGGACGATGGGATAGCCCCTCTCGCCGGTGAGCAGAAACCAGACCACGTAGGTCTGCCCCTGGGGAGGGCGCCTCAGCTTGTCAAGGGCCACGTCCACATACGGCTGAGAATCGCCCGGGTTGAGCCCGATGGTCACCGTTCCGCTCCCGCTCGCGCCGCTCTGCGGCCGCAGGGTGATCCGGGTCTCAGCGCCGCCGTTCGTGGTGGCGGTCGTCGTCGTCCCGTCGCCATCGCCCCCACCGAAGGCGCCACTGACCCCGAGAATGACCACCAAAGCCAGGACGGCGCTGCTGCCAAGCCCCACTGCGAGCTGGGTCTGGCGCCTGGAGAGGGTCGTGCGCGCCGGCGCGGCGTCGGCGCCCGCAGCGCTTTGAGGTGGCCGCCCGCGTCGCAGGCGCTCGGGAATCGGCAGGCGCGATGAGGCGCTTGGGTCGCGGCGGGGGCGCGGGCGTCGCTCCTCGCCCGGAAGCCTCGGGAGCTCTGCGTCGGGGGCGATCAGGCGGATCTTCTGGGCGATCTCCGTCGCCAGTTCGAGGTCCGCCGGGTCGTCCTTCAAGTGCCGCACGGCGTCGGCTCTCCCGATCGGATCGGCTTGGCCGAGCAGATAGTCGGTCAGGGCGACGTGGCGGTCGGGATCGGCGCCGGCCAGCTCGGTGAGCGTGGCACGCGCGCGGGCCCGCACCTCCGCTTCGTCCACTCCGAGGACCGAGGCGAGGTCGTCGTAGCTCTGCCCGCGCTCGAGCAGGAGCTGGAGCATCGCCTGCTGGTCGGCCGAAAGGGCCACGTCAGAAAGCGTACGGGGTCGGGGTGCTCGGCGATTCAGGTCGCGGGATCGCGGGTGCGCGCACCCACGCTCAAGGCCCAGCCAGCCGGCGGCAGACTAGGCTCCTGCGAGTGCGGCAAGAGATTGAGGAGCTGCCCGGAGGCGACGGGCTCGGGGAGCTGATCGGCATCGAGTACCAGGACAGCGAGGCCGACGAGGTCCGCGCCCGGGTCGAGGTGGGCGACCACATCCGCCAGCCCTTCGGGATCGTGCACGGAGGTGTCTACGCGGTGCTGGCCGAGAGCATCTGCTCGGCGGCCACCTGGCTGGCGGTCCACGGTGACGGGATGGCTGCGATGGGACAGTCGAATGGCGCCACCTTCCTGCGCCCGATCACCGAGGGCCACGTGAACGCGGTCGCTCGCCCCCGGCACCGGGGCCGCACGACCTGGGTCTGGGACGTCGAGATGAGCGACGACCAGGGGCGCACCTGCGCCCTCGTCCGGATGACGGTGGCAGTGCGCCCTATCCCCGGAAGCGGTTCGTGATCGGCAGCCGGCGGTCGCGCCCGAACGCCTTGGGCGTGATCCTGATCCCGGGGGGCGCCTGGCGGCGCTTGTACTCGGAGCGGTCGACCATCGCGATCACCTCGCCGACGACCTCGGCAGGAAGTCCCTCGGAGACGATGTCGTCCCGGCCGCGATCCTCCTCGACGTAGGCGGCGAGGATGCGGTCGAGGATCTCGTAGGGCGGCAGCGAGTCCTGGTCGAGCTGGCCGGGGCGAAGCTCGGCCGAAGGCGCCCGCTCGAGCACCGACTCTGGCACCAACTCGGCGTCCGAGAGGCTGTTTCGGTATCGGACCAGCTCATACACGAGCGTCTTGGGCACGTCTTTGATCACTGCGAAGCCCCCCGCCATATCGCCGTAGAGGGTTGCGTAGCCGACCGACATCTCGCTCTTGTTGCCCGTGGTCAGCACCAGCCAGCCGAACCTGTTCGAGAGGGCCATCATCAGGTTGCCCCGGATTCGCGCCTGGAGGTTCTCCGCAGCGAGCTCCGTCCCCGGGCCATCGCCCGAGGTTGCCAGCAGCTCCTCGTAGACGCGCATGGCGGTCGCGATCGGAATCTCGACCAGCTCGGCCCCCACGGCGTGGACGAGTGCCCGGGCGTCGGCCTGCGTCTCGTCGCTGGAGTGGGGGGAGGGCATGACGACGCAGCTGACGCGCTCCGGCCCGAGCGCGTCGGCGGCGATCAGGGTGACGAGCGCCGAGTCGATCCCACCCGAGACCGCGACCAGCACGCGCTCGAAGCCGTTCTTTCGTACGTAGTCGCGCAGGCCGAGCTTCAACGCTTCATAGACCTCGGCCACGGGTTGCAACAGGTCAGCGAGCTGCGGCTCCAGCTCGCTGCTCGGCGCGGGTGCCTCCAGCCGGGCGAGCAGCGGGGCGGTTGCCCCCGCGGGCTGGACATCGACTCGCGACACGTCTGTTCGCCGCGCGGCGGCTGGATCGGGGGCGAGCTCGAGGTCGCAAAGCACGAGCTGCTCGACGAACTGGGCTGCGCGAGCCAACGTTTGGCCGTGCCCCGAGACGACCACGCTGTGCCCGTCGAAGACCAGCTCGTCCTGGCCGCCCACCAGGTTGCAGACCGCGAACGCCGCCCCCGTCTCCCGGGCCCGCTCTTGCACCATCTGCTCCCGATAGGTCCCCCGCCCGCGGTGGTACGGCGACGCCGAGGGATTCACGATCAGGCTCGCGCCGGCAAGCGCTTCCACCGACGCGGGGGGCCCCGGGTACCAGATGTCCTCGCAGATCGTCAGCCCAACCCGCGCTCCCGCGACCTCGATCAGCGCGGGTGTGTCGCCCGGCTCGAAGTAGCGGCGCTCGTCGAAGACGCCGTAGTTCGGAAGCAGGATCTTGCGGTAGACGGCGCGGACCTGCCCGTCCCCGAGCACGGCGACGGAGTTATAGGTGGCCACGTCGTGCTCGGGGAAGCCGACCAGCGCCGCGATCGCCCCCACCCCCGAGGCGATCTCGTCGACGGCTTGGCGGGCGGCGTCGAGGAAGTGCGGCTTCAGCCACAGGTCCTCGGCCGGGTAGCCGGTGACCGTCTGCTCGGGGAACACCACCAGCTGCGCTCCGGCCTCCTGAGCCCTGCCGATCCAGGCGGAGACCAGCTTCGCATTGCCCTCGATGTCTCCCATCGTCGGGTTCACCTGGGCGAGCGCGATCCGCAGCCTGACTGCGCCGTCGGCCATCAGGCAGAGTATGGCCCGCGTGGAGCTATGCCCGGCGGCGGCTGAGGTTGCCCACGATCACCGCCACGACCGTGACCAGGTAGATCTGGCCGATGAGGGCTTCGGTGATCGCCACCGAGCGCCCGAGGTCGGTGCCCGCCACGAGATCGCCATAGCCGACCGTGGTCATGGTCGCGAAGCTGAAGTACAGGTAGTCGGATATGTCCGGGTCAACGCCCGAGGCGAAGAATGGCTCAGATTGGACGTCGCCGACCAGGCCGTAGGCGAAGGCGAACAGCATCCCGAGCAGCAGGTAGATGCACAGAACTCCGAACATCGTGGAGATCGTCACGGAGCCTTCCGTGCGAACGCCCTGGATCACTCCCCTGACGATCACCAGCGGGGCGAGGGCGACGAGGAGCGCGGCCACGATCCATCCGGCGGTCGTGCCGAACTCGCCAAAACCCACCAGGGCCGCGGCCGAGCCGAGCACCGCGAGCGTGACGACGAGGATGCTCAATCGTGCGATCAGCGGCTGAGCCTGCGACGCGTATAGGGCGAGAACCAGAGCGCCCCCCTGGAGCGCGATTGTGATTACCCGGGCCCAGTCCTGGTCCGGAACCGCGAGCTGGAAGACGAGCGAGCAGAGGATCAACAGCAGGACCCAGCCGTAGCGGTGCTCCCAGCGGGTGAACACGGCCCCGATCCTCATCGCGCGAGAGCATCGCTACGGGGTCGGACGGGAGGCGCGCTCCGCTGCGCCTTGCCTGACCTCAGACGTCCTAGACCTGGTGCTCGGCTGGGGCTTCGGCCCGGCGCTTGCGGCGCCGGCGGGGCTCACCCGCCTTGCCGGCTTCTGCCGAAGGTGCCGCAGCGGCCAACTCGGTGATCGAGGCCTCGAGATCATCGGCGAGCTGGTCGAGGTCGGGCATCGCGTCGTAGTCGGCGGTGAGGCCGAAATTGACGCGCCCGTTGTAGCTCATCAGCGCGAAGCAGACGCCCTGGTTCTTGGCCAGGGGCACCATCGGGAAGACATCCTGAAGCTCCCGCCCGAGCAGGTACAGCGGGAACTGCGGCCCTGGGATGTTGGTGACCACCAAATTGAAGAAGCGCTGGCGAGACTGAAGCCGCGCCGCCTGGGCGGCGATCGTTGGCGGGGCGAAATCGGTGACCTCGCTGAGCAGACTGGCGCCGACGGCCTGCTTCGAGGACTTCAGGTCACCCATCGTCGTGGTGACCAAGCCCAAGCGCTCGATCGGGTCCTCGCACCACACGGGCAGCGGAGCCATCATCGCCGAGACGCGGTTGCCGAGCGCCCCGTGCTCGTCCTCAGCGCGGACGCTGATCGGCACCATCGCCCGCAGCGCGAGGTCCTTGGTGGAGTGGCCGCGGGCTCGCAGGTAGCGCCCCAGGGCGCCCGAGACAGCCGCCAGGACGACGTCGTTGACCGTGCCGCCGGCCTGATTCTTGATCCGCTTCAGCTCCGAGAGGTCGGTGCGCACCCAGGCGAAGCGCCGGTATGGCCCGATCGGGACGTTGAACACCGACGGGGGGGCGGCGAGGCCGGTGCGGGCGATTGCGCCGGTGGCTCCGAGGCCCTCGATCGCCGCGACGGCGACCTGACGCGGCGCGCGCAGCAGTGCCCGGGCGCCTCGCACGATCTCGGCGGGGCTGGTGGCGCGTTGGATCAGCGCCTCCGCCAGTAGCTGCGCGTCTGAGGGCTCGGGCTGCGGGAGCCAGGGCTCCGGCTCGGGCGCGGGTTGCGGCTCGCGGTCGAGGTCGAAGAGGACGGTTGTTATGTCAACCCCGGAGACGCCGTCGACCAGGCAATGGTGGGTCTTGGCGACGATCGCGAAGCGCCCGCCTTCCAAGCCACTGACCAGCCAGATCTCCCAAACCGGCTTACTGCGGTCGAGGCGCTGCGAGAAGATCCGCGCGGCGAGCGTTCGTAATTGATCCTCGCTGCCTGGGGGAGGGAGGGCGGTGTGGCGGATGTGGTATTCGAGGTTCAGGTTGGGGTCGTCGACCCAGACGGGGCGACCCTGGCCGTACGGGACGAAGCGCAGCTTCTGCCGGAATCGCGGCACCAGGTGGAGCCGCGAGGCGATGTGGTCGCGGAACTCCTCGTACTCGGGGGGCGGGCCCTCGAACAGGGTGGTCGAGGCGACGTGCATGTGGGCGGGGCCGTCCTCCAGATGGAGGAACGAAGTGTCCAGACCGCTGAGCCTGTCCCCATGGGCCACGGCGCAATCTTCTCATGTGGCGAATGCCGGCGTTTGTCGCTACAGGTCGAGCGTCAGGGGCTCCGGGTAGGGGGCGGAATCCGCCGCGCTCCTTTGTTCCTCAGCCACGGCCACGAGCCCCCCGACACCGATCCCCAGGAGCCGTACCGGGGCGTCGAGCTCGAACTCGGCCAGCAGCTCGCGGGCCACAGACCGCACTCGCTCGGGGTCGCGGATCGGCGCTTCGACGGTTCGCGAGCGCGTGTGGGTGCGGAACGGGCGCAGGCGAATCTTTAGGGTCACGGTGCGGCCCGCGTAGCCGCTCTCGGCGAGCCCGCGGCAGAGCGAGTCGGCGAGGCGGTCGAGGGTGTCGCCGAGGATCACCCGATCGGAGACGTCGGACGGGAAGGTCGTCTCGCGGCTCTCCGACTTCGGCTGGCGCTCGGTGACCACGGGACGGTCGTCGTGGCCCCGGGCGCGGTCGCGAAGCTCGCGGCCGAGCCGCGGGCCGAAGGCCTGCTCCAGCGTCGCGGCTTCCGCGGCTGCGAGCTCGGCCACCGTGCGAACCCCGAGCTGGGCCAGCCGCTGGGCTGTGCGCGGCCCGACGCCGGGGATCAAGGCCGCCGGGCGCTCGCCTACGGCTTCGAGCATGCCCTCCGGTTCCAACAGGCAGAGGCCGTCGGGCTTTTCGAGGTCGGAGGCGATCTTGGCCAGGAGCTTGTTCGGCGCCAGGCCCACCGAGCAGACCAGGCGCGTCTCGGCACGCACCTCGCGCTTCAGCTGGCGGGCCCGTGCCTTCGGCGCCGGACAGTCGGAGAGGTCCAGGTAGGCCTCGTCCAGGCCGGCGACCTCGACCCGGTCACTGAACCTGCGCAGGACCTCCATCACCCTGTGCGAAGCGCGCCGGTACAGCCCGATGTCCCGCGGGATCAGCGTCGCTTGGGGGCAGCGCCGGTGGGCGATCGCCAGCGGCAGAGCCGAGTGGACGCCGTAATGGCGCGCCTCGTAAGAGGCGGCCATCACCACGCCACGGGCTGCGGCATCGGTTCCGGTCGCGACCACGACCGGCTTGCCGCGCAATTCGGGACGGCGCAAGAGCTCCACGGAGACGAAGAACGCGTCCATGTCGATATGCGCATAGACATGGGGCCAATCTCGCCACGAGCCCATGGCCCCCAGCGTACGAGCTCGCGCCGCCGGAATCGAAGCGCGGCCGACTGCCGGGCTGGCCGCGCTACATTGGGGCCGTGAGCGGCGCCGAAGCCGAGAACTTGACGGCGATCTCGCGGGCGATCGACCAGCACAACGCCAATTGCTCGTTCCCCGCCTCCGAGGTTCGGATGAACCCGTTCGAGATCGAGCGCCTTGGCTGGGATGAGATCCGCGGCCTGCCAATCGTGGGCGATCCCGCTCTGGGAACCGGCCGCTTCCGGATCGTCTGCTCGCGCGACTACGAGAGCGGGGAGCTTGAGGAGGTCGAGGCGGTCGGAAGGCCGGTAGAGGTCGCCCCCACGGACCCTCAACAAGGCTGAAGCGAGGCCAGTGCGCCCCCGCTAGGGATCGAGGCCGAGCTCGCTGGTCAGCCGCTGCGCCTCGACGTTGAGCTGGAAGAAGTCGCCGGTCAGGATCAGGACCCCCATCGCGATCAGGATGCCGCCGGCGACGGCCATGATCGCCGTGTAGTGGCGCTTGACGGCCCCGAAGGCCGTGGTCAGGTGGGAGAAGGCGAGCGCGGTGACCAGGAAGGGAATGCCGAGCCCGGCGGAGTAGACGGCGAGCAGGAAGGCGCCATGAGCCACGGAGCTCGACAGCGAGGCCGCGCTGAGGATCGCGCCGAGGGTTGGCCCGATGCACGGCGTCCAGGCGATCGCGAATGCCATCCCGGCCACCAGCGGGCCGCCCTTGCCGGCCCGCGACATCAGCCCGTCGACGTGCCACTCGCGGTTCAGGCGAGCGACGAACAGGCTGCTGACGAACAGAACCCCCATGGCCACGATCAGCACCCCGGCGACCTTCTCCAGCGTGTCGCGGTGGTCCTGGAGCGCCTGGCCGATGCCGGTCGCGCTCAGGCCGAGGAGGATGAAGATGGTGGAGAAGCTGGCGACGAAGACGAGGCTCGGGATGAGGATCCGGCGCCGATCGGCGCGGTCCAGCTCGCCCACGGAGACCCCGCTGACTGCCGAGAGGTAGCCCGGGACGAGCGGCAGAACGCAGGGCGAGAGGAAGGAGACCAGGCCGGCTCCGAACGCCGCCAGAATGCCGATGCCGGATGCCGGATCGCTTTCCATCGCCCCGAAGGCCCCAATCACGAGCCTCAGTTGAGCGCCGCTGCCAGCCGGCGCCGATGCTCCCGAGCCAGCGGGTGGTCCGCGCCGAGCTCGGTGAAGATCGCCACCATCACCCGGCGCACCAGGTCGAGGTGCTCGGGGTCGCCGGTGTCCACGATCGCCTCCTGGAGGCTCTCGAGCGCTTGCTCGAGGTCGCCTGCATCCCAGGCGGAGAAACCGCGCGAGAGGGCCGAGGATTCCGTTGCCCCGTCGGAGCCGATCTCCGACGCAAGGCGCGCGCGCGCCGCGAGACCCTCGGCCTCGAAGTCGCCCTGAACGCCGTCGAGCAGCTCGAGGGCCTCGGAGGCCTCGCCTCGCTGAAGCAGCAGGCGCCCCAGCTTGCGCGCGGCAATCGCGCTGCTCGGCTCCAGCTCCAGGGCCTTCCGGAGTGACTCCTCGTCGTCCGAGGCCGCAAGCTTGTCGGCGGGCGAGGGAACGATCCGCGCCACGAACTGCTCGATCTGCGCCGGGGGAATCGCGCCGGTGAACTCGTCCACCACCTGGCCGTCGCGGAACGCCTTCACCGCCGGGATGCCGCGGATCCCGAAGCTCGCGGCCAGCGAGGTGTTCTGGTCCACGTCCACCTTGGCCAGCTCCAGCTCGCCGTCGCGCTTCGCGACCGCCGCTTCGAGTGCCGGTCCGAGCGCCCGGCACGGCCCGCACCACTCGGCCCAGAAGTCCACTACCACCGGAACCTGGCGTGAGCGCTCGATGACGCGCGCCTCGAATTCGCTCTCGTTGACGGCCAAGGTCACGTTTCGAGCTTAGCTAGCCGAGCTTGGCGGGCACCGGGCCGCATGTGGCGGCAGAATGACCGGGTATGGAGAATGGTGGCCTGGAAGACTCGCTGCGCGGCAAGCTGCTGATCGCCTCGCCCACGCTGGCCGACCCAAACTTCGCCCGTACGGTGGTCTTCATCACCGAGCACAACGACGAAGGGGCGATGGGGATCGTCCTCAACCGGCCCTCGGAGACCGCGGTGGAGTCGGTGGTGCCGGAGCTGGCGGAGATCGCCGGTGGCGAGCCCGTGTACGTCGGCGGCCCGGTACAGCCGGAGGCGCTGGTGTTGCTGGCGGACTTCTCCGACCCGGAGGCGGCGGCATGGATCGTGGTCGCCGACGTCGGCCTGGCATCGGCAGACGTCGATCTGGAGGAGCTGGCGGCCGCCGTCCGCCGAGGACGGGTTTACGCGGGTTATTCAGGCTGGGGGCCGGGCCAGCTCGAGGCCGAGCTGGAGATCGACTCGTGGATAGTGGAGGCACCGCTTCCGGCCGAGCTGTTCCCGGAGGACCCGGGAACTTTGTGGAGCGGCGTCTTGGCTCGAAAAGGGGGGCAGTACGCGCTGATCGCGCGGATGCCGGCCGATCCGTCGCAGAACTGATGCCCAGCAGGCTTAGGCGCGGATCCTGCGCACGCTAACCGTCGTTATGCAAACCTGGCCGCTAAGCGGCCTGTTCGCCTCCCTGCACCGCCGCCAGGAGCTTGCGGAGCGCGCGGCGCATGATCCGCGAGACCTG
>JBBPIK010000009.1:0-56010 GCA_038040415.1 Actinomycetota bacterium
ACCTGGTGGAGCCCAGCCTCGACGACGTCTTCGTGGCCAAAACGGGCCACCGCCTGGAACCAGAAGGTGCCGAAGCACCCGGCGAACCCGAATGAACCTGGCCGCGAACCTGCGGGTGATCCGGGCGCTCGGCGTGCGGTCGGTCAAGCAGACGCTGCGCCGGCCTCAGCTCCTGGCGCCGATCCTCGTCATTCCGTCGGTCCTGCTGGCGATCCAGACCGCCGGCGCCGGCCGCGCGGTGGACCTGCCCGGCTTCCCGGAGGTGAACGGCTTCCTCGACTTCATGCTTGCCGGAGCGATGATCCAGGCGACGCTCCTGGCGGGCAACAGCGGCGGGATCGCGCTCGCGGTCGACATCGAGATGGGATTCACCGACCGCCTGCTGGTGGCGCCGATCGCACGCTTTTCGATCGTGCTCGGACGGCTGGCCGGGACGGCCGCCCTGGGGGCGCTGTCGGCGGTCTGGTTCATCGCCATCGGGCTGATCTTCGGCGCCCGGATCGAAGAGGGGGTCGGCGGCGCTCTGCTGATGGTGCTGTTCGTGACCCTGTCCGCGGTGGCCTTCGGCGCCCTCGGCGCGGCGATCGCCCTGCGCACAGGGCGCGCCTCCGTGGTCCAGGGCCTGTTCCCGCTGGTGTTCGTGATCCTCTTCCTCTCCTCGGCCTTCTTCCCCGACGACCTGATGCTGGAGCCGGCGGCGACGGTGGCCCAGTACAACCCCCTGAGCTTCATCGTCGCCGGGATCCGCGACCCGGTGATCTCTTCGCTGTCGACGGGCCACCTGTTCGAGGCGCTCGGCTCGATCGCCGCGATCGGGGCGTTCAGCATCTGGCTCAGCGCGATCGCCCTGCGCCGGCGCCTGAGGCTTGGAGGCTGAGTGTTCGAGGCAGGAGACCCAGCGCGACGGCAGGAGCGCTAGCCGTGGGCTGGCGTGCGGACCTAGAGACGATTCGGGCGCTCGTCCGCCGGGCGTCGAACGAGCTGCTGCGGGTTCCAGGGGCCGCGATTCCCGGGGTGCTGGCGCCGACAATCTTCTTTTTGGGCCTGACTTCGGTGTTCGGCAACCTGAACGCGCTGCCGGGCTTCACCTCCGACACGTATCAGAGCTTCTTGATCCCGATCAGCCTCATGCAGGGAGCCGGCTTCACCGGGGCGGCAACCGGCGTCAACCTGGCTCGGGACATCGAGCAGGGCTGGTTCGACCGCCTCCTCGTCTCCCCCGCTCCCCGTGCCGTGCTGCTCGCCGGCCTGGTGATCTCGGCGAGCCTGCGGTCGCTGATCCCCGCCGCCGTCCTGCTGGTCGTCGGCTTCTCGCTGGGCGTCAGCTGGCCGGGGCTCGGCGGGCTCGCGATCGCGATCGTGATCGTCCTGGGCATGGGCACGCTCGCCGCCTGCTGGGGAACCGTGCTCGCGCTCCGTTTCAAGTCGCAGTCCGCGGCCCCCCTCATGCAGATGGGCATGCTCCTACTGGTGCTGACCACGACCGCCTACGCGCCGCTCGACCTGCTCACCGGCTGGCTGCACACCGCCGCCCAGCTCAACCCGGCCACCCAGGTTGTGGAGACGGCTCGCCAGGGGTTCGTCGGCAGCGTCAGCTGGGGCGACACATGGCCGGGCCTGCTCGCCCTGGCCGGCCTCTTGGCGCTGCTCAGCGCCCTGGCCCTGCGCGGCATGCGCCGCACGGCAATATAACTCCGGCGACTTGGCCCTTAGGACATCCATGTCGTCGGTCACAAGTCGCCGGGTTCGGGCGCGACCGGGGCGGCAGGTTCAACCACGTGCACCGCGACTTCGTCGCTAGCTCGGACGACTTCGCCGCTGGCCCGGGCGACCCCGTCGCTGGCCCGGACGAGCTGAGCCCGCTCGTACGCCAGGTCCTCGGCGCCAGCTGGGCCGAGGGGGAGCGCGATGGCGTCCCCTACGCCTATACGCGCCCGAGCCCGGCCCGCTATCCCTGGCAGTGGTACTGGGACTCGTGCTTCGCGGCGATCGTCTGGCGCCGCTTCGACCCCAGCCGCTCCCGAGCAGAGCTCGAGACGCTGCTTCGCGCGTGCCGGCCTGACGGATTCGTAGGCCACGTGGTCTTCTGGGACCACCCGATCACGTTTCGGCGCAGCCTCTACTACAACATCGCCTCTCGCTCGGACTCGATGACCGGGACGATCCAGCCGCCGCTCCTGGCCTGGGCGTGGCGAATCGCGGTGGGCGATCCTGCTGCCGAGCCCGGGATCGCGCGCCATCACGAGTGGCTGGTGGCGAACCGCGACCTCGACGGCGACGGGCTCTTGTGGCTCGTGCAGCCCGACGAATCGGGGCTCGACTCATCCCCCAAATACGACCAGATCTGGGGCTGGCGGGCCCACGCGAGATTCGGCTTCCCGTTCCTCGTCGCCCGCAACCGGCGGCTCGGCTGGGATGCACGGAGGGTCCGCGACGCGGGCGGGCCGGTGCTGTGCGAGGTGATGACGAACGTGCTCTGGGGCCTCGCCCGCCTGGCGGCGGGCGAGGCCTCCATCACTCCAGCGCTGGTCGATCGCCTCTGGGACGAGAGGCTGGGGCTGTTCCTCGACGAGGCCCAGCCCGGGCGCCTGCGCCCCGAGGTCGAGACCTGGGCCGCTCTGGCGCCGCTCGCCCTACCCGACCTGCCGGAGGCGATCGGCCGACGCCTGGTCGAGGAGCATCTCCTCGACCCGAAGCGCTTCTGGCTGGCGGTGCCGCCGCCCTCGGTCTCGGCCGCTGAGCGCACCTTCGAGCCCGGGCCCGGACCCGGCTGGAAGCGCCGCTACTGGCGTGGGCCGACCTGGATCAACGCCGCCTGGATGCTGTGGATCGGCTTGATCCGCCTGGGCTACCGCGACGAAGCCCTCTACATGGTCAGCCGGCTGAGCGGAACGGTGCTCCGCCAGGGCCTGCGCGAGTACTACAACCCCCTCACGGGCGAGAGCCTCGGCGCCACCGACTTCGCCTGGACGAGCCTCATCCTCGAGATGGCCGATCCCGCCCCCGGCGCGCCCGGCAGCTACCTGTAGCGCCGCGGTCTACCCAGCCCCCCGCACTCCCCCAGGCGCCTCACCCGCCCAGCGCCCCACTTACCCAGCGCCCGCCCGGGTCGAATTGCGATTCACATGGGATCGCAACTCGACCGGCGCCGCGATTCCGGCCCGGATCACACCGAGGTGAGCGTCGCATGCATGACTTCCATCACGTGCCCTTGCTCATTGCTAACGTCATCCCAGGTGAAGCGGATCACCTGCCAACCGGCGAGGCTCAGGAGCTGGTCCCGCCGGCGGTCGCGCTGGAAGGCACCGCGTGTGCCGTGAGTGGCGAAGCCGTCGACCTCCACCACCACACCATGCATGCGCCAGAGGAAGTCGACCTGCATCTCCTCGCCCGCCAAGGCCAGCCATACGTTCACCTCCGGTATGGGCAGCTCCCCGGCGCGACAGAGTCGGATGAAGCGCTCCTCCAACACGGTGCGGGGGATGTCCTCTCCTACGTGCCCCGTTTCAAGAACCCTTCGCAGCCGCCGAACGCCGGGTTGTCCCGCCCTCCGAGCAAGCAGCTCGCGTACGGCATTCATGTCCAGGACGCGCAGCACCTCCGCCTGATCGCAGGCCCGCTCGAGGACACGCCGATGAACGACGCCCGCCAGGTCGAGCAGGGTCCGCGAAACCGACGTGCACGGGATCCCGTCGACCAATGCATGATCCACGGGGCTGAGGCACGTGGACCGATGAATCCGGATGCCCGGTCTCGAGAGGCCGGCTCGACGCTGAATGGTGACGTCGATCGTCGTCTGGGTGCTCGAGAGCAGGCGGTGCAGAGCTGCAGCCGAGATGTGCGACAGGAGAGTGCCCCAACGGCACACCAGGATGGCCGCCATCCAGTGGCCCTCGACCGGAAGGTCCGGGCGGCCGAGCGCGTATACCCCTCGGTGCAGTGTGTGGAGCCTGCCAACCGCGACTCGGTGGCGCACGCCGGCGGCGCTGATCCCGAGTGAGCGGAGCTGCCCAAACCCAACCACCCCATGCTGACGTCTGGTCAGTGCGAGAAGCCGACCCTCGCGCTCACCCCAATCTCCTCGATGGTCGACTTGCGCTCGTCTATCCGACGTAACTCGGCCATCGCTGGACATGCCGGGAGGGTGGCGCGGAAGGTGTGCCCGAGGGCGCACATCGTGTGCCGAAATGGGGCCGACGTCGGGGCGGGGCTGTGTAGGGCGCCAGGGGCGCGTCGGCTACTTGTACCGGTAGGTGATCCGGCCGCGGTCGAGATCGTACGGCGAGAGCTCGATCTTCACCCGGTCGCCGGGGAGGATGCGGATGTAGTGGCGGCGCATCTTGCCCGAGATGTGGCCGAGCACCTGGTGGTCGTTGTCGAGCTTGACCTTGAACATCGTGTTGGGCAGGGCCTCGGTGACCTCGCCCTCCATCTCGATCTTCTCTTCCTTACCCATTGGCGCCGGAGAGGGTAGCGGAGGCGCCGGAGCACGTAGCGGACGGCACTAGCGGCCAGACCGGATTGGCGGATGCGGAACTAGCGGCGCGACCTGATTGGCGGATGCGACGCTAACGGCCCTCGAAGGTGGCCTTGCCCGGGCCCTCCGTGAGGAACGACTCGACGGCCCGCCTCAGGTCCTCGGTTTCGAACAGGGAGGCAGCGACCTCGGGCGTCACCCGGTCGGCCTCGTCGACGCCGCCCTCGAGGTAGGCGCGGACGATCCGCTTGGTCGCGCCGTGCGCCTTGGTCGGGCCGGCGGCCAGGCGCTGCGCGAATCGCATCCCCTTCTCGAGCAGCTCGTCGTCGGGGAGCACGCGGTTGACGACGTTCCAGCCCTCCAGCGCCGCCGCGTCGTAGATGCCCTGTGACATCACGAACTCCCGCGCGCGGGCGGGCCCTGCTCGCTCGGCCATCCGCTGAGTGCCGCCGGCGCCCGGGGTGAGGCCCACCACGGCCTCGACCAAGCCGAAGCGTGCGGACTCGCCGGCCCAGATCATGTCGCAGCCGAGCGAGACCTCGAGCCCGGCCGTGAGGCAGAGCCCGTGGACGAGCGCGAGCGTGGGGATGGGCAGCGCCTCGATCCGCCGCACGGCGCCGAGCAGGGGATCGAAGCTGAGATCCGCGCGGTCGCCGCCCGCGTCGACGATCTGCTGGAACACGTTGACGTCGGCGCCGCCCGTGAACAGCTCGCCCTCGGCGCGCCAGACGAGCGCCCGGGCATCTGAGCCCTCGATTTCGTCGAGGCACTCGTTGAGCGCCTGGAAGACCGCGGCCCCGAACAGGTTCAAGGGCGGATTGTGGAGCACCATCGCTGCGACGCCTCCGTCCCGGTCCAGTCGAATCGGGGCGCTCACGGGCTCGCCTCCCTGATCCGATCGCCCACCGCGGCGATCTCGTCCGCCTCGGCCCCGCGCGGTATCCAGGGCAGCTTCAGGGGATCGTCGTCGTACCGCGGGATCACGTGCAGGTGGAAGTGGAAGACCGTCTGCCAGGCGGCCGGCCCGCAGGAGTTGAGGACGTTGAAGCCATCGGGCTCGAGCGCGGCTCGCATCTTGCCCGCCAGGCGGCGAGCCGCGAGCGTCGCTCGCTCCAGCTCGGAATCGGAGATCTCGAACAGGTCGGCGCTGTGCGTGCGCGGCACCACGAGCGCATGTCCTCGTGTGGCCGGGTTGATGTCCATGAAGGCGACCGTGTGCTCGTCCGAGTCGACGATCTGGGCCGGGACCTCCCCGGCGACGATCCCGCAGAAGAGGCAATCGCTCGCCATCGGGCGCCAGCCTAATGAACCCCGCTACTTCGAGCGAATCTGCCGCGCCAGCTCGACGGCCTGGTCGCGCGTCGAGACCTCGCCCGTGAACATCGCCGCCTCGATCTCGCCGAGAAGGCGGCCCAGCTCCGGGCCCGGCTCGATGCCCAGCTCGGAGGCCAGCTCGTCACCGCGGATCGGTGAGCGCACTGGGCCGGAGCGACGCCAGGCCAGAGCCTCGGCCACCATCTCGCGGGCCAGCTCGAGATGGGCGTCGACCGCCTCCGGCCGGGTCCGCTCGCCCTGGGTGGCCAATCGGTCGGCGACGGTGAGGATGGTGACGTCGACGGAGTAGGGCTCGGTGGCCCGTAGGTAGTCGTAAACGTGGCGCCGCGAGAGCGGCCGCTCGTGGACCAGGAATCCGAGCCGCAGGTGGTGGAGGGTCAGGTTGGCCAGGTAGTCGGCGAGACGCCGGCTGGCCCGCAGGCGCGTGCAGAGCTCGCGGACGAGGCGGACACCCGCGCGATCGTGGCCGATGAACAGCACCCGGCCTCCCTCGCCCACGGCGCGCGTCTCCGGCTTGCCGATGTCGTGGACGAGGGCGGCGAAGCGCAGCGCACCGCCCCGGGTGAGCTCGTCGGCGAGCGGCTCGGCAAGGAGCCCGCGAACGTCTGCGGCCGCCGGGCCCACGAAGCCCTCCAGATCGGTCTCCACCTCGATCAGCCGCGCCACCACCTCCTTGGTATGCCCGTAAACGTCGGCATGGTGGTACGGGTTCTGCTCCACGCCGCGGAGCGCCTCGAGCTCGGGCAGCAGGGCCGGCGTAGCCGCGAGCTCGTCCAGGATCTTGAGCCCCCTCAGCGGCTCGGCACCCGTCATCAGCAGGCGCAGCTCCGCGAACTGGCGCTCCCCCGCCGGCTCCCCTGCCCGCCCCGACTCCGCGCGCGCGAGGGCAATGGTCTCCTGATCCACCTCGAGCGCGAGGCCGGCGGCGATCCGTGCCGCCCGGAGGAGGCGGAGCGGGTCGTCGGAGAAGCTGCGTGCCGAGACGGCCCGCAGCACGCGTCCGTCGAGGTCGGCCAGCCCGCCGCGCGGGTCCAGGGGGGGCGCAGCCAGGTCGGCCAGCGGGGCCGCTATCGCGTTAACACTGAAGTCCCGCAGGGCCAGGTCCGCCTCGATTCCATCGCCTCGCAGCCTGGTGACGTCCACGTGCCAGGCGCGATCGCCCGCCAGGGCGCGCCAGCTCGCGAACTCATCGGAGAGCTTGAACGCGGGCCCTCCGGCTACGCGGCTGATCTCGCGGGCTGTCTGCCCCGCGTCACGAGCGACCGCCAGGTCGACGTCCAGGACCTCCCTGCCGAGGACTGCGTCGCGGATCGCCCCGCCCACGATCCAGACACCCTCGGCCCCGCGCAAGGCCTCCTGACAGGCGCGAACGGCCGGCGCAGCCGCTAGGAGCTCTGGGATCGCGGCACTCACCGGCCGGCGGAGCGGACCAGCACGCGTGGCACCCGCGGCGCGATCCCGCAGGTGATCTCGTAGTTGATCGTCTCCAGGCGGCGGGCCAGCTCTTCGCACAGGATCCGATCGTCGCCCTGCGCGCCGATCAGCACCGCCGGCGAGCCGGGCTCCACGCTGGAGGACGGGCCCAGGTCGACGGTCACGTTGTCCATCGAGACCGTGCCGACGAACGGGTATCTCTTGCCGCCCACCAATGCATCCCCATTGTTGGTGAGGCCGCGGCGAACGCCGTCCCCGTAGCCGATCGGCAACACCCCGACCCAGGTGTCGGCCCGAGCGAGCCAGCGCCGGCCGTACCCGGCGCTCGCCCCGGCCCGGAAGCGCTTGGTGTCGGCGACGTAGGAGCGCAGCTCGAGTGCCGGCTCCAGCCCGTGGGCGAAGGGGTCGGAATGGAAGGGGTCGAGCCCGTAGATCGCGATCCCGCAGCGAGCCATGTCGAAATGCGAGGCGGGCTCCCGCAGCGTGGCGGCGCTGTTGGCGGCGTGCATCAGCAGGCCCGGGTGCTCACCTCGCACCCTTTCAGCGAGGCGGGCGAACCGCTCGAGCTGCTCGTCGAAGAAGTCGGAGTCGAGCTCTTCTGCGGTGGCGAAGTGGGTCCAGAGCCCGGCCAGGTCGAGGCGCTCGTCCGCCGCCACTGCATCCACCAGGGCGAGCACCGCGTCCGGGTCGCGCTCGCCGAGCCGGCCCATGCCGGTGTCGTACTTGACGTGCAGGCGCGGGCGCATGCCCAACTGCGCCCCACGCTCGCCGGCCAGACGGGCGAAGCCCTGGCGCCACACGGCCAGGTCCGAATCCGCCCCGAGCGCCAGGTCGAGCTCGGCCTCGGTCAACGCACCCATGGTCAGGAGCCGGACGTCCGGAAGCTGACTCCGCAGCTCGACGGCCTCCGCCGCCGCCGCAACCGCCAGCCACGTCGCCCCCCCGGCGAGCGCCGCCCGCGCACACTCGACCCCCCCGTGCCCGTAGCCGTTCGCCTTCACCACGGCGCAGAGCCGCGACTGGCCCAGCGCGCCGATCAGCCGGGCACAGTTGCGCTCCACGGCGCCCTGGTCCACCACGGCCACGGCGCGCTGGACGCCGATCTCACTCATGCTCGCGCTGAAGCGCCGCCGGCAGTGCCGCGATCACGTCCGTGGCGACCACCGGCTCGGCCGCGCCCAGCCGCTGCGCGGCGATCTTGCCGGCGAGCTGATGCGCATGGACGCCGGCGCAGGTGGCCGCGAAGGGCTCCATACCGCGAGCGAGCAGGGCACCGATGGTGCCCGAGAGCACATCGCCGGTGCCGGCTGTGGCCAGCGCCGGGCTCCCCCCGGCGCTGATCGCAAGCCTCCCGCCGTCGAGGACCAGGGAATCGTCGCCCTTGAGCACCACGATTGCCGCGCTCCGCTCCGCGGCCTCGCGAGCGCAGGCAAGCCGGTGCTCGGCCACTTCGCGGGACTCCCTGCCGAGCAGGCGACCGAGCTCCCCGGCGTGAGGGGTGAGCACCGTGGGCGCGGCTCGCTCGGCGATCGCGTCGAGGCGCTCGGCGTGTGCGTTCAACCCGTCCGCGTCGATCAAGAGCGGCGCCTTGATCCGCCGTGAGACCGTGCGTGCGAGCTCGAACGAGTCCTCGTCGCGCCCCAGCCCCGGACCCAGGACCACAGCGGCAGCGCGCTCCGCCGCCTCGAGGATCTTCTCGGCTGAGCTGGCGGCCAAGCGGCCCTCCGCCCCGTCAAACCCGCGAGACATCACCTCGGTCAGCTTCACCTCGAAGATCGCTTCGAGGTCGGCGGGCACGGCCGCCGTGGCGTAGCCGGCGCCCGCCCTGATCGCCGCCTCCGCCGCCATGCACACGGCGCCAGTCAGGCCCCGGGAGCCGCCCACCACCAGCACCTGGCCGGAATCGAACTTGGTCGAGTTCGGCATTCGCCTCGGAGCGAGGCCGAGCACTCCGTCGGCGATCACGCCTGCCCCGGGCTCGCCCGGTGCGCCGGCCGGGATCCCGATCTCGGCCACCTGAAGCTCGCCGGTGTGTGCCTTCCCCGGCGCGATCCAGTGGCCCAACTTGCCCCGGTGGAAGCTCACCGTGACATCGGCCTGCACCGCCGTTCCCTCCACCTCGCCCGTCGATGCATCGACCCCGGAGGCGATGTCGGCCGCCACGACCGGCGCATCGCAGCCGTTGATCGCCTCGATCGCGGTGTCCGCCGGCGCGCGCGGCGCCCCCGAGAACCCGGTGCCGAAGACCGCGTCGACGATCACCCCGGCTCCCGCGAGCGCCGGCGCGACCTCCTCCGGGCCCACCTGGCGAGCGGTGCCCTCGAATCGCCCCAGGTTCGCCGTCGCGTCGGCGGAGAGCTCGCCGGCCGGCCACAGCAGGAGCGCCTCCACCTCGTACCCGGTGTCAGCCAGCTTCCGGGCACAGACCAGACCGTCCCCGCCGTTGTTGCCCTTGCCGCAGACGACCCGGACCGGCCCGGGGCGCGCCACCGAGCGGGCCGCCTCGGCCACCGCAGTGCCCGCCCTCTCCATCAGGTCGAGCGAGGGGACTCGCTGCTCCTCGATCGCCCAGGCGTCCGCCGCCCGCATCCCGGTGGCGTCGTAAACGGGCTCGAGCCAAGCTTCCATCCCGCCCGCAGCGTAATCCGAGCTGCTTACTGCCGGCTGCCCAAGGGGTCGGCGACCACGATCGCGGCGGCGAGCTCGTGCGAGTGGGTGAGCGAAACCCGAAGCTCGACGGCCTGTTCGGCGGCCACGGCTGCCGCGCCACCGTGCAGGCGCAGCCGCGGCGCTTCGCGTCCGCCGCCCGTGACCTCGATCTCTCGGGGCGGCAAAGCCCCGCCGCCTAGCGCCTTCAGGGCGGCCTCCTTGGCGGCGAAGCGCGCCGCGAGGTGGCGTCCGGGACGGCGCCGCGAACGCCCGTCGGCGAGCTCGCCGTCGGTGAACAGCCTCTCCGCGAGCCGGGGCCACCGCTCCAGCGCGCGCTCGATCCGCCCGATCTCGAGCAGATCGATCCCGATCCCTGCTGAGCGCCCCCCCGCCGGCAGGCCCGGCGGCTCCGGCACGCTCATCTCCCCACCACGGCGGCGGCCGTTCCGGGCTCCCCGTCTGTCCCCGCCGGGGCATCGCGGAGGCCGAGCACCATCTTGAGCTCGGCCCGGTCCTGATCACGACGCCCGCCGAGCATGAAGTAGTCGAGGTGGTCGAGGTAGCGCTTCGCGCTGCGGTAGGCGGGATCGTCGCTGGCCTGGGAAAAGCCGTCGACGAGCTGGAGCAAGGGCACGAAATCGACGAAGACAACGGGGGCGAAGTCCTCTCCGAGCGCGTCGGCAGCCGAGTTGAAGACATCCGAGTCGTCCAGCGTGGAGCTCGGCGAGAGGACCTCTTCGACCGAGTCGGCCAGGCCGGCGACCACCTTGTCGTCGCGCTGGACGACCTGAAAGGAGATCGGGAGGCCCGCCGGGCTGAGGGAGAACCCATGGTCACCGGCTTCGGTGAGGGGCTCGATGCTCAGCGCGGGATCTCTGCCGAGCGCGCGCTGGAGCTGATCGAGCGTGCGGGCCGACGCCTGCTGGTCGCTCGTCTCCAGCACCAGCGCCCCGCTGAGGCCGAACAGGGACGTCCCCCCCACGAACCCTCCGAGGTCCCCCGCCCAGCGGGTGGCCTGGTCGGCAAGGTCGAACCCGAGCCCGCCGGGAAGGGACGGGTAGCCGGATTTCGGGCCGGCCCGGACCTGGTCCAGCAGGCGCCCGTAGGTCGGGCCGGCGTCCGGGACCGCGAAAGCGAACCACGCGACTTCCGGGAAGTCCGGCACCAGCAGCGAACCCGGCGAAGCCGGGGCAGCGCCCGCCGCCGCCGACGCCTGGAGCGCCAGCTGGTCCGCGGTCGCCGAGGCCCACGCTGCGACCGGCTGGCCGAGCAGCGCGTCGATTTCGGGGCCAGCCGACGAGACCTCCGCCGAGGTCACCTCACCCGACTTCTGAAGCCCGTCCACGATCGCCCTGGGGTCGGCGTAGACGAAGCCGATCCGGTCGGCGGGAGCCTGCTCGAGCTGGGCCTTGAAGTCGCCGGATTCCGCGAGGGACTTCCCTTTGGAGGCATCCACCGCGTGGCGGAAGGCATTCTCGGTCCCGGCGACGACGAACTCGCCGAGCACTCCGGCCGCGGCGCCGTCCCGATCCACCAGATAGTCGACACCCCCATACGAACGGCGTCGCTCAGGCTTCTTGTCGGCCGCGGCCAACTTCTCGATCGCCTGGTCCGCTGCCTGCGAATCGGTGGCCGCGATCACGGCAGCACCGTCGGCGCTTCGCGTGAAGCTCTCGAGGAAGACGCCGGCCTGCTCGCCCAGCCACGACTCGATGTCCTCCTGGTAGGTGAGGCCCGTGTCGCCGGCGGCCAGGTCGAGCTGCTCGACGACGAAGGCTCCGGGGTCGTCGGTGGCCAGCAGCTTGGAGAGCGCAGAGTCGAGCGCCTCCTTTCGGTCACCCTCGGGGCGAACGACGGCCTCGGCGAACAGGGGCGCGTCGGCCGGCGTCACGGTCGCCGGATCTGGCCCGGCCGGCGCAGACGGGCCTCCGTCCCCGCCGCAGCCGGCGAGCAAGGCCACGAGCAGCAGCAGCAGCAGCAGGGAGATCGGACGGGCGGGACGTCCCTTCACGGCTCGGGTACCTACTCGACCGTGACCGTCTTCGCCAAGTTGCGAGGCTGGTCCACGTTCAGGCCCTTGAGCCGTGCCACGTGGTAGGCGAGCAGCTGGAGCGGCAGGATGGCCAGGATCGGCTGCAGGATCCAGTCGGTTGCAGGCACGTAGAGGATCTGGTCGGCGACCTCCGCGACCCGCTGCGACCCCTCGGTTGCGATCGCGATCACGTCAGCGCCGCGAACGCTCACCTCGGCCATGTTCGAGAGGACCTTGTCCAGTACGGGGCTGTCGGTCGCGACGCAGACCACGGGAGTCGACTCGTCGAGCAGGGCAATGGGCCCGTGCTTCATCTCGCCCGCCGCGTAGGCGTCGCTCGGGATGTAGGAGATCTCCTTCATCTTCAGAGCTCCCTCGAGACAGACCGGAAGGCCGATGTTCCGCCCCAGGTAGAGGAAGAAACGCCCCTGATGCTCGGCCACCGCGATCTCGTGCACCGCGCCCTCCACCGACTCGATCGTGCGGTCGATCAGCGACGGCATGCGCTTCAGCTCGGCGACCAGAGCGGCGATCCGGTCGGCGGGCAGCGCGCCCCGGCGCCCGGCGAGCCACAGCCCCAGCAGGTACATCCCCGCCACCTGCGCGGTGAAGGTCTTGGTGGCGGCGACGCCGATCTCGAGGCCGGCGCGGGTGAACAGCACGGTGTCGGCGTCGCGGGTCGCCTGGCTACCCATGATGTTGGTGAGGGCCATCACCTTCGCCCCGTGTTGCCGCGCCAGCCGCATCGCGGCAAGCGTGTCCGCGGTCTCGCCCGACTGGGTGATCCCGATCACTAGGTCGTCGGGGCCCACCACAGGGTCGCGATAGCGGTACTCGGAGGCGACGTCCATCTCGACCGGGATCCGCGCCCATTGCTCGATCGCGTACCGGCCCACCAGGCCGGCGTGGTAGCTGGTGCCGCAGGCGACGATCACGATCCTCCGCATCCCGGCGACGAAGTCGTCCGATAGGTCGAGCTCGGAGAGGTCCACGCGATCCACCTCGGAGAGCCGATCCGTGATCGTCTCCGCAACCGCGTCGGCCTGCTCGTGGATCTCCTTCAGCATGAAGGTCTCGTAGCCACCCTTCTCGGCCGCGTCCTGGTCCCAGTCGACCTCCTCGACCTCGCGGCTGACCGGGGTCCCCTCGGCCCCGGTGACCGTCGCACCGGAGGCATCGATCGTGACGACCTCGCCGTTCTCGATCAGGAGCACGCGCCGGGTCTGGGTGAGGAAGGCCGGAATCGCCGAGGCAACGAAGGTCTCCTCGTCTCCCAGCCCAACGACCAGCGGGCACTCCTGTCGCGCGGCGACGAGCGTGCCGGGATGACCGGCGTGCATGGCCGCGAACGCGTAGTGGCCGCGCAGCTCGGCGAATGCCGCTCGCACCGCCTGGGTCAGGTCGCCCTGGTCGTGGCGCTCGATCAGGTGGGCGACGATCTCGGCGTCGGTCTCGGAGCTGAACCGATGTCCATCGGCCTGGAGCTCACGGCGCAGCTCGGCGTGATTCTCGACGATCCCGTTGAGGACGATCTGGATCCGGTCCTCGCAGTCGCCGTGGGGGTGGGCGTTCTCCTCGCTCACCCGGCCGTGGGTCGCCCAGCGAGTGTGGGCGAGCCCGATCGTCGCCGGCGGCAGCGCCACCGCAACGCCCTCCTCGGCGCCGTTCAGGCCGATTGCGGCACGCAGGTTGGCGAGGTTGCCCACCGCCCGCACCGAGTCGATCCGTCCGTCATCGAGCAGCGAGATCCCGGCGGAGTCGTAGCCCCTGTACTCGAGCTTCTCGAGACCCGCCATCAACAAGTCGCGGCACGGCCGCTTGCCCACATATCCCACGATTCCGCACATGGAGAGGCGACAAGAGTAGAGAGTGCGGGCGGTGACGCCGCAAGCACCGATGTGCGACGCCGGCTGTCGCTGGGCGGGATCCGCGTCTAGCTCAGCTCCCGGCTGACCAGGCTCACCAGCCGGGAGCAGACCTCGCGGCACTCGACCTCCGTCGGTGCTTCGACCATCACACGGACGAGCGGCTCCGTGCCGGAGGCGCGCACCAGCACGCGGCCACGGCCCTCCAGCGCGTTTCCCTCCCGCTCCACGGCCTCCCAGACCGCGCTCGCCTGCTCGAGCGCACCGAGATCGGAGATCTCGACGTTCTCGAGCACCTGCGGAAGCTTCTGCATCGGTATCGCAGCCGCGAGCTCGGCGTCCCCGAGCGCCCGTATGACGAGCAACGCCGCGGCAATCCCATCGCCGGTTGGCCCGTACTCGCTCCAGATGATGTGGCCGGACTGCTCCCCGCCAAGCGCCCAGCCGCGCCCCTCCAGCTCCGCGATCACGTTGCGATCGCCAACCGGCGTGGTCTCGACCTCGATTCCCGCCTCGGCCATCGCCTGATGGAAGCCATAGTTGCTCATCACTGTCACGGCAACGCCTCCATGGAGCGCGCCGGCGTCGGCCAGATGCCGGGCGCAGAGCGCCAGCAGCTCGTCGCCGTCGCGGATCCCTCCCTGCGCGTCCACGGCGATCACCCGGTCGCCGTCGCCGTCAAAGGCGAAGCCGATCTCCGCGCCGCTTCGGCCAACGGCCTCAGCCAGCAGCTCCGGGTGGGTCGAGCCGCAGCCCTCGTTGATGTTGCGCCCGTCGGGCTCCACAGCGATCGTCTGCACCGCCGCCCCCAACCGCTCGAAGACCGAGGGCGCCGCCCGGTAGGTCGCCCCGTTCGCGCAATCGAGGAGCACGCGGCGTCCGGAGAGGTCGAGCCGGAAGGCCGAAAGCAGCTCCCGCCGGTAGTCGTCGAGCGCTCCGTCCAGCTCGCGGACCCTTCCCAGGGGCGCCCCCGTCCCCGAGCCGCCCTGGGCGACCCGGGCCTCGATTCCCGCCTCTGCGTCGTCTTCCAGCTTGCGCCCATCCGCGCCGAAGAACTTGACCCCGTTGTGCTGCCAGGGGTTGTGGGAAGCGGAGACGACCGCCGCAAGGTCGAGGCCGTGCCGGCGGACGAGGATCGACGCGGCCGGCGTCGGCAGCACGCCCCCCAACCAGGCATCGCCACCTCCCTCGGCCACGCCCGCCGCGAGCGCCGCCTCCAGCATCGGACCGGATTCGCGCGTGTCGCGGACGATCAGAACCTGGGGCCGGGCGGCAGCGCTTTCCGTCGCCCCCGCACGGCCGACCGCCAGCGCGATCTCAGCGGTCAGCTCGGTGCCGGCGAGCCCACGGACGCCGTCGGTGCCGAAGAGCTTGGCGTCCACTACCTCTTCGAGAACTGCGGGCGCTTGCGGGCCTTCTTGAGCCCAGCCTTGCGCCGTTCCTTGGCCCGCGCGTCCCTGGTCAGCAAGCCGCGGCGCTTCAGCTCTCCCCGCAGATCGGCATCGATCTCGGTCAACGCCCGAGCGATGCCGTGGCGGACGGCGCCGGCCTGTCCCGAGATGCCGCCTCCATGGACCCGCACCCGCACGTCCACCTTGCCCTCGTAGCCTGATGTCAAGAGGGGCTGGCGCACGAGGGTCTGGTGCTGGTGGCGAGGGAAGTAGTCCTCGAGGCTGCGCTTGTTGATCTCGAAGCCACCGCTCCCGGCGAGCACGATCACGCGGGCGATCGACGTCTTTCGCTTCCCGGTCGCTTGGATCCGCGCGTCGCTCGGCACCTCGACGGCGGGCTCGCGCGCCGGCACGGGCTCCTCGCCGCCCTCGGCGGTGGCCTCTGCCTCCAGCCGTGCCCGCTCCTCGGCCTCGGCCTCCAGCCGCGCCCGCTCCTCGGCGCCCAGCTCGCGCTGGGGCTCGATCTTGATCGGCTCGAGCTCGGCGCCAGGCGGCACTTTGTCCTCGGAATCCTTGGTCTTCGGCGCAGTCGCTTCGGCAGGCTCAGGCGCCTCGGATTCCTCGGAGGGCGCTCCTTCCGGCGCATCCTCCTCATCGGAAGGCTCGGTCACCTCCGCCTGCGGCTCTTCGGCGGCGGCCGGCTCCTCAGCCTCGGGCTGGTCCTCGGGACCCTGAGCCTCGGGCGCCTCTTCCTCGGCAGCCTCGGGCGCCTCTTCCCCGGCGCCCTCGGGTTGCTGCTCGTCTTCGGTGCGCTCGTCGTCCGCCATCAGGCGTCGACCTCCATGAGCACGGGCTTCTGCGCCTCGTGAGGGTGCTCCGCGCCGGCGTATACCTTCAGCTTCCCGAGCTGCTGGTGCGCGAGGCGGTTGCGGGGAAGCATCCCCTTCACCGCCCTGCGAATCACCTCCTCCGGTCGCCGCTCGAGCATCTCGCCGAGGGTACGCGAGCGCAGCCCACCGGGGTAGCCGCTGTGGCGGTGATAGACCTTGTCGTTGAGCTTGTTCCCGGTGACCCTGATCTTGGCCGCGTTGATTACGACCACGAAGTCCCCGGTGTCGCAGTGCGGCGTGTATTCCGGCTTGCGCTTGCCGCGAAGCGCGTCCGCGATGTGGGTGGCGAGCCGCCCGAGGGTCTTGCCGTCGGCGTCCACCACGTACCAGTCGCGCTGGCGGTTCTCGGGTGTTGCTACGTAGGTCTTCATCTCGCTGCTCGCGGGCCCCGACCACGGCCGGACCGCGAAAAGCCGCCCCCATCAACCTCTTCGCGCTCAGCCAACAACCTGGCGTCACGCTCACGGGCGCGGCCGGCGCATGATAGTCGAGCGCAGCGAGCCCGATCCCGGCGGCGCGCAAGACCGCTCGCTCGGGGCCCACGCCCCCTCGCCCTCCCTGTCCGCTCGCCGCGAGGAGTGTTAGTTCCTCTTAGCAAACCTTTCATCGATTGATCGCAATCTGCCGCCCACCGGGTTATACTGCCGCCGCCCAGATGACCTGCCGAATCCGAGGCGGCCCAGCCGCAGCGGGGCGGGGGAACCAAAGGGACGGTGTCGAAAGCCGTCCCGGGGCGAATCGGACACGTAGCGCGTCCGTAGCGCCGCTCTTTCGGCGCGAGCCCGACAGCTAACCCCGCAGGCCGGAGAAAGAGAGGCTCCGTTTTGACGCCCCAAGGGATGGCGCCCGCTAGGCGCGGATGGCGACCAGCGATACCCGCGGCAGTCGTGGGCGCATGGTTGTCCGTGTGCGCCGGCTGGGCCTTCGCCGCCGGCGGCGGGATCACCCCTCCCGAGCCACCCGAGGTCACCGATGTCGTCTGCATCTCCAAGTGCGCCGGCATGCACAAGGCGACCACCGGCTCCAAGGTCCAGGTGAGTGGCCGCCACCTGGGCCACGTCTCGGAGGTTCTCTTCAACGCGGAAGGCGGCGGCCGGATCGCCGCCGAGCCGGTGGCCGCCGCCAACCGCCTGGTGACGGCCAAGGTCCCCGAGGGCGCGGCGACGGGGAGGCCGAGGATCGTCGACTCCTACGACAACGGCGCCAGGTCCCCCAAGACCCTATGGGTCGTCGGCCCTGGCCAGATCCAGTCCGGGAGCTTCAAGCTCCGGGACGCCTCGGCGCAGCCGCGAAGGTCCTACTACTTCGGCATGCGGCAGCCGCGCGTGACCTACATGTTCACGAACAGCGAGCCGACCCGTGTGCGGATCGACGTGGTCAGGCGCGGGAAGGGGACGGTGGTGGACAGCTGGGTGGAGCGTGCCCAGGAGCCGAATACGACCCACACGGCCACCTGGAACGGAATCCGGCGCGGAAAGCCGGTCCGCAACGGCGAGTACAAGTTCCGCATCGGCCCCCAGAGCGGGACCATGGAGTCGACCAGCGATGCGAGCTTCCAGTACCACCGCTTCAAATTCCCGATTCTGGGCAGGCACTCTTACGGCGACGGGATCGGCGCCCCCCGGTCGGGCCACACCCACCAGGGCCAGGACCTCTTTGCCCGCTGCACCACTCCGCTGGTGGCGGCCCGCGGCGGCCGGGTGCAATGGAAGGCCTACCACTCAAGCGCCGGCTATTACCTGGTGATCGACGGCAGGAAGACTGGCCACGACTTCGTCTACATGCACCTGAGGAAGCCGTCCAACCTCCACAAGGGCGAGAGGGTGCGCACGGGAGAGAGGATCGGCCAAATCGGCCAGAGCGGCAACGCCAGCGGCTGCCACCTGCACATGGAGGAGTGGTCGGCGCCGGGCTGGTATCAAGGCGGGCACTTCGTGAGGGGGATCACCAAGCACCTGAAGAAGTGGGACCGCTGGTCCTAGGCTATTCCCACTCGATCGTCGCCGGCGGCTTCGAGCTGATGTCCAGGGCGACGCGGTTGACGCCCGCGACCTCGTTGATGATGCGGTTCGAAACGCGGGCCAGCAGGTCGTAGGGCAGCCGTGCCCAGTCGGCGGTCATCGCATCCTCGGAGGTCACCGCCCGGACGACGATCGGATAGGCATAGGTCCGGCCGTCGCCCTGCACGCCGACGGAGCGCACCGCCGGCAGGACGCAGAACGATTGCCACAGCTCCCTGTAGAGGCCGGCAGCCCGGATCTCCTCTTGCAGGATCGCGTCGGCGTCGCGCAGGATCTCGAGCCGCTCCGCCGTCACCTCGCCGCCGACCACGCGAATCCCGAGGCCGGGTCCGGGGAAGGGCTGGCGCCAGACGATTCGCTCGGGCAGGCCGAGCTCGCCGGCAACCGCCCGAACCTCGTCCTTGAACAGCATCCGCAGCGGCTCCACGAGCTCAAGGTCAAGGTCGTCGGGAAGGCCGCCGACGTTGTGGTGCGACTTGATCGTCTCCGCCCCGGCGAGCCCGTCCCCTCCCGACTCGATCACGTCGGAGTAAAGGGTCCCCTGGACCAGGAAGCGGACACCCGAAAGCTTCTCCGCCTGCTCTTCGAACACGCGGATGAACTCCTCGCCGATGATCTTGCGCTTGGCCTCGGGCTCCACCACGCCGCCGAGCCGGTCCAGGAAGCGTTCCTGAGCAGCCACGTGCACCAGTCTCGCCCCCCGGTCACGAAAGGTCTCGACCACCTGCTCGGCCTCGTTCTTGCGCAGCAGGCCGTGGTCGACGAGGACGCAGGTGAGCTGATCGCCAATAGCGCGGTGGACGAGCGCCGCAGCGGTCGCGGAGTCGACGCCTCCCGAGAGGCCGCAGATCACTCCGCCGTCACCGACCTGGGCGCGCACCGCCGCAATCTGCTCGTCGACAACCGAGGCCGGCGACCAGCGCTGCTCCAGGCCCGCGACCTGGCGCAGGAAGCGGTCCAGGATCTGGGTGCCGTACGGCGTGTGGACGACCTCCGGGTGGAACTGGATCCCGTACAGGCCCCGCTCCGGGCTCTCGCAGGCAGCGACCGGTGATCCCGGGCTGGAGGCCAGCGCGACAAAGCCCGTCGGGGGCTCGAAGACGCTGTCCCGGTGACTCATCCAGCACTGCTGCTCGTGCGGCAACCCCGACATGAGATGCCCACCGCCGTCGGCGAGGACCAGCGAGGTGCGCCCGAACTCCCCCGCGTCGGCGCCCTCGACCCGTCCGCCGAGCACATGGACCATCGCCTGCATGCCGTAGCAGATGCCCAGCACGGGAACGTCGAGCTCGAGCAGCTCGCGGCGCAGCTCCGGTGCGCCGTCCGAATAGACCGACGCCGGCCCACCCGAGAGCACCAGCGCCGCAGGACGGCGCTCGCGGATCCGCTCCAGGTCGGTGTCGTGTGGAAGGAGCTCGGCGAAGACCCCGCACTCGCGGATGCGGCGGGCGATCAGCTGGGAGTACTGCCCTCCGAAGTCGAGGACCAGTACTTCCTCAGTCATCCGAGACGGCGACTCCTGTCGCAACCGCTGCGCGCCCGTTCGAGCCCATGCCGACCGACTGCTCGCGCTGTAGCTGCTTGCCCTCGGTCTGCAGGGCCGGGGCGACCATTACCTCGGCGCGCTGGAAGTCGCGGATGTCCTCGTAGCCGCAGGTGGCCATCGAGGTGCGCAGCGCGCCGATCAGGTTGAAGGTTCCATCGTTCTCCTGGGCGGGGCCGAGCAGGATCTCCTCCAGAGTGCCGTCCTGATGGGTGGCCACGCGTGCGCCACGCGGCAGCGAGGGATGGAAGGTCGCCATCCCCCAGTGGAAGCCGCGCCCCGGCGCCTGCTCGGCGCGGGCGAGAGGGGAGCCGATCATCACCGCGTCGGCGCCGCAGGCGATCGCCTTCGAGACGTCGCCGCCGGTGCGCATGCCGCCGTCGGCGATCACGTTGCAGTACTCGCCGGTCTCCAGCATGTGCTGGGAACGAGCCGCGGCGACGTCGGCGATCGCCGTCGCCTGGGGCACCCCGATTCCGAGTACGCCCCGCGTGGTGCATGCGGCGCCTGGACCCACGCCGGCGAGCACGCCGACCGCCCCGGTGCGCATCAGATGCAGGCCCGTCGAATAGGAGGCACACCCGCCGACGATGCACGGCACAGGCACCTCGGCGATGAACTTCTTCAGGTTGAGCGGCTCAGCCTTCGAGGACACGTGCTCGGCCGAGATCACCGTCCCCTGGATCACCAGGAGGTCGAGCCCTGCCTCGAGGGCGGTCTCGTAGTGCTCGGCGACGCGCTGCGGAGTGAGCGCTCCGGCTGCCACCGCCCCCCGCGCCTTGATCTCCTCGACCCGCTGCGCCATCAGCTCCGGCTTCACCGGCTCGCGGTAGATCGCCTGCATCGTGGCGGTGGCCGTCTCAGGTGACGCCGCGGCGATCCGCTCGAGCTCTGACTCGGCGTCTTCGTATCGGGACCAGATCCCCTCCAGGTTGAGGACCGCGAGGCCCCCCAGCCGACCGACCTCGGCGGCGGTGTCCGGGCTGATGACGCCGTCCATGGCCGACGCGAGCAGCGGCAGCTCGAAGCGGTAGGGGCCCAGCGTCCAGCTGATGTCGACGTCGTCGGGATCGCGCGTTCGCCGCGAGGGCACGATCGCGATGTCGTCGAACCCGTAGGCCCTCCGTCCCTTCTTACCACGGCCGATCTCGACTTCCATCGCTTATGCAACTCCCCTCTGGCGGTGAACGCCCAGGCTAGGCGTGGGCACGGACGAAAAAAGCCTCGACGAGCGAGGCGAAAAAGGCCGTTGCGGCAACTGGACGGCCGGCTTCCCCAAGGTCCCGGCGATGTTAGCACTCGCTTGCACGGCTTCCTTCAGGGAAAGGAGCGCCACCACGAGCAGCAAAGGGGAACCGTCGCGGACAAGAATCGTGATCCCGTGCAAGACGTCGCCCGACGCTATCCGTTAGCGACCGCAGACCGACAGATAAGCAAACGCAGACGATGTCGGCTTCGCGGTTGAGACCGACGGATCGACCAACGAGCAGGCAAGGAGACAAGTGCCGATCTCGAGAATTCGCACGACCCTGGTCATCGCGGCCGTCGCGTGGGCGGCGACCGCGGCGGCGGCCCAGCAGGCGCGAGCATCCGCGCCGCACACGGTCATGGCCGGCGAGACGCTGTGGTCGATCGCGGCCTCCTACAACTTCACGACCCGGACCGTCGCGGCCTTCAACGGCCTCTCCGAGGACGCCAGCGTCTACGCAGGGGAGACGATCCAGATACCAACCGTGGCCGAGGGCACCGCGGCACTGGCTTCGGCGGGGGTCACCTCGACCTCCTCGTCGGGCTCCTCGGGTGCGACCACGTCCCACCTCGTGACACCCGGCGAGAGCCTCTGGTCGATCGCCGCCGCGAACGGCCTCTCGGTCGAGTCGCTGGCCGCCGGCAACGGCCTCGGCTCGGACTCCCTGCTCGTGATCGGGCAGACGATCCAGGTGCCGGCGTCGAGCGGCTCGGGGTCGGCGGCCGGGACAGGCAGCGGCCCGCCCCCGCCCTCGGCTCCCTACTGGACCTCCCCCATCTACTGTCCCTGTGGAGAGGTCTACCTGGCCTCGAACGCGGCCGCCGCCTGGGAGGCGATGCGCCAGGAGTCGCTGCGCCTCTACGGAGTCGACCTCTACCCCGACGGCACCCTCTCCGGGTACCGGTCCTACGCCCAGCAGCTCTACCTCTACAACCTCTACCTCTCAGGCCAGGGCAACCTGGCTGCGGTTCCGGGAACCTCCGTGCACGAGTACGGGACTGCGATCGACCTCGCCGAGCCTTCCATGCGCACCGCGGTCGACCAGATCGGCGCCAACTACGGCTGGGCCAAGATCGAGGCCCCGGATGAGTGGTGGCACATCAACTACATCGGGCCTTGAGCCGCGTCGGTCCCTACATCGGTCCTTGAGCCGCGTCGGTCCCTGAGCCCCGCTGGCACGGATCGCCGCTCGTTTCAGTCTCGCTGCCGCGCGAAGGTGCGCGCGTTTTAGGGCAAGTAGGGCAACCCCACCGGGGCGCGATGCAGCGATGGTCGAGTTTGCGTCGCTATACGGGGCGTAATTCGACCATCGCGGACTGCTGCGATCGCTGCGGGCCCGCTCCCCTACTTGCCCTCCCCCGGCCCGCCGTGCGGTTCAGCGCCGCGGACGGGCAGGGCGACCAGTCGCCGTCACCCCGCCACGAGCCTGATCAGCCGACCCCTGCTGGGACGTCGAGCTCCCGGACCTCGACCCGGGGCAGGAGTCGCTCGACCTCGTTCGGGTCGAGGCTCCCGGCGCCAAAGTGCTGGGTGGATTCGGCGCCGCAGGCGACCCCGTAGGCCAGGCACTCGGGAGCCGAGCGGTCCTCGTACCGCGCCGCCACGTAGCCCGCCAGGAAGCAGTCGCCGGAGCCGACGCCCGAGATCGGCTCGAGCGGCTCGATCTCGACCTCGTAGCGACGGCGGTCGGCGCCCTTCCCGACGATCGCCACGCAGCCGGCATCGCGGGTGATCACCGCCTCGCCGGCCCCCATCTCGAGGAGGCCCGCGAGCCCGAGGGCGAAGTCGTCTGCGTCGTTGAACTCTTGGCCCACGGCTTCCTCGGCCTCATCCACGTTGGGGGCCACGACGGCTGGCTCGGCGCGCAGGCCGAGGCGCATGGGCTCGCCGTCGGTGTCGAGGATCGCCGGGATGCCAAGCCGGCGGAGCTCGCCGATCAGGCGCGCGTACACGGCTGGGTCGACGGCGGGCGGGAGGCTGCCCGCGAGGACGCACAGGCTCGCCCCCTGGGCGAGGTAGAGGAGCTTCTCGACGAACAGATCGATCTCCTCCGGTCGCACCTCGGGGCCCCGCTCGTTGATCTCTGATTGCTCGCCGGACGTCGGATCGACGACCGCAAGGTTCGTCCGGGAATCCCCCGCAATGCCGGTGAAGTCGTGGAGGATCGACTCGTCGGCGAGCTGCTCGAGGATGCGGGATCCGGTCGCCGCCCCGGCAAGCCCGGTCGCGATCACGGGGCGGCCGAGCAGTTTGAGCGCGCGCGCCACGTTGACGCCTTTGCCCCCCGCGAAGGTGCGCGACTCCACCGCCCTGTGCCGGTGCCCGAGGCGGAAGTTAGGCACTGCAACCGTGCGGTCGATGGCGGCATTCAGGGTGACGGTGAGGATCACAGAGGGGTTCCTTGTCCTGGTTGGCCGCGCCCGCGACGGCGGGCCAGCGCAAGCGCAATGCCTATCACGATCGCGACCGCCGCGGCTCCGGCAACGACCCAAGCGACGGCTCGGGGGCCCGGAATTGCGTCGTCCAGCCGCGAAACCGGCGAGGAGCTCGCCGGCGCGAGCGCCGGGCGCTTGCTGAGCAACGGGACGTGTTCAACCACCTCCCCGTCCAAGCTGACAACGCCGGTCCCGAGCCGCCGACCGCGCGGGATCGGGCCCTCGACCTCATCCGGAGCCTCCACCGCCACCCGAATGGATTGGCCGCGCCGAGCGCTGACGCGCACCGAACGGGCGGCGACCAACGGCAGCGTCTCGTCGCGGCCGCTGACCGCCGGCGCTGCCAGCGTCTCCCCGCTCTCCACGGGGGTCCGGCGCAGATAGAGCGAGAAGCCGTAGCGCAAGAGCGACAAGGTGTCCTCGTCCCGCGCGGCGATGCTGGGAGCGCCCAACACGACCGAGAGCAGGGTGACGCCCTTTCGGGTGCCAGAGCCGATCAGGACATAGCCGGCCTCGAGCGTGTAGCCGGTCTTCACGCCGTTGATCCACGGCACCTTCAAGACCAGATCGTTGTGATTGACGATCGTGCGCGGATGGGCGCCGGTCTGAAGCGTGGTCTGCGGGGTGTCGACGATCCGGCGAAACACCCGTTGCCGGCGCAGCCGCATCGTCAACCTGGCCAGGTCCCGGGGAGTCGAGTAGTTGCCCGCCTCGTCGAGGCCGATCGGATTGGCGTAGCTGGTGCCTCTCAGGCCGAGACGGCTGGCGGCGGTGTTCATCTCCCCGACGAACGCCGGCACCGAGCCCGCCACCCCCTCGGCGAGGGTCACAGCGGCGTCGTTGCCGCTCGGCAGCAGCAGGCCATAGAGCAGGTCGCGTGCCGAGATCCGCTCCCCCGCCTCGAGCCCCAGCAGCGACTCAGCCGGAAGCGGGTCGTAGGGCGCGGCGACCACCCCCTCCCCGAGCGGCAACTCCTGGAGCGCCACGTAGGCCGTCATCAGCTTCGTGGTGCTCGCGATCGCCGCCGCGGTGCCGGCGTCCTGGCCGGCCAGCGGTGTGCCGTCCCGGGCATCCACCAGGTACCACGCCCTGGCCGACAGAGGCGGCGGTTGCTCGGTGGCGGCCGTCGCGTGGGAGGTAGCGGCCCCAACCGAGAGCGCGGCCGACAGCACGGCAGTAAGGACCCCCCGTCCCCATCGAGTGAGTGGTTGGGGACGCATACGGTCCCGAAACCCGCACTCGACTCTGTGAGCCACGAGCTCGCTCCGGTGAAGCGCTAGGTGCACGGAGTCGGCGGCCCGCCGCCGGAGAGCTCCTTGCATCCCTTGGGTACCAGGTTCACGCAGTTCTCCGGCTGGATGCTGAACTGGTCCAGGTTCGGGTTGAGCTCTGCGAGCCTCGTCTCCGGGACTCGGGCCTGCACCGCGATCGCCGCGAACGTGTCGCCGGGCCGCACGACGCAGTAGCTCTCGCGCTGCCCCTGGCCCGCCCCCCGGCCGCCTTGGCCCTGCTCGGACCCGTCCGACCCGCCGGTCGAGCTCGCGATCACCACTACGACCACGATTGCGCCGGCCAGGAGCGCCAAGACGGCGACGATCCTCGCGATCGAATCCGGGCTCCGCCTCGTCTGGGTGGGTTGTGGCTCCATGTCTAGTGGTCGCGTCCGTAAGTATGGTCGTGTTTGGGCGAGCGAAAAACGAGCCTGGCAAGGACGCAGGGAGGCCGCATAGTGGTGACTATTCGGCCGACCGAGGACGAAGCGAGGCGAAGTTTTGCAGCCGATCCAAACGCGGCCGTATTTGCGGACGTGACCACTAAGCCCCGGCGATGGTAGCCCCGCGGTCAGTCGCCGGCGAGGGCCCAGAGCTCGTCCCGCAGCCCGCCGGCGGCCGCCGCAGGATCCGGGGCGCCTGCGATCGAACGCGACGCGGTCACCAGGACCGAGGCGGGATGATCGGCGAAGGCTGCGCCGAGGTCGGCGGCGCGGCCGCCCTGCGCGCCCACTCCGGGCACCAGGAAGATGGAGCGTGGCATCAGCTCGCGCAGGCGGGCGAGGTGGCGCGGCTCGGTGGCACCCACCACTGCGCCCATCCCGGAGAGCCCGCACCCACCCAAGAGGCGGTCGGCGCGGTCGGCGACCAGGGCGGCGAGGCGCTCGAACAGCGGCGCCTCGGGGGTGGGAAGGTCGAGCACGTCGGCGGCCCCCTTGTTCGAGGTCCGCACGAGGACGAACAGGCCGCCATCCGCCTCCACCGCCCCGGCCAGCAGGGGCTCCAGAGAGTCGCCGCCCAGGAGCGGGCCGACAGTTGCCCCATCCGCGCCCAAGCCCTCGACCTCGCCCCAGGGGGTCGGCGTCGATCCGAACAGCGCCTGCGCGTAGGCGGCGGCGCTCACCGGGACGTCGTTTCGCTTCCCGTCGGCGATCACCAGCAGGCCGGCCGAGCGAGCCGCAGCCGCCGTGCGCTCCAGCGCCGTCCAGCCGGGTGCGCCCAGCCGCTCGAAGCAGGCCAGTTGGAGCTTGACGGCGACGCAGGCCGGGCCCGCACTCGCAATCAGCGACTTGCAGTGAGCGGCGACCGCTTCGCCGGCTCGATCGGCGACGCTCCCGCCCACAGCGGGGAAGCCCGCATCCAGCTCAGACGGATCCGGATCGAGTCCCAGGCAGAGCTGGCTTCGCCGCTCCTCTACCAGGGCGGCGAGACGGTCGGCGAAGGGCGAGCTCAGCCCTTTACCTTGGACTTCAGCCCCGCGCCGGCCGAGAACTTGGGCACGCGCCCGCCGGCGATCGTGATCCGCTCGCCGGTCCGCGGGTTGACGCCCTGGCGCGGGCCGCGCTCGGCGACGCTGAACTTGCCGAAGCCCGTGAAGTTGACCGAATCCCCGCCGCGCAGCGAGTCGGCGATGCCGTCCAGCACCGCCTCCACGGCATCGGCGGCGTCCTTCTTGCTGCCGATCCGGCCGTCGCGAGCCAGCCGATCGACGAACTCAGACTTGGTCAATGGTCTTCCTCCTCGTCGGGTGCAGGGGGGCGGAATCTAACAGCGGTCTTGCGCGGCCGCTACATCCGCTCCGGAGCGCTGACCCCGAGCAGGTCGAGCGTGCGGGCAACGACCCGCTTTGCCGCCACGCAGATCGCCAAGCGGGCCGGCTCCAGGCCGGCGGGCGCGCCAACCACCTGGCAATCCCGGTAGAAGGAGTGGAAGTCGGCGGCGGTTGCGGTCGCATAGGCGACCATGCGGTGCGGTGCGCGGCGCTCGGCCGCGCCGGCCGCCTCGGCCGGAAATTCGAGCAGGCGGCGGACCAGCGCCTTCTCGGCCGGCTCCGCCTGCGCCACAAGCGCCTCCACCGAGGCGGCCGCTTCGGTCAGCGCCGCCTCTTCAACCCCGCCGTCGCCGGCCGTGGCCGCGGCGCGACCCTCGGCGACCGCCTTGCGCAGGATGCTGGTCATACGGGCATGGGCGTACTGGACGTAGTAGACGGGATTGTCCTGTGACTGACGTCGAGCGAGCTCCAGGTCCAGGTCGACTGTGGTCTCGTGGCTTCTCTGCAGCATCAGGAATCGCGCCGCGTCGGCGCCGATGTCGTCGATCAGCTCGTCCAGGGTCACGAACTCGCCGCTCCGCTTGGACATCTGGGCGCGGGCTTTGCCTTCGACCAGGTGAACGAATTGGATCAGCGGCGCCTCGAAGCGGTCGGGGTCGGCGCCCAGCGCCTCGATCGCCGCCCGCATCCGCGCCACGTACCCGTGGTGGTCGGCGCCCAGCGGGTCCAGCAGCCGGTCTGCGCCACGCTCGAGCTTGTCTCGGTGGTAGGCGATGTCGGCGCCGAAGTAGGTGGGCTCGCCGTCGGAGCGGATCAGCACCCGGTCCTTATCGTCGCCGAACGCCGTCGTGCGCAGCCAGATCGCACCCTCGCTCTCATATACGTGCCCACGCGCCCGGAGCGTCTCGATCGACCGCTCGACACCCCCGGCCCCGTGCAGGGAGCGCTGCGAGAACCAGCTGTCGAAGCGAACCCCGAAGCGATCCAGCGTCGCCTCGATCCGGCCGCGCATCACCTCGATCCCGCGGCGGGCAACGTCATCCAGATCGCCGGGATCGGCACCCGCCGCGGACAGCTCCCGCGCGAGCTCCGCGACGTACTCGCCCTGGTAGCCCCCCTCAGGCGGCTCCCTTCCCTGCATGCGGGCTGCGATCGACTCGGCAAAAAGGCGCACCTGGCCGCCGGCGTCGTTCAGGTAGTACTCCCGCTCGACCCGGTGGCCGGCGAGGGCAAGGAGGCGGGCCAGCGAGTCGCCGTACCCGGCGTGCCGGCCCTGGGCCGCGGTCAGCGGCCCGGTCGGATTGGCAGAGACGAACTCGACCAGGATCCGTTCGGGGCGCTCGGGCGCTCCGCGGCCGAAGGCATCGCCTGCATCCAACAGGCCGGCCAGGCTCTCGCGGTGCCAGCGATCGGTCAGGAAGACGTTGACGAAACCAGGTCCGGCGACCTCGATCCGGTCGACGCTCGCCCCCAGCAGCCCGCCGAGCTCCTCTCGCAGGCGCTCGGCGATCTCGCGCGGCTTCAGCCCGCGAGCCGGGGCGAGCAGCATCGCGGCGTTGGTCGAGTAGTCGCCCAGCTCCGGATCCGGTGGTCGCTCGAGTGTGGGCGCAACCGACCCCGCCACGCCGTCGCGCAGCGAGTCCGCGGCGGAGCGAATCGTGACCCGTAGCTGCTCGAGCGGATCGGGCATGCCGCGATAGTAGGAGGGTTACCGCGCTTCGCGCTCGTACGCCAGCGCCGCGCCGATCCGATCGACCGTGGGGGGATGCGTGCGCAACAGCGCGGTGACGGCGGCGGGCGGGTCCGGGTTGGCGACGTTCTCGATCGCCAGGCGGCGCTGCACCTGGATCGAAGCCCGGGGGTCGTGGGTGAGCTCCAAGGCGAAGGTGTCGGCGCTCGCCTCGATCCGGCGCGAGAGCTGGTTCCCCACCACCCCGAGCAGGAGCGAGGCGAGGGCCAGGCCCAGGGCGTAGGCGGGCAGCGCGGCGGGGCCGCGACCGTCGGCCCCGGTGCGCCAGGCCACGGCCCCGGCGAGCTCGCGCACGAACAGCAGCCCGAGCGGCGCCACCAGCCCCACGAAGGCGAGCCCGCGAAGAACGTCGTCGTGCTTGACGTGACCGAGCTCGTGGGCGACGACCGACCGCAGCTCATCCCGATTCGCCCGCTCCAGCAGAGTGTCGTAGAGGACGACGCGCTTGGTCGGGCCGAGTCCGTCGACGTAGGCGTTCAGGGCGCGCACCCGGCGGCTTGCGTCGACGCGGTACACCTCCCCGATGTCCACCCCGGCCCGGCTTCCGAGCGCCAGCACCTCGGAGCGGGCCCTGCTGCCGGCCGGGAGCGGCTCGAACCTGTTGAACAGCGGGGCCAGGACCACCGGGGCGAGCCAGGCGAAGACGGCGGCGATCGCGACCACCGCGAGGCTCCCGGGCAGCCACCAGCGACTGCCGAAGCGGCGCACCAGGGCGATCAGCACCGCCGCGCCCGCCGCGGCCAGCCCCGCCGCGATGGCCGCCGACTTTCCGGCGTCCGCAAGCCAGAAGCCAAGGGACTGGGTCGAGATCCCGTAATCGACCGCGCGCTCGTGCGCGGCGATTCTCGCCGGCAACGCCACGGCGCCGAGCGCCACCGACAGCCCGGCGCCGGCCGCCGCCGCACCGATCAAGGGCCGGGCCTCCAGCGTCTGAAGGCCGCGGCGAACGACCGCCGGGCGCCCGAGGGCCACGGCGACGAGCACGGCCCCTTGGACGCCCGCCGCGCCGAGCAGCAGCCAGAGTTGGCCGCCACCGTAGGCACGGCCGCGGTCGATCTGGGCGGGCGTGAAGTAGTCGCTCTCGGAGACCGGCGCCGGCTCGATCGGCGGCTCGCGCGGCCGCAGGAGCCACACCGCTACCTCGGCCACCAAGACCATCGCCACGGCCGCCGTGCCAACCCGCACAACCCGGCTCCTGCCGCTGGGGTTGGCCATGCCCCTACGATAGTCCGCTTCGCTCGTGAGACTGGCGATCGTCAGCGACATCCACGCCAACCTGCCGGCCCTGGAGGCAGTGCTCGCCGACGCCCAAAGCGCCGGCCCCGATCAGCTCTGGTGCCTCGGGGACGTAGTGGGGTACGGCGCTCAGCCGGACGAGTGCGCCAGCCTGGTCGCCGAGCGCTGCGCGCTGTGCCTGGTGGGCAATCACGACCTGGCCGTCCTCGGCCAGCTCGACGAGTCGGCCTTCTCCCCCGCGGCGGCGGAAGCCGTCCGCTGGACCAGGGAGACGGCGAGGCCCGAGACGATCGAGTTCCTGCGCGGCCTCGAGCCCGCCGACGAGGGCCATGAGGTGGCCCTCTACCACGCCTCCCCGCGGGACCCGGTCTGGGAGTACGTGCTGTGGCCCGATCAGGCGGCGGAGTGCATCGCCGCGCAGGCGGCGAGAGTGAGCCTGGTCGGCCACTCCCACGTGGCCCTGTTCTTCGTCACGGCCGAGAACGGGACCCGAGCGGTGGCGGCCGGCCACGCGATCGAGCCCCCAAAGGCCGCCAGGGGCGCCCAGGCCGGCGCCGGCACCCGGCTCAACCTCTCCGAGGGCCGCTGGTTGATCAATCCCGGCAGCGTCGGCCAGCCCCGCGACGGCGATCCTCGCGCCGCCTGGGTGGAGCTCGACACGGACGCATGGGAGGTCACCTACCACCGCACCGAGTACGAGATCGATCGCGCCGCCGAGGCGATCGTGGCCAGCGAGCTGCCCGAGCACTTGGCGAAGCGACTCTATGTGGGGCGGTGAGCGCGGATGGGGGTTACTAGACTCGCCGCGATGCCAGGGACGAAGAGGCTCGGCGCCCTGCTTGCCCTCGTCGCCGCGGTCGTGGCCGTGTCCGGCTGCGGCTCGGATGAGATCAGCGGGGAGATCCCGACGGAGAACGCCACAAGGCTGAACGCCGCGCTCGCTGGCGTGCGCACAGCGGTCGACAGCGGCCCCACGGGGTGCCAGCAGGCGGCAGACCAGACGGATCTATTCGTATACGAGGTGAACCGGCTCCCCGCGGACCCCTCCGCCGAGCTGAAGGCGGAGCTTCAGGCCGCCGGGGACCACCTGCGCGCGCTGGTGGACAACGAGTGCGCCTTGACCGAGCCTCCCACGACCACATCAATCACCACGTCGACCACGTCCACCAGCACCCCGTCCACCACGGAGACGAGTACCACGGACACGAGTACCACCGACACGACGACGACATCGACCGACCAGACCCAGCCCCCGGGCAACGGCAACGGCAACGGCCCTCCCGGCGGCGTTCCCCCCGGCCAGGACGGCGGCACCGGCGGCACGGGCAGCGGATCCGGCGACGAGACCGATGAGTAGGGCATGAGCGCGACCCTGATCTCCGACCGCTACCAGCTCGGCGAGCGCCTCGGTTCGGGCGGGATGTCGAGCGTCTACAAGGCGACCGACCGCGTCTTGGAGCGCACGGTGGCCGTGAAGATCCTCGCCGAGCATCTGTCGGACGACGAGAAGTTCGTAGCCCGCTTCCGCCGCGAGGCTTTGGCGGTGGCGAAGCTGATCCACCCCAACATCGTCCAGGTCTACGACACAGGCGTCGACCACGACCGCCACTACATCGTGATGGAGTACGTGGAGGGCCGCTCGGGCGCTCAGCTGCTCCAGTCGCGCGGGCGGCTGGGGCCCGAGGTGGCGGTCGAGGTCGGGGCCCAGGCTTGCGCGGGGCTCGAGTACGCGCACCGGCAGGGAATCGTCCACCGCGACGTCAAGCCCGGGAACTTGATGGTAATCGGTGGCCCCGCGGGACGCCCGAACGCCCCCACCAGCGCCCACGATCCGCCGACGGGAGAGATGACCGTGAAGCTGACCGACTTTGGGATCGCGCGAGCAGCTGAGCAGACCCGCCTGACCCAGGTCGGGTCCGTGGTGGGCACGGCCGCCTATCTGGCCCCCGAGCAGGCGCGCGGCGAGGAGGCCGCGCCGGGCTCCGACGTCTACGCGCTGGGAGTGGTGATCTACCAGCTCCTCACCGGGCGCCTTCCCTGGGAGGGCTCGACCCTCGCCGAGCTGGCGATTCGCCGGGAGAACGAGCGGCCGCTGCCACCCAGCTCCTACGACCCCGCGGTCCCCGAGACCCTGTCGACTGCCGTCTCGCGATCGCTCGAGGGCGATCCGGGGCTGCGCTACTCCACGGCGCGCCAGCTTGCCGTGGCGCTGCGCGCGGGGCTCGCCGGCCAGGAGCCGCCCGAGGCCGCCGCCGAGGCGCCCACCCGGGCGCTGGCCGGCGGCACGACCGAGGCGACGCGGCGCCTGCAGCCAAGCGAGCCCCCGGCCGCGACCGCCCGCCCTGCCCCCGCCCCCCGCCCCCCCGCCGCACGCCCCCGTCCGGCGCCTGCCGGGCCGCGCCGCTCATTCGGCAGCCGCCTCGGCAGCGCGATCGGAATCCTCCTGGTCATCGCGCTGCTGGCCGCGGTGATCGCCGCCGTCGTCTTGCTGACCACCGAAGCCGGCCAGAACACCGACCTGATCAAGGACACGATTCCGGACCAGATTGAGACGATCGAGGACTTGATCAACTCCAACACGACGCAGTGAGCGCGCTCATGGCCCGCTGCGCACGACCGCCGCGCCGGCGCTCCACGGCGAGGCACCGTTGAGGACGGCCTGCCTGTAGTCGCCGAAGCGCCCCGCCTGGATTGCCTCTCGCGCGCCCCGGACCAGACGCTCCAGGTAGGTGAGGTTGTGTAGGACGAGCAGCCGGACGGCGGTCAGCTCCTCGGCGCGCGAGAGAAAGTGGATGTAGGCGCGGCTGTGCGCGGCGCAGGCCGCGCACGGGCAGCCCTCGACCAGGGGCCCCTGGTCGGTGGCGAACTCGGCTCGGCGGACGTCGAAGCGAAACCGCTTCGCCGGCAACGGGGCGAGAGCCGTTCCGTGCCGGGCGAGGCGGGTGGGCACCGCGCAGTCGAACAGATCCATGCCCAGCCCGATCCCCTCGACCAGATCGTCGGGCTCCCCGATCCCGAGCAGGTGACAGGGGGCGTCGGTGCGGAGGTGAGGCATCGTGATCCCGATCACGCCTCGCATCTCGTCCTTGTCCCGGCCCAGCGTCCCCCCAATCGCGAGGCCGTCCACGGCCGCCGCCGAGACGCGCTCGGCCGCGGCGCGACGGAGGTCCTCGTGCACCCCTCCCTGGACGATCCCGAACACCGCTTGACGGCGCGGCCCCTGGCGCTCGTGCCAGGCGAGGCAGCGGTCCAGCCACCGGTGTGTGCGATCCATCGAGCGGGCGGTGTAGTCGCGATCGGCGTGATACGGCGTGCACTCGTCGAAGGCCAGGGCAATATCGGAGCCGAGCGCCGCCTGGACCTCCATCGACTCCTCGGGTCCCATGAACCGCTCCGATCCGTCCACGTACGAGCGGAAGCGAAACCCCTGCTCCCCGATCTCGAGCACCTTCCCCTGGCCCGGCTGGCGCCCGCGCCGCCCCTTGATCTCGTCGGCGACCCGTCCGTGGGCGAGGGAGAAGACCTGGAAGCCCCCGGAGTCGGTGATGATCGGCCGCTCCCAGCCCATGAACCGATGCAGGCCGCCGAGCGCCGCGATTCGCTCCGGACCCGGCGACAGCATCAGGTGGAAGGTGTTCCCCAGGATCAGCTGGTAGCCGAGTTCGGCGACCTCCCGGGACGCCAGCGAGCGAACGCTGCCCCGCGTCGCAAGCGGGATGAACGCCGGCGTCTCGACCGTGCCGTTGACGAGGTGGAGCCGCCCTGTCCGGGCGGCTCCGTCTCGCGCGGTTATCTCGAATCGGAGGCGTTCCGGGTCGTTGCGCACGACCGGGAAGCCTAAGAGCGATGGCCGGGAATCGGTCAGCCAGGGGCCGCAAGCAACGAGCGCCCGGTCATCTCGGCGGGCTGTTCGAGCCCGAGCAGGGCGAGCGCCGTGGGAGCGACGTCGGCGAGGATTCCGCCGCCGGCCAGCGACAGCCCCCCGACCGTGACGATCAAGGGCACGGGGCCGGTCGAGTGCGCCGTGTTGGGCGAGCCATCGGGCTCCAGCATGCTGTCGCAGTTTCCGTGGTCGGCCGTCACCAGGCAGGCGCCCCCGGAGCGGTGGACGGCCGAGACCACCTCGCCGAGACAACGGTCAACCGTCTCGACGGCGGTGACCGCCGCCGCGATCACACCCGTGTGCCCCACCATGTCGGGGTTGGCGAAGTTCACGATCCCGAACCGGTAGCCGTCCTCGGCCCAGCTCTGACAGAAGGCGCCGGCGACCTCGGCGGCGCTCATCTCGGGCCGGTGGTCGTAGGTGGGGACGTCGCGGACGGAGGGGACGAGGCGGCGCTCCTCCCCCTCCCACTCGTCCTCGCGACCGCCGTTGAAGAAGTAGGTGACGTGGGCGTACTTCTCGGTTTCGGCGACATGCAGCTGGCGCTCGCCGCCGCGCGCGACCACCTCGGCCAGAGTCGTCGCCGGGATCCGCGGAGGAAAGACAACCGGGTACTCCCATCCCGCGCGGTACTCGGTCAGGGTGGTCAGGTGGACCCGGGGTGCGCGGCCGCGGGGAAACTCGTCGAAATCCGCCTCTCCCAGGGACCGGACCAGCTGCCGGGCCCGGTCGGGGCGGAAGTTGAAGTGCAGGACGGCGTCGTCGTCCGCCACTCCGTCGTAGTCGCCGATCACCGTCGGCCGCACGAACTCGTCGGTTTCGCCGCGCCCGTAGGAGTCGCCGATGGCATCCGCGGCGCTTGAGGCGCGCGGGCCCCGAGCGTCCACGATCGCGTCGTAGGCGAGCTTGGTCCGCTCCCAGCGGCCGTCCCGGTCCATCGCGTAGTAACGACCGCTCACCGTCCCGATTCGTCCCGCTCGGCGCAGCCAGCGCTCCAGCTCCCGGATGTAGCCGGCGCCCGCCGCCGGCAGCGTGTCGCGGCCATCGGTGAACGCGTGCACAACCACGTCGGGCACGCCCTCGCGCGCGGCCAGCTCGACGCACGCCTCTATGTGCTCCCAACCGGAGTGGACGCCCCCGTCGGAGACCAGGCCCATCAGGTGCAGGCGTCCGCGGGGACTCGAGCGGGCCGCCTCGCAGGCGGCGTGCAGCACCGGGTTCTCGAAGAAGCTGCCGTCGGCGATCGCGTCGTCGATCCGGGTCAGGTCCTGCGGGACGATCGACCCCGCGCCGAGGTTGAGGTGCCCGACCTCGGAGTTGCCCATCTGGCCCTCGGGGAGACCGACGTCCCGCCCGCTGGCCGACAGCGTCGTGTGCGGGCAACTCTCCCAGAGGCCGCCGAAGACGGGCGTGGAGGCCTGGTCAATCGCGTTTCCGGGCCCCGGCGGCGCCAAGCCCCAACCGTCGAGCACGATCAGCGCCACCGAGGGAACCGGCAAGTCCGTTGGGCCGTCGAGAATCATTGAGCCGCCGCGGCGATGCTGAGGAAGTCGCCGGGGTCCAGGCTGGCTCCGCCGACCAGAGCGCCGTCCACCCCATCGCGCTCGAGGATCTCGGCCGCGTTGTCGGGCTTCACGGAGCCGCCATAGAGGATCCGAACCGCGTCGCCGGCCACCTCGCCCCGCTGCGCCACGCGCGAGCGGATGAAGGCGATCGCCCCCTCGGCCTGCCGGGGGGTGGCGTTTCGCCCCGTGCCGATCGCCCACACCGGCTCGTAGGCGATCACTATCTCCGCCAGGCAAGCGTCGGGCGTGTCGGCCAGATCGGCCTCGAGCTGGCGTCGAAGCACCGCCTCGGTCTGATTCGCGTCGCGCTCGGCCTCGGTCTCTCCGACGCAGAGGATCGGCGCCAGCCCCGCCTCCAGCGCCGCCGGCACCTTGCGGGCGAGGGCCTCGTCCGTCTCGCCGAACAGCCCGCGGCGCTCGGAGTGGCCGAGGATCACACCGTCGATTCCGAGGTCGGTCAGCATCGGACCCGCGACCTCGCCCGTGAACGCGCCCCGCGGCTCCTCATGCATGTTCTGGGCCGCCACTCGCACACCGCTTCCGGTGCAGCGCGCGACCGCCGTGGCCAGCGACGGGTACGGGGGACAGAGGACCACCTCGGTGTGACCCAGCTCGGCTGCCCGCGGCAGGAAGGCGTCCAGGAAGGCCTCCGTCTCGGCGATCGTCTTGTGCATCTTCCAGTTGGCGGCGACGAGTGGGGTTCGCTCAGCCATGGGAGCCCACCTGGGACGCATCCAACAGCGCCTCCACCCCTGGCAGCCTCCGGCCCTCCATCAGCTCAAGCGAGGCGCCGCCCCCGGTGGAGACCCAGTCGATCCGGTCCGCCAGCCCGAAGGAGGCGAGCGCGGCAGCCGAGTCGCCACCGCCGACCACGGTGGTGGCGACGGCCTCCGCTACGGCCTCGGCCACGGCGCGGGTCCCCGCGGCGAATGGCTCGAGCTCGAAGGCGCCCATCGGGCCGTTCCAGAACACGGTGCCGGCGCGAGCGATCGCCGCGGCGTATTCACGAGCCGTCCCCGGCCCGATGTCCAACCCCATCCAGCCGTCAGGCACTGCGACGCCGTCGAGCTGCCGCCACTCGGTGTCGGACGACAGCTCCCGGCCGAGCACCAGGTCGAGCGGAAGGGACAGCTCGCACGAGCACTCCCCGGCGCGCTCCAGGATCCTGCCCGCGAGCTCGACCCCCTCCTCCTCCACCAGGGAATTGCCTGTGGCGATCCCCTGGGCGGAGAAGAAGCTGAAGCACATCGCCCCCCCGACCAGGATCCGGTCCGCAGTCTCCAGAAAGCGCTCCATGACGCCGATCTTGCCGCTCACCTTGGCGCCGCCCAGCACCACGCACAGGGGGCGAGCGGGATCGTCGCGCACGGCTGCCAGCTCCAGCACCTCGCGTTCCAGCAGCAGGCCCGCGTAGGCGGGGAGCAGGTGCGCCACGCCCTCGGTGGTGGCATGGGCACGGTGGGCGGCGCCGAAGGCGTCGTTCACGTACAGATCGGCCAGCTTCGCCAGCCGGCGCGCCAGCTCCGGATCGTTGCTCGTCTCGCCCGGTTCGAAGCGGCTGTTCTCCAGCATCAGCACCCCCGCGGGCTCGAGCTCTTGCGCCAAGCTCTCCACCTCGGGGCCCGCCACCGCCGGCGCCAGGGTGACGGCCGCGCCGAGCAGCTTGCCCAGGCGAGCTGCCACCGGCGCCATCGACAAGGCTGGATCGACTCCCTTGGGCCGGCCCAGGTGCGAGACCAGCACCAGTGCAGCGCCCCGCTCGCGCAGCAGCTCGATGGTCTCCAGGGCGGCGCGAATCCGCGACTCGTCCTGGACCTCGCCGTCGGCCAGTGGGACGTTGAAGTCGACCCGAACCAGAACGCGCCGGCCCTCCACCGGGGCGTCCCGCACGCTCGCCCTGTCGAAGCTCCCAGCGCTCAGGTTCCGACCGCCGCCGGCTTCGGCTCGAGCACCTTGGCGGCCAACTCGACGCAGCGGTTCGAGTAGCCCCACTCGTTGTCGTACCAGGCGACGGTCTTCAGCAGCCGACCCTCCATCACCATCGTCTGCTCCGCGTCGAAGATCGAGGAGTGGGGGTCCCGGACGATGTCTGTGGAGACGATCGGGTCCTCGGTGTAGAGGAGGATGCCGGCAAGCGCTCCCTCGCCCGCCTCCTTGACTGCCGCGTTGACCTCCTCGACGCTCGTCTCGCGAGAGACCTCGCACACCAGGTCGACCACCGAGCCGGTCGTCACGGGCGCGCGCACCGCGATCCCGTTGAGCTTCCCGTCCAGCTCGGGCAGCACCAGCCCTACCGCCCGGGCGGCGCCGGTCGTGGTCGGGATCAGGTTGACGGCCGCGGCCCGAGCGCGACGCAGGTCCTTGTGCGGCATGTCCTGGAGCCGCTGGTCGGCCGTGTAGGCGTGGATCGTGGTCATCAGGCCGCGCTCGATCCCAACCGAGTCGTGCAGCACCTTGGCCACCGGCGCCAGGCAGTTGGTGGTGCAGGAGGCGTTGGAGATGATCTGGTGCTGCTCGGGATCGTAGGCGTCGTCGAAGTTGACCCCCAACGCCACGGTGACGTCCGGGTCGGTCGCCGGAGCCGAGATGATCACCTTCTTCGCCCCCGCATCGAGGTGCTTGGCGGCGGCCTCGCGTTTCGTGAACAGGCCCGTCGACTCGATCACCACCTCCACCCCCAGATCGCCCCAAGGGAGGGCGGCGGGGTCTCTCTCACCCAGAACCTTGATCTCGGTGCCGTCGACGGTGATCGAGTCGTCCCGCGCCTCGACCTCGCCGGGGAAGCGGCCGTAGATGGAGTCGTACTTGAGCAGGTGCGCGAGGGTGGCGGCGTCGGTGATGTCGTTGACGGCCGCGAACTCGAGCTCCGAGCCCGCCTCGTGGGCGGCGCGAAACAGGTTGCGCCCGATCCTTCCAAAGCCGTTGATCCCGACTCTCACTGGTGTCATTCGGTGTGCCCTCCTTCGAGGTCTCTCGCTCGCCGGCTCAATCCGTGCTCACCGCCACCTCGACCCGGTAGCCGTCCGGGTCGAGCAGGTAGGCGGAGTAGTGGGCCGGACCGTACTGGGGGCGGTTCCCGGGCGCGCCGTCGTCGCCTCCTCCCGCGGCCACGCCCCCCTCCCATGCCGCCTTCACCGCGGGGGTCCCGTGGGCCGAGAAGCAGACGTGGCCGCCACCGGTGCCGGCAGGCCGGCGAGCCGAGGCAAAGAACACCGGCTTGACGATTCCCCAGCCGATCAGCTCGTCGGTGTCGACGTGGCGCCGCCAGCCCAGCGGCCCGAGCAGGCCGTCGTAGAAGCGCCCGCTGCGCTCAAGGTCCGAGACCTCGACGCTGACGTGGTTGATCATTGCCCAAGCCTAGTGGGACCTCTGACAACGTTGACACCCCGTCAGGCGGCGCCGGCGCGCGGGCCCTCAGGCCCTCGGTGTCCAGCGGAAGGTTCGAACCGCGATCACGACGCCGGCAAGCCCCCACACGCCCACCACAGCCAGGTGACCCCACTCGAAGCCGGCTCCGGCGGTGCTCGGGTCCCAGGCGGTGAAGAACGCCTCGAAGAAGTGGCGGATCGGGAAGACGTCGGCGACCTGGAGCACGCCACTGGGGATCTCGCTCTCCGGAATGAAGACGCCCGAGAGGAAGTACAGGGGCAGCACCGCCACGTTGGTGACCGGCGCGGCTGCATCCGCCGACGGGATGGCGGCGGTGATCGCGATTCCGAGGCAGGAGAACGCCGCCGCCCCCACCGACAGGGTGACCAGCACTGCGGGAATGCGCTCCCAGGGGATCTCGACCCCGTAGAGCACGCGGCCGAGCGCCGCCAGGATGATCAACATCAAGACGGAGACGACGATCGAGTTGCCGATCCGGCCGGCGATGAACACACGGCTCGGCAGGGGGGTACCCCGGGTCCGCTTCAGGAGGCCGCTCTCGCGGTCGACGGTGAGCGAGATCGCCAGGCTCTGCATCGTCGCGGAGACCACGGCAAGCGTGATGATCGCCGGCACGTAGTAGGTGGTGGTCTTGACGCCGCCAAGCTCCTCGAGGCGGTCGTTGCCGAAGATCGTCGCGAAGATCAGCAGGAAGATCACCGGCAGCATCACGGTGAAGAACACCGACGCCGGGTTGCGCCAGAAGGTCTTCTGGTCGAACCGGAACTGGTGCAGGGCCAGCGAGACCCCGCTCATTGCTCCCCCTCCCCGTCGGGTCCGTCCGCGGTCAGCTCCAGGTACACGTCCTCCAGGCTGGGCCGCCTGACCTCCAGCCCAGCCAGCGGAATCCGGCGCTCCAGCGCCCAGGAGGTGAGCTCGTACAGGACCGGCACGGGGTCGTCCGCTGCCAGGCGAACCTCCCCGTTGCCGACCGACGCCGCGAGCTGCTCCGGTAGATCGCTGCCGGCGACACCGGCCGGCAGCCGGAAGCTGATTCGCGCCGCGGCGCCGGTTCGACCGGCGAGCTCATCCGGCGACCCCGCCGCCACGATCTGGCCCTGGGCGATGATCGCCACGCGGTCCGCCAGCGCCTGGGCCTCCTCCATGTAGTGGGTGGTCAGGAACACCGTCTTGCCGAGGTCGCGCAGGCTCGCCACCACCTCCCACGCCCGGCGTCGCGCCGAGGGGTCGAAGCCGGTCGTCGGCTCGTCCAGGAAGAGCAGCTCCGGGTCGCCGATCAGCGCCAGCGCCACGTCCAGCCGTCGTTGCTGGCCACCGGAGAGTCGCCCAACGCGATCCTCGGCCTTCTCCGCCAGGCCGGTGAGGTCGATCGTGTTGGCGACTTCGCGCGGGCTGCGGTAGTAGCCGGCGAACAGCTCAAGCGACTCTCGCACGGTGAGCTCCGGGTGCATCTTGCTCTCCTGGAGCACGATCCCGATCCGCTCGCGCCACTCACGACCGGCGTGAGCCGGGTCGGCGCCCAACACCATGGCCTCGCCGGCGTTGCGGCGGCGGTAGCCCTCCAGGATCTCGACCGTGGTCGTCTTGCCCGCCCCGTTCGGCCCCAGGAACGCGAAGATCTCCCCCGGGGCCACTTCGAGGTCGATGCCACGCACCGCCTCCAGCTCGCCGTAGGACTTGCGCAGGCCCGCGACTGAGATCACCGGCTCCGCCATCGGGCAAGATTATGAAGCGGCCCTCGGCCCGCCGGTCAGCGGGCCGACTGCTCGCTCAGTGAAGCTCGACGTCCCTGTGAACGATTCGCAGCGAGATGTCCTCGTGCTCCGCCAGGTGCCTGGCGATACGGTCGGCGACCACCAGGGAGCGGTGGCGCCCACCGGTGCAGCCGATCGCGATCGTCAAGTGCGTCTTGCCCTCCGTCACGTAGGCGGGCAGGACGAAGTCGAGCAGCGGGAACAGCCGGTCGTAGAACTCCTGCGCCAGCTCGCCGGCCTCCACGTGCTCGGTCACCTTCGCATCCAGGCCGGTGAGGGGGCGAAGGTCCTCGCGGTAGTGCGGGTTCGGCAGGAAGCGGACGTCCAGCAGCAGGTCGGCCTCCCGCGGGGGCCCGTTCTTGAAGCCGAAGGTGATGATCGTCAGGGCGAGCTTGCCGCGGGCGCCCTTCGGCCCCAGCAGCTCGGTGACCACGCGACGCCGCAGCATCGCTCCGGTGAGGCCGCTCGTGTCCATGACCACGTCGGCCCGCTCGCGCAGCGGGCCCAGCACCTCGCGTTCGGCGCGGATGCCCTCCAGCACCCGGCCGTCGGGTGCCAGCGGGTGGCGCCGGCGCGTCTCCTTGAAGCGGTCGAGGAGCGTCTCCTCGTTGGCCTCGAGGAAGAGGACGGTGGGGTCGAGTCCCGTCTGCTCCAGCTGCCCCAGCACCTCGACCAGCTCCTCGAAGTAGTCGCGGCCCCGCACGTCGGAGACGATCGCGGCCCGGCGGACGCCGCTCCCCTCGTGGCGAAACAGCTCGCCGAGGGCGCTCATCATCCGCGGCGGCAGGTTGTCGACGCAGAAGTAGCCACCGTCCTCGAAGGCGGCGATCGCCTCGGACTTTCCGGCCCCCGAGTAACCCGTGATCACCACCAGGTCGACGGCCCGTGCGCCATCGCCCCTCGAGGCCTCTTGGAGGTGACCGTCGCTCACCTACCCGCCTTGTGAAGCCGGCGATGGATCTGGCGGGCCAGCTTGCCGGGAATCCCGGGCACGGCCTCGAGCTCTGCGCGGCTGGCGGTCACGAGGCGATCGGGCGACCCGAAGTGCTCGAGCAAGGCGCGCTTTCGCACCGGGCCGACGCCCGGCAGCTCGTCGAGCAGCGATCGGGTCATCTCCTTGCCCCTGCGCTGCCGGTGAAAGTCGAGCGCGAAGCGATGCGCCTCGTCGCGCACCCGCTGGAGCAGGCGAAGCGCCTCGGAGTCGGGCGCGACGGGCACCGGGTCGGAGCGGCCGGGCACGAAGACCTCCTCGATCCGCTTCGCCAGCCCGATCACGGCCGTGCCGCGCTCGACCAGCGGGCCGAGCGCGCGCATGCCGGCCGAAAGCTGTCCCTTGCCGCCGTCGATCAGGATCAGGTCGGGGAGCGCCGCGAAGGCCTCGTCGCGCTCGGGATCGTGCGGCGAGCGGTCGCCCTGCTCGAGCAGGCGAGCGGTGCGCCGCCCCAGGACCTCCTCGACAGCACTGAAATCGTCAGGGCCAACAGCCCCATCATCCCGGTCACCCCGGACCTTGAATCGGCGGTAGTCGGCCTTCTTGGGCGCCCCACCCTCGAACACCACCATCGAGGCCACGGTGTGGTCGGGCCCCAGGTTGGAGACGTCGAACCCCTCGATCCGCACCGGCAGCGACTCCAGGTCCAGCGCTTCCCGCAAGGCGGCCAGCGCGTCCACCCGCTGCTGGCGCCGCCTCTCGGCCCTCAGCTTGTCCTGGGCGAGCGCCAGCCGGGCGTTGCGCTCGGCCAGCTCGCGCAGCCGCCGCTTCTCGCCGCGCTCGGCAACGCGCACCTCGACCGGGCCCCCGCGACGGCTCGACAGAGCCTCCGCGAGCAGCTCGGCGCGCCCCCGCAGCGCCGGGCCCACGACCACCAGTCGCGGCACCGCCGGCACCGCCGAGTAGTACTGGGCGGCGAACTCCTCGGTCACCTCGTCCTCGCCCCGCTCCCCCTCGTTGGCGAGGTAGAAGCCATGGCGCTCGGCGAGCACGCCGTCGCGGACCTGGAACACCTGTGCGTTGGCGGCGGGCCCGTCGGTTGCGACCGCGATCAGGTCGGCCGTCTCCAGCGACCCCCCGGCGACGCTTCGGCGCTGCATCAGGGAGCGGACCGCTTCGAGGCGGTCGCGGTAGATCGCCGCCCGCTCGAACTGCTCGCTGGCCGCAGCCTCGGCCATCTTGCGCTCCAGGTCTCGCTCGACGTCGCGATAGCGGCCGGAGAGAAAGTCGATGACCGCCTCGATGTTGCGCCGGTACTCCTCGCGGTCGATGTACCCGACGCACGGCGCCTGGCAACGCTTGATGTAGTAGTCCAGGCACGGAACCCCCGATCGCCGCCCCGGCTCCGGGCCCTCGCAGGTCCGGTACTGGAACAGCTTGCCGAGCAGGTCCAGCGTCTCGCGCACCCGGCGCGCGCTCGAGAACGGCCCGAAGTACACCCGGCCTGAGCGGTGGCGCTCGCGCGTGAAGTAGACGCGCGGAAACTCCTCGTCCAGGCTCACCCCCACGTACGGATAGGACTTGTCGTCGCGCAGGCGGATGTTGAAGCGGGGCCGGTGGCGCTTGATGAACTGCTGCTCGGCGAGCAGTGCCTCGGCCTCCGTCTCCGTGACCAGGAAGTCGATCGAGGCGACCTGGTGGATGAACTCCAAGCCGCCGCGGTGTGGCCCGGAGAAATGCGAGGCGACGCGCTTCCGGATCGACAGCGCCTTGCCGACGTACAGGACCCCGCCGTCCGCGTCCTTGAACACGTAGACGCCGGGCTGGTCCGGTAGCCGCTTGCGCTGAGCATCAAGGTCCGTGGCTCGTAGCTCTGCCATCTCCAACAAGGTTAGGCTCCCGACCCGCTGGTCAATGCGAACAGGGAGTAAACGATGAGCACGACAACCGCCCCCAGCCCGCCTGAGTTGAAGCACCTTCGCCTCGAGATCGACGGCGAGATCGGCACGATGACGCTCGACCGCCCCAAGGTGCTGAACGCGATGAGCCCCGACCTGATCGCCGAGCTGGTCACGGCCGCGGGCTGGCTGGCCGACCGCGCCCAGCTCCGGGCCCTGATCGTCACCGGGGAGGGACGGGCGTTCTCAGCCGGGGGCGACGTGAACTGGTTCAAGCGCGGGCTGGATGAGTCGGGCGCCTACCTGTCAGCCGACGTGCGCCGCGGCGCCGATGTGCTGCATCAGGCGATCGTCGACTTTCGCCGCATCCCCTATCCGGTGATCGCGGCGATCAACGGCGTCGCGGCGGGCGCCGGCTTCTCGCTGGCGTTGATGTGCGACACCAGGATCGCCTCGGATCAGGCGGCCTTCGTGATCGCCTATGGACGGATCGGGGCCTCGCCCGACGGTGGCATGACCTACTTCCTGCCGCGGGTGGTCGGACCGGCGAGGGCGGTGGAGCTCCTCCTCCACGACCCCCTGCTGAGCGCCGAGGAGGCGCGCGAGGAGGGCATCGTCTCGGAGGTGGTGCCGGCGGACAGGTTGATGGAGGTCGCGCGGGAGCGAGCGGAGGAGCTGGCCGCCAAGGCGCCCCACTACGTGCGGATGTCGAAGCTGCTGATCGGGCAGAGCCTCGACAACACGCTCGCCGACCATCTCCAGGTCGAGCGGCACGGGATCGCCGACAGCATGGCGACCGAGGACCTGCGCGAGGGCGTCACCGCGTTCCTCGACGGACGCCAGGCGACCTTCACCGGACGTTGACGTCGCGGGGGATAGACTCGCCTGCGACTCGCATGAAAGGGGGCTCCCGGATGAGAAAGCTCGCACTCCTGGTGGCGCTCGGCCTCCTGGCCTCGCTGGCACTCGCGGCCTGCGGCGGTGGAGACGGAGACGACGAGACCACCGCACAGACCAACACGACGCCGACCACCACCCAGACCGGAGGCGGAGGTGGCGGTGGCGGCGGGGCTGAGACGATCAGCGTCTCGGCGGACCCCAGCGGCGCCTTCGCCTACGAGCAGACCTCCCTCACGGCCGCGGCAGGGAACGACACGATCGACTTCGACAACCCCGCTCCCCTCCCCCACGACGTCTGCGTGGAGGATTCCAGCGGCAACGAGCTGGGCTGCAGCGACGTGGTGACCGAGGACAAGACCTCGCTGACCCTGAACCTGGAGGCGGGCACCTACACGTACTACTGCGACGTCGACGGCCATCGGGCCGGGGGCATGGAGGGCACGCTGACGGTCGAGTAGCGGCGCGGCCTCAGCCGACCAGCGCCCGGCCGACACTCTCGGCCACGCAAACGGGCTTCTCCTGGCCCTCGCCCTCGATCGCGTACTTGGTGACCACGTGCCACCAGCCGTCGCCGAGCTCTTTGACTGTGAGGAGCTCGGCGCGGGCTCGCACCCGGGTCCCGGCGGGCACGGCGGCCGGGAACCGAACCTTGTCGAAGCCGTAGTTGATCCCCATCTTCACGCCACGGTTCTGGATCAGCTGGGGGCGAAACGAGTCGACCAGCGACAGGGTGAGGTTCCCGTGCGCGACGGTGGTCCCGTAGGGGCTCTCCTTCGCCGCCCGCTCCGGGTCGGTGTGGATCCACTGGTGGTCCCGCGAGACGTCCGCGAAGCGGTCGATGTCCTCCTGGGTGATCTCGACCCACTCGGTCGGCCCCAGCTCCTGGCCGATCAGCTCCTTGAGCTGCTCGATTCCCTCGACCTGCACCGGCTCCATCGGGAAGGGGAGCTTAGTGGGGCGTAGGCTCGGCGTGACAGTCGCGTCGGTGCCATGATCACGGTGATGACCAAGCAGTCGGGGAGGCGTCGACGTCGTCTGGGCCTGGTGGCGGCGTCGGCGTTCGTGGTCGCCGGGCTCTACGGTGGCCCCGCCGAGGCGGCGCCACCAGCACCCGGGGCGGTGAGCTTCAGCAGCTCCCCGGGCCTGTTCCCGAAGTTCGGGCCCCAGATCAACGACTACGTCGTCCGCTGCAAGAACGGGCCGGTGACGGTCCAAGGACACACCACCGGAGCCTGGGAGGCGGCGGTCGGCAAGAACGCCTTCCGCAGCGGCGACTTCAGCCAGGTGGTGCCCCTCGGGACCGGGCGGCCCTTCACGATCGTCGTGCGACAGGCCGGGAGCACAGAGCGCTACCGCTACTACGTCCGCTGCCTGCCGGACAGCTTCCCCGTGTACACGTTCACCCGCTATGGACCGGTGTCGCCGCAGTACTTCTCGGTCGACCGGGCCTTCAACAGCACGGGGCTCCGCTACTCGATCATCTTCAACCGCCACGGGGTGCCAATCTGGTGGGACCGCACGCCGAGTTGGGCGACCAGGGTGCTTCCAAACGGGAACATCCTCTGGCACGACGCCACCTTCTCCCCGAGCAAATGGGCGACCCACCGCCGCAACGGGAGCGTCATCCGCACCCTCGATGGCGTTGGTCGCGGGGCCAACGCCCATGACCTGCAGCTACAGGGCGCCAACCACCTGATCGGCGCCTACGTCTGGCAGGGGAACGTCGACACGAGCGCCTATGGCGGCTCGCGCAACGCCACGGTCATCAACACCCAGCTGCAGGAGGTGAGTCCGCAGGGCGGGCTGGTTTGGAACTGGAGAAGCCAGGACCACATCGCCCGGGCCGAGACCGGGCGCCACTGGCAGCGGGTCGTCCGTTCGCGCCCCTACGACATCCTCCACTGGAACTCGATCGAGCCGGCGGGCAACTCCGTGATCGCCTCCTTCAGGCACCTCGACGCCGTTTACAAGATCGACAAGAGCACGGGAAGGATCGTCTGGAAGCTGGGCGGCACGAGGACGCCCGAGAGGCTGACGGTGGAGGGAGATTCGCGCCCCTTCACCCTGGGCGCCCAACACGACGCGCGCCTGCTCCCCGATGGGACGGTGACCGTGTTCGACAATCGCACCTATCTCCCCGACCGCAAGCCGCGGGCGGTGCGCTTCAGGATCGACGAGCAGAGCGGAACCGCGACCCTCCTGCAGTCGATCACCGATCCCGCCGTCAACCGCTCGGGCTGTTGCGGCTCGGCCCGGCGGCTGGCCAACGGGGAATGGCTGATCTTCTGGGGCGGGCCGAGCAACTGGATCGGCGGCTACAAGCCCAATGGCCAGAGGACCTTCACCTTGAAGCTCCATGCCACCTATCGGGCAGAGCCCGTCCCCGACGGCGTGCTCTCCGCGCCGCAGCTGCGGCAAGGCATGAACGCCATGTACGGCGGGCCCTGAGCGGGCGCTCCACCGCGAAACCGTCCAGTGATTGCAGGGCTTTCGCGAGCTTTGCGCTGCGTGGCCGATTAGTGACTTGTGGCCTGCGATCACTCGGGAGCGCAGAACGGCCAGGCGCGATACCTGCGGGGGGCGGGTCAGCTTCGCCTCTTGCTCGTCTGCGACGCCTGTGGAGCCGAGTGTGCCGAGCTGGAGCGGATCGGCTACCGGCCCGAGGCGCGGTGCGTCGACGGGCACTTGGCCGAGCTGACGGCCCTCGAGCTGGGCCTGGGCGCGCCCACGATCGCCCGGGTTCGCCTGGCGGCGTTGCTGTGTGACCTGGGGCGCGACCAAATTCCGCCCGAGATCCTCAACAAGCAGGGGCCGCTCGACGACCGGGAGTGGGCGCAGATCCGCCGCCAGCCGGAGCTGGGCGCGGCCCTTCTCAGCGACGTCAGCTTCGACGACATCCGCGAGTGGATCCGCTGCCACCACGAGCGCCCCGACGGCCGCGGCTATCCGCGCGGCCTGGTCGGCGATCAGATCCCGCTGGAGGCGCGGATCGTGGCGGTGATCGACGCCTACACGGCGATGACCAGCGACCGTCCGTACCGCGCCGCGCGAAATCACCAGGATGCGTGCCGAGAGCTTCGGATCTGCGCCGGAAGCCAGTTCGACGCCGCGGTCGTGGAGGCATTCCTGTCCGTGGCCGCCCAGCGTGACCGGGCCCGAGCGCTGGCCACCGCCTGATTCTGACCCACGAGGCGGCCCCTAGGAGACCAGCCTCACCTCCAGCGCCGGTGCAACCAACTCCCCCGCCCCGCCCAGCAGTCCGAGGATGCGGGCCACGTAGGCCTGGGTCTCCGGGTAGTCCGGGACGCAGTCGCAGGCCGCAACGGGCGCGGGGCCGGCGTTGTAGGCGGCGAGGGCCAGGGGCACGGAGCCGAACTGGCCCAACAGGTCGGACATCAGGTGCGCCTGGGCGTCGATCGCGGCGGGGGCGTCGAAGGGATCGCCCAAGCCGTACGCCCGGGCGGTGTCGGGCATGAACTGGGCGATCCCCTGGGCGCCCGCCGGTGAGACCGCGAACGGGTTGAAGTTCGACTCCGCCAAGAGCTGTGCCGCAAGGAGGCCCGCGGAGACGTCCCAGCGTGCCGCGGACCGCAGGATCGACGCCCGGAAGCGGGCGGGGACGAAGTCAGGGAGGCCGGCAGCCGCGACCGCGCCCCCGTCGGCGGATTCGCGGCCGAGGCCGAAGCCGTCGGCGGCTTGCGAGCAGGGCGCCGGGCCCTTGGTGAAGCCGAAGTGCTATGGGTTGCCTTTACAATATAATCCACGCGTGCGGCCAGTCGTCGGCTATCTGCGCGTGAGCCACGTCGGCGCGAGAGGTGGCGACCGGTTCCATTCCCCGGCCAACCAGGCTGCCGAGATCGAGGCGTGGGCGAGGTCCCACGGTCACCGTGTAGAGATGCTGCCGCCGGAGCTCGACGCGAAGGGCTCAGACTCCGAGCGCCCGATCTTCCGGCGTGCTGTGGAGGGCGTGAAGGCCGGCGAGTACTCAGGAGTTGTCGTTGCCTACCTCTCTCGCGCGGGGCGAGACCTGCGCCTGATGCTGGACCTCTGGGACGAAGTCGAGGCCGCCGGCGGCGCCGTCTATTCCGCCCGAGAAGACATCGATGCGTCGACGGCGAGCGGTCGCCTTCACCGCAACTTGCTCGCCTCGATTGCCCAGCACGAGCTCGAGGAGCGCCGCGATGGATTCGAGCGCGCACGCCGAAGCGCTGTCGCGCGCGGCATCTGGCAACGCCGCCAGACGCCGCGCGGCTATCGACGCGACGAGACCACGCGTCGCCTCGTCCCGGACTCCAACGCCGACTCTGTGCGCACCGCGGCCCGCGACTTCCTCGCCGGGGAAACCATGCTGGCCCTCTCGGAGCGCCTCCGCATGACGCCGAGCGGGGTACGAGGGATGCTGCGCAATCGCGTCTACCTCGGCGAGCTGCGCGTCGGTCAGCACCTCAAGGAAGCGGCGCATGAGCCGCTGCTCGATCGCGAAACCTTCGAGGCAGTCCAGGCCCGGCTTGACTCCATGGTGCGCCCCGCCCGAAACGGCCGTGCTCCCGCCCTGCTCGCCGGGCTCATCCGCTGCGCCAGCTGTGGACACGTCATGACCCGCGGGCGAAGCGGCGCCGACCCCGTCTATACCTGTCCCACCCACCACTCCGGCGAGCCATGCCCTGCTCCCGCCTCGATCGCGTGCTCGCGCCTCGATTCATATGTCGAGAGGATCGCGCTTGCGGAGCTTGCCCACCTCAAGGTCACAGCCAGTGCCGGAGACGGGATCGGCAGCGCACAACAGGTGCTCGCCGACGCCGAGCGCGAGCTCGCCGGCTACCTCGAGGCAGTCGACGTTGCGGGTATCGGACCGGCGGACGCCGCAAAGGGAATGAGCATTCGGCGCGAGCGAGTAGACCGAGCGCGCGAGCAACTTCGAGCGGAGATCGCCCGCACACCAGCGCTACCGAGAATCGGCGGTGGTGCTGAGATCTGGCCTGATCTCGATCCTCACGAGCGCAACGAGCTGCTACGCAATCTCCTGGCCGCGGTAGTCGTTCGCCCCGTCGGACGGGGCCGCAAGGTTCCAGTCGCCGATCGCGCCCGGGTGTTGCGCTACGGAGCCGCCATTCGGCTTCCCGGCAGGAGTGCTGGCAGGGCGGCCGGCATCGTCGCGATCCCATGGCCGGAGGCTGACCATGTAGGTGTGCTCGGGGTCCCGGCGGGTGAGGATGCGCTGTAGAGCGCGGGCGGCATTTGCGAGGTGCACGGCACCCTCTCCCCCTCTCCTCAGGCCTACACTCCAACCGCCACCTTCACCTTGGCCGTCATAGATAGCTGGACGCAGCGCGGCCGCGCCGCCGGAGGGGCGCGGGTCACGCGGCGCTCGATCAGTCGCTGACTCGCGAAGCCGCGCCTCGGCCCCGACTTCCTGGACAGTTAGTTCCCCACTCATCGCGCAGCTCCGCCAGTCGGTCGACCATTCAAAGCCCACAGGCTTGACGCAGGCAGCACGCGGACCTCCACCCGCTGCTCGCTATGCGTCGCTCGCACCGCCCTGCCCAGCCCCTGGGAAGTCGTCCCTGGGCTCGCGTAGTAGCGCACAGCGGCGACCCACCGGGCGCGACGCCACGCCCTTACGATCGCCGCGAGTCGATCCGGTGCCTTGGGCGTCAGCTCAATCTCCACTGCAACCCACTGCCCGTCCGAGCGCACCGCAAGGTCGGGCCTGTGGCGGATCTCGGACCCGTCCGGGCTCTCGCCCATCACAGCGCTTGCCACCGACCGCCCCTGATCCCTCTCAAGCGCCCGAATCTCGCGCTCGCTAAGAACCGCTCCCTGCCCGCACTCCGTCTCCAGCAACAGCGCCACGTCGCCGCAGGCGATCCAATGGCCAACGAGCTCCGGCCGGACCTGGGCCACCCGCAGCTGGACCCCGGTGAACCGTAGCCCCCGCTTCGTCGCGCGGACGAGCGCGGGTTGACCCCGGAGCGTCTCGACGCGTTCGAGTAGGCCCGCGGCCACGCAGGCGGCGACCCGCCGGTAGGCGACGGTGCGCCCCAGGTCGAAGCGTGCCCGCAGGTGCGCGAGCGTCACCGCGCCCATGCGGGCGACCCAACGCACGATCTGCCAGTCCCGCGCCGCGCTGGTGCGCGGCGCGATCCCACCCAGCATCCTCGCGTCCCGCTCGATCCTCAGCCGCGTTGGTGCGCCTTGTGCCATCGCTAACCACCTAGTCGGAGGCAGCGCCGTTTTGTATGGGCGCCCCGGGGTTGCGCACTCACTCCTTGTCGGCCGCTCCGGGCCGCTCCAGGCCCTCGGGATCTGGAAGCTGATCCACCTCTACTTCGACCCCACCGCGAAAGCGCAGGCCGACGGCGAGCCACGGCCCACCCGGCCCCGGGTACAGACAACGCCACGCGGTTTCGAGCGTGCGCTCCGATATGCACAGCAGGATCCCGGCGATGTCGAAGCCCACCGCGTCGTCCTTCTTGGGTCCTAGCTCGAGCCCACGCTCGACGCGTCCGCTGAAGGCGAGCGTCGGCTCGCTCGTACGCGACCAGGTACCCACAACCCAGACGCCGACCTCCGAGCCGGCGAGCTCGTGCATCGCCGCCAGGGCCCCGGCGAAGTCGCACTCGTACTCGCTCATTCCCGGCTCGAAAGTGGACACGATCCCTCCAAGCCCGCGGCAACGCGAGCTGCCCCTTCAGTGGCGCACCTGGGCGAGGCGCGCGTTCGCCTTCTCGACGCGCTTTCGGACCTGGCGGGTCGATAGCCCCAAGCGCTTTGCGATCTCCGCGGTCTCGTAGCCCGCGGCGGTCAACAACAGCACGGCCGCCCACTCCTCGGGCAGCTGCCGCAGAAGGTCGCGCGCGCCCGCGAGCGCCTCGCGGGCCAGAACCCGCTCAATCGGCTCGCTGGCGTCGACGCCCTCGCTTCGCGCCACGTCGCCAGCGCGCTGTTCTAGCCGGTCCCGTTCACTTTCAACTATCAGCCAGCGTTCTCGCCGACGATCTCTGCGGAGCATCTTCCAGGCGGCCGACTGCACGCAGCGAACCAGGTAGCGACGAACGCCGAGCAAGTCGCCTGGGTCGCCAGGGAACGCACTCATCAGCTGGGCAAAGCCCTGCTGGACGGCCTCCTCGATCTGCTCGCCCCTCGCGCCGGCGTTGTAGGCGACGCCGCGAAGCATGTCGGAGCGCTCAGCCGCGATTCGCTCGGCGGTTCCGCGGAGGACGCCTGCGGCGGCCGGTGTGGGTCGGGGGGACATGGCCGCCCCTCCGCACGCGAAGCGTGCAACCCTGGGGGCCATGTCCCCCCGGCCCACGGCGGCGCGTGGCGCCGATCCAACGCGGCCGGTCAGAACTCGCCCCGCGGCCGGGCCGAGCCGAGCGCCGGATCACGCGTAGCTCGGTGTTCGAGCCCAGCGAAGGGTCGTCAACTGCAGGCCAACACAGCGGCCGCCTCCGGCGGACGCATTACGGCAGCGATCCAGCCCCGTTTACGCCATCAAAACGCATCCCCGTACGCGTAAGACGGTTGCCCCTAGACACCGTTCGACAATCCAAGTCGATCGCCAAAACCCCCGAGATCCCGTTCGCCTGGCGCCTGAAGGAGGCCTCGCAAAGGTCACGACAGGCCGTCCTCGCGACGCTCGCCGCAGGCTTGGTCTTAGTGGCGGCGCAATCCTGGTCTCGCAGGTCGTCGTTGGCAGTCCCGCGGTGGCCGCGTCCGGCATCGAGGTCACCTCCGGTCCCTCGGCAAGGTCGCGAGTTTCCGACGCCAGCTTCAGCTTCAGCTCCTCGGACGGCGCGGTGAGCCTTGCGTGTCGCCTTGACGGCGGCACCTACGAACCCTGTAGCCCTCCAAAGGCTACCCGAGGCTTAGCGACGGGCCTCACTTCTTCGCCGCTCGCGTTAAGCCGGCCGACGAAAGCACCGAGGCCACCCCATACCGAGCGGAAGTGGACCGTCGCAAAACTGGTTGCCCTGCACCCTGCCGATGAACCGCCCAACTTCCCCGTCTACTCGCTCGGGCCGAGCGTCGAGGGCTACAAGGTGACCTCGATCACCCGCCACTGCGACCCACTCCAGCGCGAGGCGCCCGCGCGTGCCAACTACGTCTCCTAGGCCTACGGGGATAGGCGTTGAAGCCATTTCAAACCGAACACCCTCGGTCTAGCAGGGCTCGCCAGCCCTGGGTGCCCGAGCGTGGGTGGGGGTCCTGCGGGCGGGCTTCGTGTTGGGGGGCGCAAGCCCGACGAGAGTCTAAGGTAATCGAGGTGTGGATTGGGGTCCGAGGCGGTGGTGGCAGCGAGCTTTGACGACGCCGCGGTGGACGCCGCGATCGAACGAGATACCGAAGCAGGGGCAGACGCGGCCCCGTGCCTTCACGGCCTCCGCGTCAGCCTACTAGGGGGGTGGAGGGGACGGAGGCGCCACGTTGAATGGCCTGCGACCGTCGTGAGCGCGCCAGCAGGTGTAGGGGCGTCGAGGCCCGTGAATCCGCTCCTTGGTCACGTTCATCATGTACCCGTCAGGTGCCGCACGCGCACGCGCCGTCAGCGCGACCACGCCGTTGCGGCTCGACAAGCCCGTGTCGCGCAGGTGTCGTTCGCCGTTCCGCTTGAAGTAGAGCTTGACCCTCCTTCTCTGGACGCACCGCCGCTTCGTGGAGTCGAGCCGTCCGACAGCCACAACCTCGAAGCCGCGAGGCCCCCTGGACTCGACGCCGCTCTCGATGAAGAATTCGGTGTGGATCACCTCCGGCGCCCGCGCTTGCGAGGTGGCACCAATCACGAGAGTCGCACAAGCAACCAAGACCGTAGCCATCCTGGTCATCATCGTCCGCATGCTCGTCCCCTCACGGCGTCAACTATCCTCTCACGTCGGGAGGGCGGGTAACCCCAAAGCGCCTGGTTTCGTCTCGGATGTGACGGCGCCCGAGAAGGTCAACGACTGCGGAGCCAGACCACCAAGGTTCGCGTGGTGTGGACAAGGCTTCGACCCGCAAGCCCCTGCGCGGGCACGTCGCTAGCGAACTCCAAAGCTACACCGTCAAGAGGGCTTGGCGAGTCGGTCGCTGCGTCTCCCGCGATCACCGAGACATTCGAGTCCCGGCGGGTTTGAAGGCGGGAAGATCGGGTAATCAGGACGCGACCTTTCTGATTTCGAAGCTGCAGCGCTTGTCTTCCACGGCGCTGCGGGAGATCCCACCGGCGAGTGAATGTCAACTGCGACTAGCGCCACAGAGGCACGGAGGGATCCGGTAGCTCCAGCCAGTTGTCGCCGTATCCGCTCAGAGGCGTCGGGCCCACACCAGCAACAGCCCCGCCTCGCGGCGCAGCGTATCGCGGAGGGGGAGCGATGAACGCCAAGCCCCGGACCCGGCGGACGGCTCTTGCAGCGGCTCTAGTTGTTGCCCTGGCGCTGACGACCGGCGCGGCGCTTGCCCACGTAAAGGACCGGGAGTACATTCTGTTCAATAGCCACCAACCCTACGACCCGGGTCAGTGCGTCAAGGGGCTCGCACGCGTCGCCGACGGGAATTACGATCACGGCTTCGCCCGAACGCGAACGCAGAGCAAGAAGGACGCCTTCCAGGGGTACTGCAACTGGGAGAAGGACAAGCCCCCGGGCTACATTCGGGCGGAGATGTGGTGGATGAAGTGGCACAACAACAACAATTATTGGGGGGTATGCGCTCATTGGAGTCAGCGCTTTAACCCGACCCGCACATGGGAATACACGTTCTACCACGACTTTCGCCATGTCCGGTGTGGCCAGGGCGACTACGCCACCTCCTCGTATAATCACGTCTGGTGGCACGGGGCATGGCGTGGCGGCGGAGTTGACGGTAGACCCCACTTCATCTGGAGATAGCGCAATGCTGAAAGCTGGACCCGAGGAATGAAACGGCAACGGATTCTGACTGGGCTTGCTGGAATCCCGGTAGCGGTCCTACTGGGCGCCGCATCGTTCGCAATCGCCGAGGACCCGCCTCCAGAGCCCCCACCGCTCCCCCCACCGGGTTCGCTCGTGCCGGCCTTGGGCTCGGACGGCGAGCCGATCATCTGCCCAGATGGCCAGATGTTGAAGGTCGAGGTTCCCGGCCCCCGGCCTGAGACTCCGCCCGATATTCCGGGCGCACCCGAAATCGACGACTCAGTTCCGAACACTCCGGGACCTCCTGTTGAGGAGCCTGTTCAGCCGATCGTTCCCCGCTGTGGTCCCAACAGCCAACTGGTCTGGGAGCCACTAACCGACGAGGCGAGTACCGTCCATTCCCTGGGATTCGACGGCACCTGCGATATCTCGGCGACCGTCAGTCATAGGATGGTTTGGTACTCCACCCCCATCGAAGGCTGGCAGTTCGATTTCGACGCGACCGGTAGCTGCACCGGGCGCCTTGATGACGAGCAGATCCAGGACGCCCCGGTCAGCTTTAGCATGAGTAAGGAGTACACTTGTCCTGACACCACTCCGAATCAGTCTTCGTTCAATTCGGCGAATTTGCCCTCTACGCTGAACTTTTCAGGAACATATGAGCCGGGCATCGATACAGCGATTGATGTCTCGGTTGACTTCTCAGGCAATAGGTCGGCGATCAGGGGGCGGTACAGTGGAGCCGCGGAGCTCAACGGGACCACCCAGCCGTGGATCACCGGTCCCTGCGCGCTGGACATCACGGGCACATTTACCGGGCAGCTCCAGACTTTGCAGCCCCTGCAGGGGTAGACGTGGGACTGCTTCCTGAGAGCGACGCCCGGTCGGCACTTGGGCGGCGGGGAAATGATCCGGCACGGGCTCGCGGCGAGCAATTCAACAACTACGTCGAACGGGGGTCTCAGCCTTGCCGTGCCTCACGGGCTGGTCGAGCATCTGGTCGAGCATGCCGCGCAGCGCGTGGTCGAGCTGGCCCCGCGCTATCCCGGCGTCAGAAGATCGGTGCGAGGTGACAAGACTTTTCGTAGCCGGACTGATCGGGGCGCTCACCGCTCTTGTCGTTGCCGTCGTGGTCCTGTACGTCGCCGATCTCGAAATAGTCGAGGAGGAGCCCACCAACCCAGCGCCGGCCCGGCTTGGAATTGGAACCGGCGAGCCCGTGATAGTTCCGTCAGTCATCGGTCTGGACCCCGTCGATGCCCAGCGCAAGCTGGAGAATGTCAACCTGCTGACAACCGTATCGGAGGAGGTCGGATCAGGGAACGATCCCCGCGCGCCTCTGATCGTGGTCGACCAGAAGCCTCCAGCGGGGGCCGAAGTCAACGCAAGAGATAGCGTCGAGATACGGATAGCTGAGAAGTAGCGCCTCAGCCATTGTCTGCATCGACAGTTCGCGTACCAGGTCAAACCGCTCCACGTCCAGCCTTTAGGCAAGGTGCTTACCAAGCGGCTTGACCAAGCTTCATTTGGAACAAGGCTTCCCCCATGACCCTCCCAAGAGGGATAGTCCAGGGCTGAGCAGACCCATCTGGGAATCGACCAGATAATCGCGCGCTTCCGCCAACTCCCCGCTGCCGCCAGAGGCCGGCTAGCGAGGGGGGCGCGCCACCCCTGCGCAGGCTTGGAACAGCACGTGTTGGCCGGAGTCGTCATCGGCGTCGCGATCATTGCGATCGCCATCGTCCTGCGCGCCAGCCTGCCGGCATGGATCGGCCTGATCGTCGCCATGGTGGTGTTCAGCAACAACCCGGCCGGCGGACCCGCTGCGCTCGCCGCCGGCGTCGGCGTCTGGATTGTCCTGCGCTACCTACGTGGCTCGCGTGCGTAGCCGCATTCACTCGACCAGCTCGCGCGAGGCCTCGATGAGGACTCGCGCGGCCCGCCGGCTCATCGGGCAGCAGCCCAGCTTCTCCGCCTGACGCAGGTAGTCGCGCACGAGCATCGCAAGCTCCGCTCGCGTTTCGAAGCCGCGCTCGACGAAGTACGTGCGGCCTCGCCCGATGCCGAGCGGCGCGTCGAAGACGTAGACGGCGCCGTCGATTCGCCGGCCGAGCAGGATGCGCTGCCGGCGCCCCCCGGTGACGTAGCGCCCGAGTTCGACCGCCTTGCCGGTGGACGGCTGGATGTCAGTCGGGGTCATGGCCTACCTCCTCGGGTCGTTGGTGAAGGACGCCGAGCGGGAGGGCACCGGATAGGGCGCGGCGCGGAACCCGAGCGAAGCGAGCGCGCCGTCGAGGCGAGGCCGCCCGAAGCGCGCGCCTTGAAGCGCCCGCCCGCCGGTGCCACGCTCACGGCTCCTTCTCCAAGACCCGAGGGGTCTGCCACCCGGTCGTTCTCGACCCCCACCCCGCCGATCAGTCCCCAGCGCCACCCAGTCCGCTGGCAACAGAGGGGGCGGCGGGCCCGAGGGC
>JBBPIK010000009.1:56020-63109 GCA_038040415.1 Actinomycetota bacterium
CCCCCTACACTCCCCCCCCCCCCCCCCGGCGGCGGGCACCTGGGGGGGGGGGGGGCCCGCGGCCCCCCCCCCCGGCTGGGTGGGGGTGAGGGAGATCGCCCTTAGAAGGGGATGTCCTCATCCGGCTCCGTCTCGCCGGCGCCGGCCTCGGAGCCCTGCGGCGCGGGGCCGTTTCGCCCCGAGAGGAACTTGACGCGGCCGATCACCTCGTGCTTGGAGCGCTTCGAGCCGTCCTCCGCCTTCCACTCCGAGTAGGAAAGGCGGCCGGCGACCGCCACCTGGCGGCCCTTGGCGAGGTGGGCGGCGCAGGCCTCGGCCTGCTTGTCGAAGGTGACGACGTCGACGTAGGTGACGTCCCCCTCGCGGACGCCGTTGACCGCGAGCCGCATCGTGCAGACCGGCTTCCCGCCCTTGGTCTCCCGAAGCTCGGGATCGCGGGTCAGGCGACCGATCAGGTTGACGGAGTTCATCTGGACCTCCTTCTCCCCGGCCACGCCGGGGGTCGTTGGACTTGCGAAGCCAGTCCCTGCGGCGCTCCGCCGCCGCTACCGTGCGAAGCAAGAAGTCCGACGGCCCCCGGTTGGCGGGGGAAGGCGAGGGCCAGAGGCCGTCGGCCGTGGTCGGGGCGATCACGAGCCCGCTCCGGGAGCCGGGAAGACGAGCACCCAGGCGGGCGGCGGCGCCAGCGGGCCGGACCCAAACGTCGAGCTCACCCAGGAGACGTGGATGTGCGCGGGGCAGCCGCCGCCGCAGGTACGCGGCGAGCCGTGCGAGGGGTAGCCGTCGTAGCCGACGAACTGGATCCCCGGCACGAGGTCGCAGGCGGGACGAGACCCCGAGCGCCCGCAGCCGCGCCTCCAGCCCAGGTCGCGCGCCAGCCGCCCGGCGGAGCGATCCCAGGCGGCCTGTGACCGAAGGTCCCCCGCCGGGACCAGGTCGAGCGCCGTGCCGTCGCCGTGGGTCGCGTGTCCCGACTCGCGCGCCGCGGTGACGCGAAGGCCGTAGGACCGAAGAATCCAGACGGCGTCCGGCCAGATCCGCGCGTCGAGGGCCTGCGGGGCGTACCCCGGCGCCATCAGCTTGGCCGGCAGCCGCCGGAAGGCGCGCGGCTCATAGAGGCGCACCGCCTTCCTCAGGTTCGCCACGCCGGCGGCCGAGGGCGCGCAGGTGGCGTCGGCCAGATCGCCGAGGTCGCCGAAGCGGCGAGCGGCGGCGAGCACGTCGTTGACGTACCAGTCGGCGTGGTTGTAGGCGAAGATCGCCCCGTACCAGTCGCCGGGCCCGCCCGAGGCGCGCAGGTAGTTGGCGGCGCCGTAGATCGCGTCGGCCGCGTTGTAGCGGTCGCGATCGCCGTCCCGGTCGCCGTCGACGCCGTAGCGGCGCCAGGTCGAGAGCAGGAACTGCATCGGCCCTCCGGCGCCGGCGGAGTTCTCTCCCGAGAATACGCCCGGCAGCGTGGGGCGGCCGAAGTCCGACTCCAGCTTGTGGATCGCCGCCAGGATCGCGGGGGCGCGCTGGCCGAGGCGAAAGCGCTCCGCGGCCCCTATGTAGTGGCGCGCGTACTGCTGAGGGACGCTCCGGACCGAGCCGACCGCGGCCTCGCTCGGAGCGCACGGCCCGCCGGCGAGCGAGCTCGTCGTCGCCCCCATCGAGGCGACCATGAGGATCAGGAAGAACGCGGCCGCCGCGCCGGCCGCGAGGCGCCCCCAGGCGCTCTGGGGCACGCCGCGGCCGAGCGGGGCGCCGAGGCCTATGCGCCCCGAGAGCCTCATCGCCCCAGCCCCGAGACACGCCAGCCGCCGGGCCTGCGGCGCAGCTCGATCGCAAGCGTCTCGCTGCCCGCGCCGCGGTGAACGAGGCCGACCAGCTCGCCGGTGACAAGCCTGGTCCCCGCGTCGCTCGGTTCGCCGGGCACGAATTCGAGCCGAGCGAGATGGGCCCGCTCGGGTTTCGAGAGGCCCGGCGGCACCCGGGGCGGCGCGGAGAGCAGCTGCCCAGCGAAGGCCGAGGTCGCCGCCGCTCGCAGCTCGGGTCCGACCTCCTCGTCCAGGCGGCCCACCTCGTAGAGCGAGAAGGCCGCGAAGAAGCACCGGGCGACAGGCTCCGCCGCGGCGCGCGTGCGCTCGTAGAGCCGCAGCACCCGGGCCGTCGGGCCCGGCTCGCCGTGCGGATCCTCGCGGCGCGCGGCATCGGCCTCGCGGCGAATGTCGGCGCGGGCGATCCGCTCCGCCGCGCGGGCTCGCAGCTGCGGCGCCGACGGCGCGCCCTCGAGATGCGAAGGGCGGGTTCCCTGCGGCTGCGAGCTCTCGTGTTCGACACCGTCGCGCGAGAGCAGCACCGCGGCGAGGAGGAGCGGGGCGAGGAGCGCCGCGAAGAGCACAACTCGTCGAGCGCCGCTCACCTGCTCACCCCCCTGCGCGGCGGCTGGCGCCGCGCCCGGCGCGCCCCAGCGCGCGCATCGTGCAGGTCCTGTGCTCCGCGCTCGCGCCCGCGCACGTGGCGCCGGTAGCGACGGCGGTCGGCGGCCCCGACCAGCCCCGCCGGGCGGTTCGGGATCGCGCCGAAGGCGAGGCGGTCGGATCGAAGCTGCTCTGCGACCTGGCGCTGGGCGTCCTCACGCTCGCGGCCGGTGAGCGACTCATAGCGCTGAGGGCTCAACCCCACCCGCCATGCGTGGACGCCGGAATCCGCCGGTCGGTCGACCTCGCGGCGGACCGCCTCGCGGGCCTGGCCCAGCTCCTCGCGGGAGAAGCGAGCGCCCGAGGCCCGCTGGCGCTCATCGGCTTGCGACAGGAAGGCGCGTGCCTCGGCCTCTCTCGGTCCCGCCTGCGCGATCCGCTCCTTCGCCTCTGCGTGCGCGGCCCGAAGCCGCTCGGCGCGCTCCTGTGCGCTGCGGCGCGCTGCCTCGTGCCGCTCGCGCTCGGGCCCACGCGCCGCCGAGGCGAGCCGGCCGTGGCGGCGAGCCTCCTTGAGCGCATCCGTCCGCTTGGCCGCGAGCCGCGCAAGCTGCGTGCGGCGCTCTGCCTGCTCGCCGAGGATGCCCTTCTCGGCCTGGTAGCGAGCCGCGAGGCGCTGCTCGGCCTGGCGGGCGAGCTGCTCGGAGGCGACCTTGCGGGTCGCGCCGGAGCGATCGCGGGCCAGGGCGGTTAGACCGCTTCGGGCGCTGGCCCCCGCGCCGCGGGCGCCGTAGCCCAGCGGCGCCATCACGCGGCGCGCTAGCTGCTGCGTCGCGTAGAGCCCGGTGAGGGTGCCGAGCCGGCCCGAGCCCCCCTCCCCGTCGGGGGCGACGGAGAGGAACGAGAGGAGGTCATCGCGCTTCAGGAAGACCGCCCACCAGAGACCGGCCATGACGAGGAAGCCCATGAAGGCGCCGGCGCCGGCCGGGACGAGCGAGGCGACGACGTTGGTCGCGAACAGCGTCACCGCGAGCAGCGCGGCGTAGATCACCTTCGAGATCAGCGCGCCCGCGAGCGTCCCCGCCCAGAAGGCGAAGGCGGCACGGCCACGCTCGCCGAAGGCGGGCATGAAGAGCGCCAGCGGCGTCGAGAGCACGAGCACGAAGGCCACCGCGGTCTGGACGAAGATCCGGATCGCGAGCCAGGCGAGCAGCGCGATCCCGCCGAGCAGGCCGAGCCCGATCAAGAGCACGAGCGGCAGGCGCGTCCAGGCGCCGCCGTCGCCCTGGATCGCGAAGTAGCTCGAGTAGGGAAAGTCGTCCGTGAACTCGTCCCAGAGCGAGTCCCGCGCCTCGGAGCCGGGGCTGTTGCGAAGCCAGATCTCGGCGTTGGTGCGCGGCGCCGGCACCACGGCGGCGACCTCGCTGCAGTCGATATCGCCACCGCCGGCGGCCAGCAAGCGGCGGAGCGCGGCTCGGGGGATCGCCCTCAGATAGGCGTAGTCGCGGCACGCCTTCTCGTTGGCCTTAGCGAGCAGCTGGGGGTCGGGCCGAGACAGCGCCCACCCCATGTCCGAGAAGTTGAGCGCCGCGAAACCGGGAAGCGTCATCGCGTTCCAGGTCTCCGCCGTGGCCTCGGCATACGAGCTAGACGGGTTGGAGACCGAACCCGCCTGCGGCGCCGCGATCACCGCCTGCGAGGCGTCATTGGTGAAGCCGGCGACGGTCCCGACCGTGGCGCGCGGCTCGTGCAGGATCGCGAGCGCGGCGACCATCAGCGCCACGGTCAGCAGCGAGCCGGCGATCGCCTGGGCGAACTGGCGCCGGGCCAGACCCCGCCAGACCGCCCAGGCGCCGACCGCGACGAAGGCGAAGACGAGCCAGGGGCTGGTGAAGGCGCGGTAGAAGCGCTCGAGTCCGCGGCTGATCTCGGCCATCGTCCGGTTGTCGGTGAACGGCGAGAGCTCGAACGCCCAGCCGAGCAGCGTCAGCACCAGGCTCAAGACGAACAGGAGCGCCATCCAGATCGCGTCGGCGATGTGGGCGAGCAGCGACTGGAAGTTGCCGACGATGTTGTCGACGCCGGTGTCGATGTGGATCTCGAAGCCGTAGTTCGACGTCGGGTAGCGGCCCTCCGGAGTGCCCGTCACCTCGCAGTTCCGCCGCTCGGCGCGGCCCAGGCGCGTGCGGCAGAGCGGGTTCTCGACCTGGAGCGGGTTGACCTGGCCCAGCGAGTGCTCCTCGCGGCCCTCCACGAGCGGCGCAGCGGCGTCGCCCGCGACCCCTCTTCTGCCGCCTCCTCTCGGGCCGTTGCCGCCGGGATCGGCCGAGCCGCCCTGGACCGGTCGGGCACGCTGATCGCGGTCCCCAGGCGCCGCGATCGCCTGCGCCGGCGAGAGCGCCAGCGCGGCCGCGCACAGGAGCGCGGCCGCGGCCCTCCTAGGCCGTGGCCGCATCGGGGGCGAGCTCCTCGGGCTCGTCATCCGGCAGCGCCGGCGGCGCCGTGCCGTGGGGAGTGGGCGTCGTGCCGAGCGCGGCGAGCAGCTCCTCGCCGGGGTCGACGCGCATCGGGATCGCCCGCCCGGCGACGTCGCGCAGGTAGCAGCGCCCGGCGCGGAACGAGATCAGCCGCTGGCGAAGCGCCTCGTCGTCGGGGTCGAGGCGGAGCAGCTCGAGCGAGCGCGCGGCCTCGGACTCGGTCTCGACGCCGAACGCGAGGTAGGTGCCGACGAGCGGCTCGAGGGCCTCGGCGTCGCCGACGATCTGCGAGGCCAGCAGGGGCGTGATGTTCATCGAGCGCCCCATCCGCGAGAGGCGGTCGAGGAGGGCCTGACCCTGCGCGTCGAGCAAGAGCGCCCACGCCTCGTCCAGCGCCAGCACCGAGTGCGTATGAGTGTCGGCGGCGCAAAGGCGAAGCGCGTAGGCGGCCACCAGTCGAAGCACCGCCTGGCTCACCCGCTCGTCCTCCTGGAGCTCCGAGCGGCGGACGTCGGGCTTGACGGTGACCAGGTTTCGGATCCGAAGTGAGACCACCTGCGTCCCGCCTACCTCGGGCAGGGCCTGCCCGGGCCGCCCGAAGCCGAGCTTCGCGAGCCCGGCCTCCAGATGGACCTGGAGCGCCTCGGCGCAGTCGGCGCCGACCGGGTCGATCGCCCGCAGCTCGTCGAGCACCTGGCCCGTGGTCCCTCCGCCGGCCGCGTCGGCGGCGGCGATCGCCCGCCGGATCTTCGTCCGCCACTCGGCCGGGACCGGATCCGGCAGGATGCCGACCAGAAAGCCGTAGGCGAGGTCCTGGCGGGTCTCGGCGGTGCCGACCCGCATCGGGTCGAGCAGGCCTCGGTAGCGCTCGTCGGGTCCGAGCTCGATCGCCTCGAGCCGGTCGGCGACGCCCGGGAGCCGGTCGAGCCGGTGGTCGCCCTTCGGGTCGATGTCGACGATCGGCGATGAGCCCTGCAGGTAGGCCTGGTAGAGCAGCGTCTCGAGCGCCACGGTCTTGCCCGAGCCGAGCGATCCCGTCAGCAGGATCGTCGGCGGGCGGTCGGTGCGCGAGGCCTCGGCGAGGTCGAGCTGCACCGGCGCCCGCGAGCCGGTCAGCCCGTAGCCGAGGTAGGGGCCGATCTCAGAGCCGGCGTGCGAAATCGCCGTCGGCACCATCGCCCCGAGCTGCTCGGGCAAGAGGTGCGCGAGGTAGTCGCGCACCGGGAAGGGCTGGGCCGGCATCGCGCCGAGGAAGAGGCGGTGCTGCTCGCCCAGCGGGCGATGGAGCTCCACCCGCCCGAACTCAGCGCGCAGGCGATCGACGCGCTCCTCGAGCTCGTCGGGATCGTGCGCGCCCAGGGCCAGAGTGATCGCCGAGCGCAGGAAGGGCGGCCGGTCCGAGGCTCCGAGGCGCGCCTGCAGCTCGCGCGCCGCGTAGCTGCGGTCCGTGGTCCCGACGGTCGGGCCGTGCTCGCCGAAGGCCTCCTCCTTGGCCTGCTGGTCGGCGTCGACCATCCGCTTCTGCGCCAGCTTCTGCGCCGCGCGGTTGGGGATCCACTCCGCCGTGTAGACGGCGTCGACGGGGAAACCGCACTCGAGCGGCGCGAACAGGAGCTCGACGTCCGAGCCCGGGAACACGGCCGCGTCGGGCAGCGCACCGCAGACGAGCAGCGCCTGGTGCGAGGTGCCGGCCTCCGAGTCGACCCGAAGCCCCCGCGGCTCGATCTGAACCCGCGATTCGTGAAGGCGCATCAGATCGTGCTCGTAGGGCTCGAACGCGCCCCCCTCCTCGGTGTCCACCCAGATCGCCTGCGCCCGCCAGTGGGGATCGACGTGGGGCTCGCCGACGCCGCGGGTGTAGGCCGAGCGGACGAGCGCCGCGATCTCCCCCGAGCGCGCCCGCTCGCACGGCAGGTGGTCGAAGACGCGATCGAAGGCCCGCTCCTCGGCGCGCCGGAGCTCCGCCAGGCGCTTCCGCGAGACCACGCGGCCGTCTCGGATCCCGAGGCCGGCCCCGAGCTCGCGCCAGAGCTCCGCGAGCCGTTGCGCCCCGGCGGCATGCGCCGGCGGGCCCAGGCGCACGAACGCGAACAGCTCGGGCCAAACGACGCGGCGGCTGGCGAGCCGGCGCCGATGCTCTTCGAGGTAGGCGCGGAAGGCCTCCGGGTGGCCTCGGCGCGGATCGAGCGTCGTTAGCGCCCGCTCGGCGTAGCGGT
>JBBPIK010000143.1:0-2661 GCA_038040415.1 Actinomycetota bacterium
AGACGGTCGGCTGCTTCGGCCACAACCGCTACTCCACCAACACCTGGCCGTCGTTTAAGCGCGTGCAGCCGTTCACGGTGCTGGGCCACAACGGCGAGATCAACACGATCGAGCAGCTCCGCCAGGAGGCGGGCATGCTCGGCGTCTCGATCCCGCCCGGCGGCTCCGACTCCCAGGACCTGAACCGGGTCGTCGACCACCTGATCCGGGTCGAGCGCCTCTCGCTGCCCGAGGCCATGGAGATGATCGTGCCCCCGATCGTGGACGAGATCCGCTCGCTGCCGGCCGACCTGCACCCCTTCTACATGTACCTGCGCCAGACGATGGGCCCGTTCTCCCAGGGCCCGGTGGCGCTGATCGCCCGCCACGGCGACGAGTGCGTGTTCTCGGCCGACGCGCTCGGCCTGCGCCCGCTGTGGAAGCTGGAGACGCCCGACGACTTCATCTTCAGCTCGGAGCCCGGGGTGGTGGGCTGCGACGAGATGGTCTCCGAGCCCAAGCCGCTCGGCCCGGGCGAGAAGTTCATGGTCACGATCGACCGCGAGCGGCGGTCCTCCCGGCTGTTCGAGCACTGGGAGATGCAGCGCGAGGTCGCCGAACGGTGGCTCGCTCGCACCAGCGCCTCCGAGGCCGCGCCGTACGATCGCGCGCTCGTGACCGGCGGCCCTCTGGAGGGGGCCGAGATCCCCGGCTACACGTCCGCCGGGCCCTCCGAGCCGGTCAAGGTCTCCGACAGGGTGCTGGCCGGTTTCGGCTGGCAGCGCGACGACGTCAAGCTCTGCCAGCAGATGGCCTCCAACGGGGCCGAGCCGATCGGCTCGCTCGGCTACGACGGGCCGCTGGCCGCTCTCTCTCCAGAGCGCCAGAACCTTGCCGACTACTTCAAGGAGACCGTCGCCGTGGTCACCAACCCGGCGATCGACCGCGAGCGCGAGATAGAGCACTTCTCGACCAGGGCGGTGTTCGGCCGCCGTCCCTCGGTCCACGCGCCGGCCACCGACACTCGGACGATCGAGACCTCCTTCGCGGTGATCCTGGGCGGCCACCACGATTTGGCGCCCCTCTCCGATTCCACCTACCGGAAGATCGCCCGGGAGCACAAGACCTACCTGCTCGAGGACCTGTGGGAGGAGTTCCGTGACCGGGCGGCGGCGATCGACATCGCCCTGCTGGAGTCGGAGACCACCCACGGCGCGATCGAGCGCATCAAGCAGGAGGCCGTGAAGAAGGTTCGCCACGGCGCCGAGCTCTTGGTGCTCACCGACCGCACCGTGTACGACGGCGTGCGCCGCTATCTCGACCCTCACCTGGCGACCTCCGCGGTGGACCAGGCCCTGAAGCAGATCAAGGTGGGCGAGACCGGCGAGGAGAACCTCAGGCGCCGCTGCTCGATCGTGCTGCGCTCGGCGGCGATCCGCAACGTCCACGACGTCGTCATGGCACTCGGGCTGGGCGCCAACGGCGTCTGCCCCTACGTGATGGTCGAGGTGATCTGCGTCGAGGACTACGACGCCGACGTCTCGAACCTCTGCTCGGCGCTGCGCAAGGGGATCGAGAAGGTGATCTCGACGATCGGCATCCACGAGGTGCGCGGCTACGCGCGCCAGTTCTCCTCGATCGGCGTGAAGCCGGAGCTGGCCGAGATCTTCCAGTGCCAGACGTTCTGCGCCTCGGACCGGGCCGGAATCGGACTCCCCGACCTCGACGGCGACACCGACCAGCGCTTCCAGATCCTCAGCGGAGACGAGGAGGCGAAGCCGGCGAAGACGTTCCGCTTCTACCCGAAGGTCTACAAGGCGGCCGTCGCGGCAGCCAACGGCGGCGCCAGCTACGAGGAGTACTCCGAAAAGGTCCGCGAGCTGGAGCGCGAGAGCCCGATCTCGATGCGCCACATCGTCAAGCTCCGCTCCGATCGCACCCCGGTCGCACCGGAAGCCGTGGATGCCTCGATTGGCCACCACGACTACCCGATCGTGATCTCCTCGATGAGCTTCGGCTCGCAGTCCGAGCCCGCCTTCCGGGCCTACGCCGAGGCCGCGAAGGCGATCAACATCCTCTGCATCAACGGAGAGGGCGGCGAGATCCAGGACATGTACGGCAAGTACCGCAAGTGGCGGGGCCAGCAGGTGGCCTCGGGCCGTTTCGGGGTCTCCGCCGAGATGCTGAACTCCTCCTACGTCGCTGAGATCAAGATCGGCCAGGGGGCGAAGCCCGGCGAAGGGGGCCACCTCCCGGGCCGCAAGGTCTCGGAGAAGGTCGCCGAAGCGCGCAACGCCGCGCCGGGCACCGACCTGATCTCGCCGTCGAACAACCACGACCTCTACTCGATCGAGGACCTCGCCGAGCTGATCGACGAGCTGAAGACGGTGAACCCGGACCTGCGGGTGTCCGTGAAGGTCCCCGTGGTCCCGAACATCGGCACGATCGGATTGGGGATCGCCAAGGCGGGGGCGGACATCATCACCCTGTCGGGATTCGAGGGCGGCACCGGCGCGGCGCGCCAGCACGCCCTGCGACACGTGGGCCTGCCGTCGGACATCGGCACCCGGGCAGTCCACCGCGCGCTGATGGAGGCCGGGCTGCGCAACCGGGTGGAGGTCTGGGCGGACGGCGGCTACCGCCACGCCCACGACATCGTGAAGCTCCACTGCATGGGGGCCA
>JBBPIK010000083.1:0-9302 GCA_038040415.1 Actinomycetota bacterium
GTCGACTTCCACGCCGAGGTGACCAGCGAAAAGGTGGCGATGGGCTGGCACCTCGACGGCCGGGTGGCCGCCTGCCTCGGGACCCACACCCACGTTCCCACCGCCGACGCCCGCATCCTGCCCGGCGGCACGGCGTTCATCAGCGACGTCGGCATGACGGGCTCGCGCGCGGGGGTGCTCGGGGTCCGGCGTGAGCAGGCGCTGGAGGCCTTTCGGACCCAGATGCCCGTGAAGTTCGACACCGCCGACGAGGACGTGTGGATCAACGCAGTGGTCGTCGAGATCCGCGACGACGGCCTGGCCGACTCGATCGAGCAGCTGATCGTTCCGGCGCCACAAGGCCCGTAACCGCCAGGCCAAGGAACCACGGTATGTAGAGATAGAACCAGTGCTCGGCCGTAAGCTGGACAGCGATCAGGACCGCGGCTGAGAGCGCCGCGATCTGGGGCAGGGAGCGGCGGCGGGGAACGAAAGCGACGAGCAGGGCCAAGCCGACGGCGAAGGCTTTGACCAGGGTCTGAAGCCATTCGAGAGAGCCCTCCTGGCCCCAAACGCTGAACGGCGATTCGCGGTCGATCTGGCTCTCGACGGTGCGGTCGTAGAAAGTGGCGAGGCCGGGGTCGATGGCGGGCAGGGCGAGCATCAGGGCGAGACCGCCGATGAAGGCGACCGAGAAGAAGGCCAGCGGGCGGAGCCTGGGCATCGCAGGGGCTTCACGCGGCGGGCCTTCGCCCCGATCGAGGAACCCGCGCGCACCGGTGGCGAACAACGGCACCAGCGCCAGCGGAGCGAATTTGGCGAGGGTCGCCAGAGCGAGCAGGGCGCCGCGCTTCACAGGGGAGCTGAAGACGACCAGCGCCCAGACGAGCAGGGCCGCGATCAGGGTGTCGTTGGAGTTCGACTGGAGGGCGTAGCCGGTGAACGGGTAGGCGGCCCAGGCGAAGCCGAGAATGACGCCCAGCCGGGATCCCCCGAGCCGGCGCCCGAGCACGAACAGCCCGGCGACCGTCGCCAGGTCGAAGGCGATCGCGGCCGCATGGGCGGCAGCGAGGTCGTCCCAGGCGCCGTGCCAGGGCAAGACGAGCTCGAACGGGACGTAGGCGTAGTAGTTGAACGGGCCGTAGGTGTCGCCGAAGGGATTGTCGGAGGGGAACGCGCCCAGGCCCCACACGGTTCGGCCGTGGGTGAGGTGGTCGGCGCCGATCACGCCGGCATAGCCCACGTCGATCACGCCGGAGTCGGCAATGTTGAGAGCGATTCGGAAGCCGAGCAGGAACGCACCGCCAATCGCCAGCCAAGCTGTCGGCGCCGACGGCCGAAGCCCCTCCCCGGCGCCGCGGAACCCCACCCAGAGCATCCGCGCGAGCAGATAGACGAGGGGCGGATAGACGAGCGGCACGCTGACCCCGATATTGGCGGCGTTGAAGAAGATCGCCGAGATGCCGAACGACAGCAGAACGAGCAGGTCGAGGTGGACGACGCGCCACTTGCGTCGCCAGTCGAACAGGCCAAGCAGGAAGATCGCCGCGAGCGGCAGCCACACATAGGGAGCATTCAGCTTGTGTCCGAACTGGTCCGGGTACCCGCGGGCCATCTGCCAGGCGATCTGGTAGCCGGTCCACGACTCACGCACGGTCCCCGTCGCGTCGTCGACGACCACCTGCACCCGCTCGGTCCCATCGGCGTAGAAGTCCACCTGCCAGGTGCCGGGCTTGGCCTGAGCCGAGGCGCTGAGCCGCCCGTATCGGCGGCGCTGCTCCGCAACCTCGGGGGCGGTGCGGGCGATGCGAATCGCTCGCACCTCGGTCAGACTGGGCGTCGCCCCGCCGGCTTGCCCCGGCCGGGGTGTGGTTGTGGACGGTCCCGCCTTCGCTGCGGGAGTCGAGCCGGGCGCCGAGGTTCCCTGACCGAGGGCCGTGGCGGGCAGCGCGAGGGCGATCAGAACCGGGACGACGAAGGGGGTGTGTTTCAGCGCCCTTCTTCCCCGAAGGCCCACAGCTTGTTGCCGATGAAGTTGAACGGCATCGCGGCGGCCACCGAGAGGGCCTGCGAGGGAAGCTCCGGCGCACCGGCGACGTCGACCAGGAGATAGAGCAAGATCAGGTTGACGCCCAGGGCCAAAACGCTGACGGTCAAAAAGCGCGCCGCCTGGAAGCCGGGGTGACCGTCAGCGGCGCGGAAGGTCCAGTGGCGGTTCCAGAGGAAGTTGTTGGTCACGGCGACGCAGAAGGCGCCCACCGCGGCAAGGAGATGGTGGACACCGGAAGCCTCGGCCAGGACGGCGAAGACGGCGAGGTTGATGATGTAGCCGCTGCCGCCGACGAGGCCGAACTTGAACAGCTGTATCCAGTTCTCGGGCTTGCGGGTGCCGAGGTGGATGCGAAGCGCGAGCTGCCAAGTCCAGTCGGCGGCGCGGGCGGTGGCGTCGCGGGCGCGCTCGGTCGGGCGCGGAACCGCGGGCGCCGGGGATTGGGCCTCCTCGACCTGCCTCACCGGGCGACCTCCAGCTGGGGCTCTGCCGGGCCCTGAGCGCCCGGCGCACGCGTGGCCGGCTCGTCGTCGCCGACGCCGAAGTGGTCCAAGACCAGCGCCGCGACGTCGCTGAGCGCCCACTGCTCCCGCGCTTCCTCGACTCCGGGCTCGAGGCCGCAGAGAACCAGCGGGCCCAGCGAGTCGCCTGCCAAAAGGGCGCCGTGGCTGGCGCCGCCGACGTGCGAAGACCCGCCCCAGTCCACGCACTCGTAGCCCTGTTCCAGGGAGACCAGCAGGTCCCCCGCGTTCGGGGCCGTCAGCGCCGACCAAAGGCGCGCCAGGCCGTCCGGATAGACCGCGTCGTCCAGCACGCCGTCGCCCAACTCGAGCGAGAGCGCGGCGAGCTCCCCCTCGGCGTCCCAACCCGCGCCCCGCCGGTCAGAAACCTGCGAGCCGGGGCGAAAGCGCAGCTCGCCGCGCGCACTCTCGACCACCGCCTCTGGCCCGGAGCCGTTGTCCGACGAAAGCCAGGCAACCAGGTCGACGCCGTCGAGGCTTCGAAGGCGAGCGCGCACGCCGGCGTGGGTGGCTGCCCGCTTTGCGGCCGCGGTCAGCAGATAGATCCCGGCCGCCCGAGCGGTCGGGCTCACGGCGAGCTCCGCCGACCCTGGCCGCTCGGCGTTCGCCGCCAGCACCGGCCACTCCTCGCCGAGCGCCGCCGCCAGGGGCACCGTCGCGTCGACGTCGGTTTGCGCGTGGTCAGCCATCAGGATCACGGCGTGAGCGTCGAGGAAGGCGTCGGTTCCCCCAGCCTCGTCGACGATCTCGCCGAAGCTGCGGTCGGCGTGGGTGATGGAATCGAGCATCGCGTCCACGCCGTGGGTGTGGGTGTGGTGATCGTTGTCCGGGAGCGAGAAGAGCAGGAAGTCATAGAGGTCCTCACGAACCAGCTCGCGGCCTACGCAGGCGGAATAGGTGTCGCGGGTTCCCGGCCGCGCTAGCGTGGGCTTGCAGGGCACTCGGCGGCTCGCGTACAGCTCGCCGTAGAAGAGCTCGTCGGGCCCCCAGACTGCGTGGCGAAACTTGGCCGCCACCGCCACCCTGCGCAGCAGCCCCTCGAGGCTGAGCTCGTGGCGCCGGCGCCCCCTGTAGATCAGGAACGGCGTCACCGCCGTCCGCACCCCGGCGTCGCCGAGGCGCTCGAACACGGTGTCCACCTCGTGCGAGAGATGGGCCATGTTCATGTTGTAGACAGTGTCGTAGAGGGTCCTGAAGAGACCGAAGGCGCGGGTCGCCTCCAGCGAGGAGCCGTACTCGACGTAGCGTTGCTCGGCGCGGTCGTACCAGTTCATGCCGCTGATGCCGTGCCGGTCCGGGCCGACGCCGGTGGCGATCTCCGAGCAGGCGACAGGGGTCACGGAGGGAAAGGAGGAAACGCAGTCCCCGATCAGCGAGCCGCGCTCGATCAGGGTGGCGAAGTTGGGTGCCAGGTCGTCGGCCACCGCCCGCAACAGCATGTCGGTGCGAAGCGAGTCGACGACGATCAGGCAGAGCTTGCGCGACGATGGCGGCACGCGAGCTGAGTCTGACGGCGGCGCAGGCGGGTGGCTCACCGGAGCACCCGCAGCCCCTCGTACTTGCGCTGGGCCCGGCGGCGGCGGGCGGAGCCGAGCCAGACGATGGCCACCAGCGCCACCAGGGCGACCGGCCCCCACAGCAGCGACAGCCCCGCGAGGGCCAGGGCACCCAAGGCGACGATCAGCCCGATCGACGAGGCGCCTTCGTGCCGCGCCAGGGCGCCGGCGACGACGCCGTTGACGATCCCGAAGGTGAACACGGCGATCACGGCCCCCACCAGCCATCCCGGCCAGGCCGGGTGGTCGGCGGTGGCCAGCGAGGCCCCGAACAGGATGCCGCCGCCGATCGCCGCCGCGGCGGCGAGCAGGAAGCCGGCCGTCCCGCGGCGCCCGGAGGCGCCGCCGAAGGTGCCGGCGGCGAGCGCCAGCCCAATCCCCTGACAGGTGGCCAAGAAGAGGTCCATCGGCGAGCGGCCAAGCGTAGCGAGTGGTGGGACTCCCGCCGGCTCGGCTCCGCCGGCCGGCTATGGGCCGCCGAAGGTGAGCGTCCGGCCGCAGCCGGCCAGGGTCAGTCGCAGCGGTCCGTCGGTGGTGACGTCGAGCTGCGGGAAGCAGTTGAGGCGGGCGCGGGCGGGGTGGACGACCACCCGGGCCAGGTTCTCCGCATCGAGATGAAGGACGTTTCGGGTGGTTGCCTGCGGAGCGAGCCCCCAGCTCTTCGACTGCTCCGTGTAGGGCATCGGGCCGAGGTTGCCTCCCTGGAGGGTCCCGGGCTGAGTTTGGGTCGGGTTCTCCGCGGGGTCGCTCCTGCCGAAGCCCTCAGAGCGCGCGTCCACCTTTCCAAGGGGGGCGGTGCCGCCGGAGTCGCGCAGCTTCAGCCCCGAGAGCCAGTAGGCATGGTCGGCGACCGTGCCGGCTCCGGGAAAGTCCATGGTCGGGTTGACGACGTAGGAAACGTGGGCGGGGTTCAGGATGGTCTCGTGCGTCCCCAGGAAGGCGGCCGCCGGGGCGTACTGATCGTTGACGGCAAACGCGAAGTGGTCCGCGTTCGTGAACAGGTCGAACCTGTAGCGATAACCCAGATCGTCGAACGTCTGGGCCTGCGCCACCGGGCCGGCGACCGGGACCAGCTCGTCCTGGCTTCCGTTCCAGATCAGGAACGGGATGTTCCGGACCGAGGCGAGCATGCGGTTGGTGTTGCTCGCGTGGCCACCCGGTTGCGGTGGGCCAGGCGGCACCCAGATTCCCAGCCCCGGCGGGCCGACGATCGGGTTCGCGCGCGCGAACAGGTCCGGGTGCTGCGTCGCGAGCTTGTAGGTGCCGTAGCCGCCCATCGAGTAGCCGGAGATCGACGTCCAGCGCTGATCGAGCCGGTGGCGCCGGGCAACGTCGGCCCAGACCTCGAAGGTGTCAGCGCCGGCGTGGCCGTAGTACCAGCCGTCCGGGCCACGGCCCTCGGGCGTGATCACGATCGAGCCCGGACCCCGCTCGCCGACCTGCGACTGGTGGCGGCTGTCGCCGAACTGGTTGTAGTTGGCGGCAAGCGAGTGGAGCAGCAGCGTCATGCCGTAGCCGTCCGGCGGAACGGGTCCCCTGGGAACGTAGATCGAATAGGGCTGGAGCCGCCCGCGCAGCTCTCCCTGGCAGTCGTTCGGGCTGCCGCACGGGATCGAGTAGTCGGCGCCCTGCTTGGTTTCGAAATGGCTGGCGAGGATCCGGTCCATGGGGCCTGCGATTGGCACACCGCCGGCCTCGCCGCGCAGGTTGTCGGTGACCCCGGCCTCGAGCTTGGCGAAGTCGACCATGGCGTGGAAGGGGCCAACGCGGCCGTCGGCGAGCGTGTTGCCCTGCTGGCGGTCGCGCCACCAGGCCGGGTCGTCGAAGACGCTGGCGGGAGGGAAAGTGTGCTGCCAGGGCTCGTGGAAGCGGAAGGCGGTGTTGAAGAAGGCCGTGGGGCTGGAGAGCCCGCCACCGCCACCCGGCCGGGTGGCGGTGGCGGCATCTCCCGGCACGAGATACCGGCCGGTCGCCTTGTTCCAGAGCCCGACGCCGGCGGCGAGGCGAACGGTGCGCCTGCCGGGGTCCCAGACGCGGTGGGAGACGAGCACCTGGATCTGGCGGCGTCGTTGGTCGATCGACACCTGCGGCGCCGGCCTGATCGGCTGGGAGTCCCTGGAGCGAACCAGGTCCGCACGCCACCCGTGCACGGTGAGGAAGAGGGCCGCCGGCCCGGTCGCGTTGGCCCCGTGGGGGAAGTGGCGGTGCAGCGGGGCGGTGCCGATTGCGATCGTGGTCGCGACCGCAGCGGGATCCTTGAGGGTGTTCAGGGTGATCCGGAACGCGGTCGCATTGGGGAGCGGCTTGACCCGGAGCTCGACCAGGTCAGCGGCGTTGTTCGCGTAGACCGGGTTGGTCGGATAGGTGTAGGTGCCGTTGGGTTGCGAGAAGGTGTCCTCGCCGGAGCGGGGGTCGCCCGGGTCGCGAGACTCGCCGCGGGCGCCGTGATCGTCGTAGAGGAAGTCCTGGTAGAGGAACTCGCCCTGGCGATAGGCGCTCGTGCCGGAGATCAGGATCGGCTTCGCGCGCCAGATGCCGCCGTTCTCGAGCTGCGGCGCCTGGGCGAGCGGGCGGTAGAGGATGTCGGGGCCGGGGCGCGGGGGCGACCCCTGGTACAGCGAGCCGCTCGCAGCGGCCGCTCCACCCCACAGCGTCGTCGTCGCCACCACCCCGGCGAGCACCACACCCATCCCCCGTACCCTGAGCACGGCTCCAACTGTATCCGAGCGGCGCGGCTTCTCGCCTCTCATACCCGCCGTGGCAGAGTTGCGATCCATATCGAATCGCAACTCGGCCCGCGCGATCGTTCGAGGCGCGCGGTGGTCACTTGATCGTTGCGTTCGCAAGCAGACGCCCGGGCGCTTCGGCACACTAGTCATGCAATGCCGGAGCAGCAGGACTCCCCGCCCCCGCCCGAGGAGCGCCCCTTCCCGGCCCACCGCCGTGCCCATCAGACGGCGCACGACCTGGAGCGCTACGCGGACCTGTTCGCGCAGCGCACCAGGGTGATGCGGTCCTCGGCGATGCGGGACCTGATGGCGATCACGGCGCGCCCCGAGGTGATCTCCCTCGCGGGCGGCCAAGCCGACACTTCGACCTTCCCGCCCGAGACCTTCGCCGCCCAGATGACCCGGATCGCCCAGGAGTCGTCGGCGGAGGCGCTCCAGTACGGGCCCACCGAGGGCTTCGAGGCGATGAAGGCGGCGATCTGCGACGTGATGGCCGCCGAGGGGATGGCGCCGGACCCCGAGGACGTGATCGTCACCACCGGCGGCCAGCAGGCGATCGACCTGATCACCAAGACCCTCGTCGATCCAGGTGACCCGGTGATCTGCGAGGCGCCCACCTACCCCGGCGCCGTCCCCGTGTTCAGCTCCTACCAGGCCGAGACTCACCAGATCGAGATCGACGAAGAGGGGATGAAGGTCGACCAGCTCGAGGCCCTGCTCGACCGCCTCGAGGGGGAGGGGCGGCGGCCGAAGTTCATCTACTCGGTGCCGACCTTCCAGAACCCCGCCGGGGTCACCCTCTCCGCCGAGCGGCGCCACCGCCTCGTCCAGCTGGCGCGTGAGCGCGAGGTGCTGGTGGTCGAGGACAACCCCTACGGCCTGCTCCGCTACGAAGGCGAGGCCCAGCCGGCGCTCTACCTCTTGGACGGCGGCGACTACGTGATCTACATCGGCACGCTGTCGAAGATCCTCTCGCCGGGCATCCGCCTCGGCTGGGCGGTGGCTCCGCCGCCCGTGATGGAGAAGATGGCGCTCGGGAAGCAGGCCACCGACCTCTGCACCTCGACCCTCGCCCAGTACTTCGCGCTCGAGTACTTCGCCGAGGACAGCTGGCGCTCCTACGTCGACAGCCTCTGCACGATCTACCGCTCGCGGCGCGACGCGATGCTCGAGGCGCTGGAGCAGCACTTCCCCGAGCAGGCCACCTGGACCCGGCCCGAGGGGGGGATGTTCGTGTGGGCCACCTTGCCCCCCTACATCGACACGTCCGACCTGCTCGCCAAGGCCCTGCGCGAGAACGTTGCCTTCGTACCCGGAGCCGCCGCCTACGTCGACGGGCAGAGGGGGACCAGCTCGATGCGACTCAACTTCTCCGGCTTCGACGAGGACAAGATCCGGGAGGGAATCCGCCGGATCGGCAAGGTGGTGAGCGAGCAGGTGGCGCTGTACGAGACGATCACCGGCGAGCATCGCTTGCCGGCGGGGCCCGCTCCAAGCCCGGGACCCGAGACTGAGGAGCTCGCGCAGGAAGGAGACGTGGTCCCGCTGCGGCGGCGCCGCGAGGAGACCTAGCGAGTGGTCACCTCCGCGTGTACGCGACCACCAGGGCCATGAAGGTGGCAGTGTTGAAGGGAGGCAGGTCGCTGGAGCGCCAGGTGTCGCTGCGCTCGGGGGCGCGGGTCGAAGATGCGCTGGAGTCGCTCGGCCACCAGGTGGTGCCGCTCGACGCCGGCGCCGACCTGGTGCGGCGGCTGAAGGAGGAGGAGCCCGAGGTCGCCTTCATCGCGTTGCACGGCCCCGGCGGCGAGGACGGCACCCCGCAGGAGCTGCTCGAGATCCTCGGCATTCCCTACACGGGCCCCGGAGTGGCCGCCTGCATCCGGTGCATGGACAAGATCCTGGCGAAGCACCTGCTGCGGGCCGCCGGGATCCCGACCCCCGACTGGGTCGCCTTCAACTCCACCGCCTTCCGAGAGCTGGGCGCCGCCGACGCGCTGGAGGAGATCGAGGACAGGCTCGGCTTCCCCGTGGTGGTCAAGCCCGGGGCGCAGGGGTCGGCCCTCGGGGTTCGGTTCGCCACCTCACGCGCCGACGTACCCCAGGCGCTCGTGGCCGCGTTCAGCTACGACGACCGTGTGTTGCTCGAGCGCCACGTTGCCGGGCGGGAGCTGGCCGTTTCGTTCCTGGACGCCGAGCCGCTGCCGGTGGTCGAGGTGCGCCCCAAGGAGGAGGATCGGTTCAACTACGAGGCCCGCTACGAGATCGGGCGCACCGAGTACGTCTGCCCGGCCGAGCTGGCCACAGCCGAGACAGCCGAGGCGCAGGGAGTGGCGGCCCGTGCCTACGAGGCGCTCGGCTGCACCGGCTTCGCCCGCGTCGACCTGATACTCGACGCCGACTCCACCCCCCAGGTGCTGGAGGCGAACGCGATCCCCGGGCTCACCGACACCTCGCTGTTCCCGATGGC
>JBBPIK010000144.1:0-2622 GCA_038040415.1 Actinomycetota bacterium
ACTTCGAGCTGGTCCAGGACAAGATCGGCTGGATGGTCTCCTACCTGTTCGGCCTGGAGTCCACGGCCTACCTCACCTGCGGCCTGGTGGACATGGGCGTGCCCGACTACTCGCTGGAGTCGGCGATGGTCAAGGTGTCGGGCACCGAGTTCCTCTGGTACGCCGCCAACCGCTGCCTCCAGCTCAAGGGCGGCGCCGGGTACATGCGCGACGAGCCCTACGAGAAGGTGCTGCGCGACACCCGCATCTTCCCGATCTTCGAGGGCGCCAACGACGTGATGCGCGCCTTCATCGCACTGTCGGCGATGAAGCCGGTGGGCGACCGGCTCAAGGAGCTGGGCGGCTTGAACCTGGGCGATCCCGTGGGGTCGATCGGCGTGCTTGCCGAGTACGTGACCGGCCGCATCCAGCGCGAGGTGCGCCCCGACCGGATCACCCGCGCGCACGAGGCGCTGAAGCCGCTGCCAGACCCGCTCACCGACCAGGTCAAGCGCCTGGCGAGTGTGACCGAGAGTCTGCTGCGCGAGCACAAGGGCGAGGTGATCAACCGCCAGTTCCACCAGAAGCGCCTGGCCGACGCCGGCGCGGACATCTACGCCCAGATCGCGCTCCTGTCGCGCACCACCGCCATCTTCGACGAACACGGTGTAGAGCCCTCCGGCCAGGAGCGCTACATCTCCGAGACCTTCTGCACCCGCGCCGCGCGGCGCGTGAACGCGTGCCTGGACCAGGTGGAGCACAACGACGACGAACGGATGGTGGCGATAGCCAAGCTCGCGTACCGCCGCGGCGAATACGGCTACGCGTTTTTCGAGGACTGAGCTGGACGCACTGGGTCGTCGCCTGCCTATGTCCTCGGTCGCCCGGCCTTGTGCAAAGAACTACGGGTAGCCGGTAGCTCACAACCTCGGGGAGGCATCCAGGCATGAGAGTCGACCTTGGCCCTCCGCTACGGTCGATCAACTACCGATTGTCGTGCCGAGCATCGAGCACTCGTTCTCATGGCCACGCCTGCTCTCCCGCTCTCACGCGAAAGCGGCGGCGCCAAGAAGCAAATCGCGAAGTATCGAGACGACCGCTTGGCGCCGGAAGCAGTCGCCGGCGCGGGCGGCGCTGGTACTACTGCGTCTCGTCCCACGCAAGCGTCTGCGTGGACGGCCCGAGCGCGCTCGCGTCGGGGGGGGAAGCGGGAGCGCTTGATCGCCACGCCGATCGCGAAATGCGCTACTGGGAACACCTCGTGGACGCCTCCCCCTCACGGCACGAGCGCGCAATTTCCGGTCGCCGCTGCCTCACGCCCTCCTGCGATATGAAATGTCGTGCGGACATCGGACACCGGTTATGGTCGGTGCGCTCACATGCTGATACCGCACAGCTTTTGGCTGTGGGAAAGACGAGGCACGATGGCAACGGTGCTTGTTCTCCACGACGTAGACGATGTCGACCATTGGCTCAGCTCACCGAAGCGAGAGGAACTCTTTGGGCCTTTGGGAATTACGGCGCGCACCTTCCGGGGCGCGGAGGGTTCGAAGCAAGTCGGGCTGATCGCAGAGATCCCCGACATGGCTGTCTGGCAGGAGGTTCTGCAGTCCGAGGCTGGGGCCGAGGCAATGAAGTTCGACGGTGTTCGCCCCGAGACGATCGTGGTCCTGACCGAGGGATAACCCTGCGCTGCTTGGCCGCCCGGCTTCACGGTCGGGCCGCCAAAAACTGAACCGCGATGCGCCGTTGCGGGCGATTGAGTAGAGCGTCACCCTTGCCTGAGTGGCAGAGGCGCCTGTGCGGGGCCCCTACCGCAGGTCGTCAGTCGGAAACCTGGTTGTGGACTTCGAACGTCGTCTCCTGGGGAGGCGCCGCAAAGCCGCCGTCGATGCCGGCCTGCATCCGGGGCATCAGAGTGCCGTCTCGGAACTGCTCCCAGCTCTGCTTCGAATCATGGATCGCCACGATCGTCCAGCCGTCAGCCGACGGGCCGGCTACGTGAAACACCTGGCCCTCAGGCAGACTGCCGTCGCTCGGATGCACAGCTGCGATCGACGCCTGATACTGCTCCGCGGTGCCACCAGGGAACTGGTGCACGACGCCATAGGCCATCTCGCTGCTCCTTTCCTCGGAAGGCAGAATTCACCGCTCTTTGCGTTTGCGCGGCACAAGCGACCATACAGCGCTTGCGGGCCAAATTGCAGATGCGCGTAGTTCTCGAGGACCGGGGCCCCGCTTGCGCACGGCGGCCTGCTGGCGAAGGCGTCGTGCACCCGTGCTGAAGGTCTCAAAGCGGGCACCCCGCCGGAGACGCTCGCGTTTACGCGGAGGGAGAAGCGCCGGCTCGTGGTGCGTGCGGCCCCTTCGCATGAAAGCGCGGCGCTTCGAGGACAAGCAGGCGTTTGCGGACGCTCCACACGACTCCGTTGGACGAAGAGCAATAGCGGTGGGGCCGGAGCCGCCCGCGATCGCTATCGGCGCGAAGCGATAAGGCCATGCAGAGGCAAGAGCGACAGACCAAAATGTTTGCTCTCCCATGCAAGCGGGAGCGGCGGTCCGCTGCTGCTCGCATGGGGTTGCGACACTGTCGCTGGACGCTTGGACGGTCACGTCGATGGTCGACCGCCTCGCGCGACATGG
>JBBPIK010000010.1:0-13487 GCA_038040415.1 Actinomycetota bacterium
AGATCGGCAACGTGATCGCGGACGCGATCGAGAAGGTCGGCAAGGACGGCGTCGTGAACGTCGAGGAGGGCCAGACCTTCGGCATGGAGCTGGAGTTCACGGAGGGGATGCAGTTCGACAAGGGCTACATCTCCCCCTACATGATCACCGACCAGGACCGCATGGAGGCGGTGCTCGAGGAGCCCTACCTCCTGATCGCGAACCAGAAGGTTGGCTCCGTGCGCGACCTGCTGCCGCTGCTCGAGCAGGTGATGCAGAGCGGCAAGCCGCTGGTCGTGGTCGCCGAGGATGTCGAGGGTGAGTCGCTCGCGACCCTGGTCGTCAACAAGCTCCGCGGCACCTTCACCGGCGTGGCCGTGAAGGCGCCCGGGTTCGGCGATCGCCGCAAGCGCATGCTCGAGGACATCGCGATCCTCACGGGTGGCGAGGTGATCACCGAGGAGATGGGCCTGAAGCTCGAGAACACGCAGGTCTCGCAGCTCGGCCGGGCCCGCCGTGTGGTCGTCAACAAGGACACCACCACGATCATCGACGGCGCCGGAGAGAAGCAGCAGATCGAGGGTCGGATCAACCAGATCCGCTCCGAGATCGAGACCACCGACTCGGACTTCGACCGTGAGAAGCTCCAGGAGCGGTTGGCCAAGCTCGCCGGCGGTGTGGCCGTGGTCAAGGTCGGCGCTGCCACCGAGACCGAGATGAAGGAGAAAAAGCACCGCGTGGAGGACGCGCTTCAGGCGACCCGGGCGGCGCTCGAGGAGGGCATCGTTCCGGGCGGCGGAGTGGCGCTGCTCAACGCCCAGGACGCGATCGACACGAAGGGTGTGGCCGACGGCGACGAGAGCACCGGGGCGGAGATCATCCGTAGGGCGCTCGAGGAGCCGCTGCGGCAGATCGCCGACAACTCCGGCTTCGAGGGCTCGGTCGTGGTCGACAAGGTCCGCGGCATGAAGGCGGGCGAGGGCCTGAACGCGGAGTCGGGCGACTACGGCGACCTGGTTAAGGACGGCGTCATCGACCCGACCATGGTCACCCGGTCGGCGCTTCAGAACGCGGCGTCGATCGCCAAGAACATCCTCACCACCGAGGCGATCGTGGCCGAGCCGCCCGAGAAGGACGGCGCCGGCGGCGGCGGTGGTGGCATGCCGGACATGGGCGGGATGATGTAGGGCACCTCCATGGGTAAGCGCGGCTCCGCCGCGCTTACCAAGGAAGTGCTCTAGGGGGGCCCGGCAGCGCCGGGCCCTTCGCTTTCTCCAGGGGCCTACGAGGCGGCGCCGCTGAGCACGTCGCGAACCGGCAACGGCTCGACGCCGAGGCTCTCGGCGTCGGCCGTGCCGCGGGCGGTCGTCATCGGCACCTCCATCAGCTCGGCCTCCTCCCAGGTGGCGAAGACCGCGTCGCCGAACACCCGGCGCAGCGAGACCAGGCTCAGGTGAACGAGGCCCAGGGGCACGTGCACGAGCGGCCGCTCTCGCCCCGCTGCGCGGGCCACGGTCCGGGCGATCTGGTCGTAGGTGAGGATCTCGGGGCCGACGAGCTCGTAACGGGCGTGCGGCTCGTGGCGCTCGAGCGCCGAGATCACGCAGCGCGCCACGTCGGCCGCCCAGATCGGCTGGTAGGCGGACCGGCCGGAGCCGGAGATCGGGATCACCGGGAGCAGCGCCAGCCGCTTCAGCAGCCGCACCCAGCGGTCCTCGGGGTCGTAGACGATCGAGGGGGCGAAGACCACCGTCTCGAGCGGCGAGGCCGCCACGGCCTCCTCGGCGAGCGCCTTGGCCCGGAAGAAGCGGGTGCGCTGCAATTCGCTCGCACCGAGCGCGGAGAAGAACACGAAGCGGCCGACACCGGCCCGCTCGGCCGCCCGCAAGAGACGCGCGGTGGCAAGCCCGTTCAGCTCCTCCACCCGTGCATGGGGCTCGTCGCGGATCGCCGCCGCGAGGTGGATCACGGTGTGTGCTCCACGGAGCGCTTGGCGCTGTAGATGCCGGTCGCCCAGGCGGGCCAGGTCCCCGAGCGCGATCTGCACGTCGACCCGATGGCGGCCGAGGCCCCGTGGATCGCGCACCAGCGCCCGCACGTCGTGACCGGCCTCCAGCAGGAGTGGGAGCAGCGCCCTGCCGACGGTTCCGCTCGCCCCGGTTAGCAGGATCATCGGCGCTGGACTCTACCCACGCACCGGCAATTGCCCAGCGGGGCCTCTCACTAGAATGCCGAGCCCCGTGGCTTACGTAATCGCCGAGCCCTGCATCGGGACCAAGGACAACTCGTGCGTCGAGGTCTGTCCGGTCGACTGCATCCATCCAACGCCCGACGAGCCCGACTACGAGGGCGTCGAGCAGCTGTACATCGATCCCGATGAGTGCATCGACTGCGACGCGTGCGTCGAGGCCTGCCCGGTGGACGCCTGCTTTGCCGAGGACCAGCTCCCCGACGAGTGGACCAAGTACATCGAGGTCAACTCGGGGTACTACTCGAAGTAGGGAAGGAACCACTCCGTCGAAAGCCTCGCCTGCGGCTACGTTTTCGACGGGCTTGGGCGCGGACCTGACCCGGCAGGCCCATACGCCGCGACCGCGACTTCGTCGCTAATCCCGACGGGCCCGGAGCGAGTAGATCAGGGGCAGTCGGGGAAAGCCGGCCGGCGGTCGGTAGATGTCGCCCGCCTCGAGGGCGTCGCGATCGACTTCGAGCTGCGGCCAGCGGGGAAAAAGCGTGTAGTCGTGCTCATTGAAGAGCTCCAGGCGCAGGCCGGCGCCGAGGACCGCGCCGATCACATCGGAAATCGGGTAATTCCACTCCCGGGTGACGTTGTGCCTCGTCTCAGCCTCGAGGTCCGCGTATGTCCCGGGGTCGTCGAACCGCGAGCCCTCCGGGTCGTGAAAGTAGTCGGTGACGACGCTCAGGTCGTCTTCGCCGAACACCCAGGTGAAGGGGTGAAACTCGGCCAGGTAGAGGATCCCGTCCTTGACGAGGAGCGAGGCGACCACTGACGCCCAGCGCCGCAGGTCAGGGAGCCAGTTGAGCGCGCCGAGGCCCGAATAGACGATGTCGAACCGCTCGCCCTCTAAGGCGTCGGCGGCGCCATAGACGTCGGCGGTGACGAACCGGCCGTGGAGACCGGTTTCCGCCGCGAGCGCGTTGGCGGCTTCGATGCCGGGCGCGGAGAAGTCGAGGCCGACGACCGATGCGCCGCGGCGTGCCCAGGAAAGCGTGTCGAGGCCGAAGTGGCACTGGAGGTGGGCGAGGCGCTTGCCGGAGACATCGCCGACCTCCTCGACCTCAAACGGGCGGAGCGTGCTCGCCCCGGCCCTGAAGCCCTCGACGTCGTAGAAGTCGCTGGAGGTATGGATCCCGACCCGCTCGTCCCACCAGGCGCGGTTTGTCGCCAGGCGCGGGTCCAGCGTCAGGCCTGAACGACGGGGAGCTCGATGCCGCCAACAGGCGCCTGAGCGGCGACCGCGGCGGGTGGCGCCTGCATCACCGGAAGCTCGTGCGGGGTGGCGGCGACGATCCCGCGCGCCGCGTGGCGGATCGCCTGGGCGGCCGGAGCGTCTGGATTCTCGAGCACCAGCGGCGCTCCGGCATCGGCGTGCTCGCGGAGCTCCTCCGAGAGGGGGACCTTGCCGATCAGGGGCACGCCGAGCTCGTCCGCCAACACCTGGCCGCCGCCCTCGCCGAAGATCGCAAAGCGCTGGCCGTCGGGCGCCGTGAAGCCGGACATGTTCTCGATCACCCCGAGCAGCTCGAGGTCGACCTTGCCCGCCATCTCGGCGGCGCGGCGGGCGACGGTCTGAGCGGCCGGCTGGGGCGTGGTCACGATCAACACCTTCGCTTGGGGCAGGAGCTGCGCCAGGGTCATCGAGACGTCGCCGGTGCCGGGCGGCAGGTCGAGCAGCAGGTAGTCGAGCTCGCCCCAGTCGACGTCCTCGAGGAACTGCTGGATCGCCTTGTGGAGCATCGGGCCCCGCCAGACGACGGCCGCGTTGTCCTCGAGGAAGAAGCCGATCGACATCACCTTGATGCCTGCTGGGCCGCTCAGGGGGACGATCTTTCGCTCCGCGTTGACCTCGGGCTTGCCGTTGACGCCAAGCATGCGAGGAATCGAGTAGCCGTAGACGTCGCAGTCCAGGGCCCCGGTGTTGTGTCCCTCTGCCTTGAGGGCCGCGGCGAGGTTGGCGGTCATGGTCGACTTGCCGACGCCTCCCTTGCCCGAGGCGACGCAGACGATGTTCTTGACCTGGGCCAGGGCCCCCTTGGGGAGGCGCTGGCGGCCGAGCGACTGCTGGAGCCGGCCCTTCTCCTCGTTTGAGAGCACGTCGAAGTCGACCGAAACGCCCGAGACGCCCTGGAGGCGGCCCACCTGTTCGGCCACCGCCTGCTGGAAGTGGGAGCGGATCGGGCAGCCGGGCGTGGTCAGCGAGACCACGACATCGACCTGGCCCTGGTCGCCGATCGCGATCGAGCGGACCATCCCGAGCTCGACGATCGACCGCCGAAGCTCCGGGTCGATCACCGCCGTCAGTGCTTGTGTGATCTGTTCCTTTGTTGGATTGGCCACTGCCATTGATTGTCGCAGGGTGGGAACGTAGACCGACCGGCCCGAAGGCCGGTCGGTCTGGGGGAGGAGAGGTTGCTGTGCTGCCCGCCAGGTAAGGGGCCTGGCCCCTGCGGCACCGCGAAGCGGCGCCTCCCCCGTGGGCAGCTCTCTCCGGGCTCGCCACCTCTCGAGGCGGCCCGGGCTAAGCGTCCTAGACCAGTGTCGAGACGCGCTCGGTGACGGTGGTCTGGGCGCGCTTCAGGCCGTCCTCGGCCTTGGCGCGGTTCTGCTTCACCGTCGTCTGCACCTTGCGACGCCGCTGCTTGAGCTCGTGCTCGACCCGATTGCGGGTCTGACGCACGCGCGTCCTGGTCTTGCGACGAGCGCTGGCGCCGCGCCGCTCGAACCTGTTTAGCTCGCGCTCGACGCGCGTGCGGATGCTCTTCAGCTCCCGCTCGGCGCTCTGGCGCGCGGTGAAGGGTTCGACGATCCCGTTCACCCGGTCGGCCATCGCGAGCGCCACGCCGACGGGAACGTCGACGGACCGCTCGGCGGTCTGGCGCGCATACGCGGCGCTGCCGTTACGGGTCTTGGTCACGCCCTCGCGAACCGTGGCGCCGTCGCTGCGACCGCGTCCCGCGCTCTGGCTGCGGCTGGTCGGTGTGGTGGTCCTGGCGGTGGTCCTGGCTTGGGTGTTGTTATTGGCTGACATTTGTTCTCTGAACCCCCTCGGGGTGGGTCTGGTTTTCTCTCGATCTCCTTATTTCTAAGGTTGTTCGAGTCTAGCAACCCGAACACCTGTTTGTATCCCGGCCATTTCCCCCGGTTACGGGTGCCGGCAAGAGTCGCTCGCGCGCGTTAGCTTCAGCGTGTGCCAGAGCTGAAGCGCGGCGACGGAGTCGAGATTCACTGGGAGGAGCGCGGCGAGGGCCCAGTGGTGTTCTTCGCGCACACCGGCTGGGCGTCGATGCTGAGCACGTACAGCGACCTGCTCGCCGACCTCGCCGCCGACCACCGAGTGGTGACCCGGGATCCCCGCGGCGTCGGCCAGTCGACCAGGCGCGGTCCCTACGACGTCGACACCGACGCCGCCGATCTGGCGGCGCTGGTCGACGAGGTCGGCGGACCTGGGGTGGTGGTCTCGGCGGGCGCCAACGCAGCGTGCGTGAGGGTGGCTGCCGAACGGCCGCAGTTGGTAAAGGCGGTCGTTCTCGCCACTAGCGTCGTGGAACTCCAGTTCAATCAGCGGGAGATGGACTCGATTGCCGCCTCGGAGTCGGTGCTCGAGGCCGCGCTGAAGCAGCTCAGGGTCGACCCCCGTCCCGTGCTCCGGACGATGATCAGCATCACCAACCCCCAGCTGAGCGACGCCGAGGCCGGCGAGCGGGTGGCTGCGCAGGTCGCCTACTGCCCTCCTGACGCTATGCAGGAGCGCGCCGAAGCGACTGTCGTCTCGGATGACCTGACCCGGATCGGACCTGGCCTCGGGGGTGGGCTGTGGATCATCTACTTCGAGAACCCGTTGTCTCCGCGCGAGCTGCTGGAGCGCGCTCGAGACCTGCTCCCGGAGGCCCACGTCATCGAGGCCGAGGACGGGCCGATCAGCCGCCCGGACATCACCGCCGGGGTGGTCCGGAAGATCACCGCGCCGCTGCGGGCGGCGGCCGGAAAGCGCTAGGCGGCCTGGGCGGCGGACTCGGCCTCCACCCGGCGCATCCAGTCCCGAGGTTGCTCGAGCTCTGTCAGCGTCGGGAGCGCCTCGGGCGCACGCCAGACGCGGTTCAGCCCTTCGATCCCCGCCTCGCCAACCACCGTGTCGCAGAAGGCCTTGCCCAGCCTGTACTGGCGAAGCTTCAGCTCCAGCCCCAGGATTCGCATGATCACCTCGCCCAGCCCTCCGCGGCTGTCCCGCCGAGCGTCGAGGCGCCCACGCAGGCGCGCATAGCCGGGGTCGAGCCGCTCGGCGGCGGCGTCCATGACGTGCTCGGCATGCCCCTCGATCACGGACATCGACGCCTGAAGGCGATCGAGAGTGCGCTTCTGGTCGGGCCCCGCGAGCAGGCGGGCGAGATCGCCACGCAGGATCGTGCGAACAGCCGCGCGGGGATCGCTGCGGAACAGCCGCCTGGCCAGCGCGCGAAGCGAGCCCAGGTCGAGTCGCGACGAAGCGTCGGCGATCAGCCGCTCGACGAGCTCGCTCAGATGTGCCCGGAGCCAGGGGACCGAGGCGAACTGGATCGAGTGGGTGCTCTCGTGGATCGCGATCCAGCGCAGGAAAAGGCCGGGGTCCTCGCCGAGCTCGAGGTGTGCGGCGGCGAGGTTCGCACCCACGAACACCAGCCGTGGCGGCCTCTCCGCCGGCACCAGCGAGACGTCGTACTGGCCGAGCACCTTGCGGGCTCCATAGCCGACCGCGATCCCGGCCTCGGCCCCGGCCGCGGCGCCCGCCAGCGAGCGGGCAAGACCACCGAGTGGGCCGGGGAGCGAGAGGCCTTCGGCGACCTGGCGCTCGAGCTCAACCGAGAGCTCGCGCAGCGTCCGCAGCCCGAGGCGCGCCCACTCCGCGCGATCGACCAGCTCCGGCCGCGGCAGCTCCTCCGCGGGGGACAGTTGCGAATAGTCGAGCGCCAGGGCCATTGCCTCGGCGCAGGCGGTGACCAGGGCCTCCTGGTGGAAGGCGCCAGGCGGACCGTCATTGCCCCCGAGCGCCACGGCAACCCGCTCGGCAAGGCCCCAGTCGATGAACCGGTCCGCGCTCACGACTTCGGCTCGGGCGGTGGCTCGGCCCGCTCCTGGGCCTCGAGCACGCTGGCGAGCAGCCCTCGATCGAGGGCTGCCGCGACGTGGTAGCGGGCATCGAGGTCGAGGCTCACGTCCAAGCCGACCCCGTCGAAGACCACCTCGGCGCCGGCCTCACGCGCGATCAGCTGTCCGCCGGCAGCATCGACAGAACGGCAGGCGCGGCCCGTGAGCATCCCGTCGAAGCGCCCCCCGGCCACGTAGCAGAGGGAGACAGCGATCGACCCGACCGCCCGGATCCGATAGGCCTCGCCGGCGAGCGCTTCGAGCAGGGGCAGCGCCCGCTCCGGCTTGGCCGACTCGATTCCCACCACCTCGAGGCCGAAGCCGGGGCCTTCGGCCCGCAGTTCCCGGCCGTCCAGGGAGGCTCCGTGGCCGCGGCGCGCGAAGTACTCCTCGCCGGCGCCGAAGTCGTACACGTAGCCCAGCTCGACGTCGGCCATCGTCGAGCCGTTGGCGACGGCGACGCTGAGCGAGTGAGTGGGAAGCATGCGGCGCGCGTTCAGCGAGCCGTCGAGGGGATCGATGATCGCTCGAAGGGTTGACCCGGAGTCGCCGAAGGCGACCTCCCCGCGCTCCTCGGAGATCGCCGTGAACTGGTGCCCCTCGGCGTGCAGCCGCTCGAGTTCGGCGAACACGATGTCCTCGCAGCGGCGATCGATGGCGAGCGAGCGGTCGCCGCCCTCACCGATGCCGGCATAGACCGTGCGCGCGGCGATCCCCCGCTGCTCGGCGAACAGCTCGCGCTGGGCGGCGACCATGCGCCGGCAGGCGGACAGCCAGTCCACCTCGCGCGGGCTCGCGCCAGGCGCGGCCTCCCCAGGCTCGAAGGACTGCTTGCGCGCCACCGGGGCCATGGTAGAGCGCCGGATGATGCTGGCCCGGCTCGCTAGCGTTAGGCCGATGGAGGACGAGGGCGCCGGCTTCGGCACGCAGCTCACGGACGCCCAGCGGCGGGTGGTCGAGCATGGAACGGGGGCGATGCTGGTGGTCGGCCCGGCCGGCTCGGGACGCAGCGAGGCGCTCGCGGCCCGGCACGCCCGGCTCGTTTCGGGGGGGACCGCTCCCGCGCGGATCATGGTGCTGACGCGCTCGCGCGCCGCCGCCACCCACCTGCGGGCGCGCGCGGCGGGGCTGATCGCCCCTCCCTATGAGGAGCTGTGGATCTCGACCTATGAGGTCGCCGCCGAGCGCCTGCTCCGAGAGCATGCGCTCGAGGCGAGGCTGGATCCGTTCTTCGCCACGGTGCGCGCCGCCGATCGCCTGGCGATGTTGCTCGACAGGCTCGATGACCTGTCGCTGCGCAGGCACGAGATCCGTGGCAACCCGGCCGGGCTCCTGGCCAGGCTCTTGCGTCGGATCGACGCGCTGAAGGCCGAGCGGATCACCCCTGCGCGGCTGCGCGACTGGGCCGAGCAACAGGGGCGCGAGGCGCAGGATGAGGCCCAGCGCGAGCGAGCCCGGCGCGAGCGCGAGTTCGCCGAGCTGTACGCCAGTCACGACCGCGTGCTGCGCGATTGCGGCAGCCTGGACGCAGGCGACCTGGTGACCGAGCTGGAGCGCCTGCTCGGCGAACGGGCCGACGTTCGGCGTGCGCTCTCCGAGCGCTTCCCCTTCCTGATGGTCGACGAGCTCGAGGACGCGGGAGCGGCCCATCGAGCGCTGGTCGAGGCGTTGGTGGCCGAGCACGGCAACCTGGTCTGCGCCTGCGACCTGGGCCAGTCGATCCGCCGCCCCCCGCAGGCCGTGCGCGACCCCGCACCCTCCTTCATGGACCGCCACCCCGACGCCGACCAGGTCGTCCTGGACCGGCCCCTGCGCTTCGGCCCCACGATCGCCACTGCAGCCGCCGCCGTGTCAGCAATGTCTGAAGGTGAGCCGGCCGGGACTAGGGACGAAGTCCCGGTGCACGCGGCTGAGCCTGCCGCCCCGCCGGCGCCCGAACCCGCCGGAAACGCAGCCGAAGGCGAGGCTTCCGGCGGAGTTATTCAGGAGCCGCCGGTTGATGAGGAAGGCGAGGCTTCCGGCGGAGTCAGATTCTGGCGCTGCAGCGGGGAGCGCGCCCAGGCGGAGGCAGCAGCGCGGGAGATCGAGCACCTGCTGGCGGCGGGCGAGGTGCGGGCCGAGGCGGTCTGCGTGATCGTCGGCTCCGGCTGGCGCGAGGCGCGCCTGGTGGCGGCCGCCCTCGAGGAGCGCCGGGTGCCGTTCCGCTTCGCGGGCGATGCGGCCCTCTTCCAGCGGCCGGAGGTCCGCGACGTGCTCGCCTGGCTCCGCATGCTCGCGGATCCGACTGACTCGGCTGCGGTCGTGCGGGCCGTGACCCGGCCGCCGGTCGAGCTTCGCTCGATCGACCTGGCGCGCTGCACCGCGATCGCTCGGCGTCGCAAGCTCGACATGATTTCGGCCCTCGAGGCGGCCCTGGAGAGCCCCCAGCTGCCGCCGGAGGCCCGTGATCGGATCCAGGCGTTCCTGAAGCTCCACCGAGCGGCGGCGGGGGCGCTGGAGGAAATCCGGGCGGATGTCTTCGTGCGGCGGCTGATCGAACGCATCGGGCTGCGCCGCCATCGGCTGTTCGTTGCCACCCCGGAAGCGGCGGAGCGGTTGCAGAGCCTCTCGCGCCTCGCCGAGCTGGCGGCCGCCTGGACGCGCCGCGAGCCCCGCGGCTCGGTGCGGGACTTCGTTCGCCACCTGACCGCGGTGGCCGACGCGGGTGAGCTCGACCCCGACGATGCGTCCACCCCCCCGCCCGGCGAGGTCGTGCTGGCCGAGCCGGAGCAGGTGAAGGGGCTCGAGTTCGACCACGTCTACCTGCTCGGGCTTCATCGAGGCGCCATCGCGGGACGCGACCCCGACGCGGCCTCGGTCCCACAGCGGCTGCTCGGTGGATCGGCCGCGAGCGGAGGCGAGGAGCCGCCAACCTTGAGCAACGGAGCCCCGCCGCGCCCCGCTCGACTCGCCTACCTGGCGATGACCCGCGCCAGGCGCGCCCTGGTCCTCTCGTGGCCCGAGAGCACCGGCGAGGGACCGATCCCGCCCTCCCCGCTCTACGAGGCGGCCCGGGATGCGCTGGAAGCGGAGGAGGAAGTGCACACCGAGGAGCTGTTCGGGCCCGCCGAGGGGCTCCACTCCACCTACCGGATGCTTCGCGACGAGGCGCTCGAGGCGTCTTGGCGAGCGGGCTCGGCCCTCTCGGAGATGCGCCTGGACACGGCCGAGGACGTGACCCAGGCGGTGGCGCGCTACCTGGAGCTGATCAAGCTCGCGGCGCTCGTCCAGCACCCTGGCACCGAGCCGGCCGCGGAGGCGCTGGCGGCGCTCAACGAGCTGCTTGGCCGCGCAGCCTCGCCCGAGCAGCGCGCGGCGCTCGAGGCGTCGACGCTGGACGAGTACGTGATCGGGGAGGACCGTGACCTGGCGGCGCGGCGCGAGCTGGTCGCCGCTCGGCGCGAGCCGTCGCTGGAGCAGTTCATCCCCCGCAGGGGCGAGGGCCTTGCGCTGTCGGCCTCTGACATCGACCTCTACCGGACCTGCCCGCTGAAGTACAAGTTCGCGCGGGTGTTCGCGATCCCGCAGGAGCCGACCATCAATCAGCGGTTCGGGATCCTGGTCCACCAGGTCCTGCAGCGCTTCCACAGCGAGGAGCTGCGGGCCGATGCGCTGGCCGAGGGGTCGGAGGGCGCGCCTCAGCCACCCGCCGGAAGCCTCGACCGGCTGCTGGCGCTGTTCGAGGCGGGCTGGCGGCGCACGGGGTTCGGCTCCTCGGACGACGAGCTCCAGTACCGAGATCGAGCGGTGGCATCGCTGGCCCGCTATCACGAGCACCACCAGCGCTCCGAGTCGACACCCGTCTGGCTGGAGCGAGGCTTCGCCTTTGAGATCGGCTCTCACCGGCTCCGTGGCCGGGTTGATCGGGTCGACCAGCTCCCCGACGGCGCCTATGAGCTGATCGACTACAAGACCGGCGCGCCCAGGACCGGTACGGGCGACGACGTGCAGCTGGCGCTTTACCGGCTGGGTGCCCGCGAGGCATGGAAGGTCGAGACCGAGCTCGGCAGCTACTGGTACGTGCTCGAGGACGAGCGGGTACCGGTGCCGGCCGCCCCCGACGACGCCGAGCGGGTAGAGCGCACGGTGCTCGAGGTGGCGGCCGGGATAGAGGGCCAGGACTTCGAGCCCCGTCCCTCGTATGAGATCTGCAGCTGGTGCGACTACCGGCTCATCTGCCCCGCCTCGGAGGCCTGAGCCGCCGGCACTCGCTCAGTTCTTGTCCGTTCCGTGCTGGCGCAGGAACCGCTGGAACTCCTGGGCGATGTCGTCGGCCGAGGGAACGTCCCCGCTGGGCTCAAACTCCCCTTCCTGTGCAGCCTCCAGGTCGCGGACCAGCTCCTCGATCTCCGGGTTCGCGGAGACAGCGCGATCGACCTGTTCCTCGAAGCGCTCAGTGGCGTCCTCGAGCCCCGAGGCCTCGACGGCGATCCCGGTCAGTCCCTCCAGGCGGCGCAACAGCGCCAGCGCCGCCTTCGGATTGGGCACCGCGGCCACGTAGTGCGGGACTGCCGCCCAGAGGCTTGCCGACACGATCTCCCGCCGCCGGCAGGCGTCGTGGACGACGCCGACGATCCCGGTTGGGCCCTCATAGCTGGAGCGGCTGAGGCCGAGCTGCTCGACCAGCTCCGGATCCGAAGCAAGGCCCGTGATCGGCACGGGACGCGTATGTGCGACGTCGGCGATCAGGGCGCCGAGCGTGATCACCATCTGCACGCCGAGGCGCTCGGCGGCCGCCAGTATCGCGTCGGCGAAGGTGCGCCAGCGAATATTGGGCTCCACCCCGCTGAGCAGCACCAGATCGCGCTCCGCGGTGGGCACGCTGACGGTCAGCAGCGTGTTCTCGGGCCAGTCGATCTGGCGGGCTTGTCCCTCGACCAGGCGGATCGTGGGCCGATTGACCTGAAAGTCGTAGAACTCCTCCGGGTCGATCCGCGCGACGACGTCCGAGTCGAGTGACGCCGCGACCGTCTCCAGCGCCGCGCTGGCCGCGCTCGCGGCGTCGTTCCAGCCCGCGAAGGCGCACACGAGAACGGGCGAGCGAAGCTGGGGCGGATCGCCCTCCCAGATCACCGGGTCCATGGCGCGAGCCTACTCCGAATCAGGATGAATCAAGCCGGCGCCAAAGCTGCGACCGAAGCCTGTCCCGCGCGCGAGCCGTCCGCCCCGGCCTTCACGATCGGGGGGTGGAAGCGGCGGTGGCGATTTCAGCGGCGGAGCAGGCGCGGGCCGCGATCGCCGAGCTGCGTCCCGGGCAGCGGTTCGAGGGCCGCTACGCGTGCGTTCGCAAGGATCGATTGACGGCGCGAAACGGGGGCGCTTACCTGTCGCTGGAGCTCCGCGACCGAACCGGCACGCTTGGGGCTCGCGTGTTCCGGGAGGCCGATCGGATCGGGCTGCGCTTCGAACGCGGCGACGCGGTGCTCGCCCGAGGCAAGCTCGAGCGCTTCAGGGGCGAGCTGGCGGCCGAGCTCGACGACGTGCGCCGGCTCGAGCCCGGGTCGTTCGACCCGGGGGAGTTCCTGCCCGCTGCCTATCGCTCGGTCGAGGAGCTCGAGGGCTTCCTCGAGCACCTGTGCCGCGAGGTCCACGACCGCGGCCTGCGCGGCGTCGTCGAACGGCTTGTGGTCGCCGGGCCGCTGGCGAGCGACTTCCGCCGCGCCCCGTGCACCAGGGGCGGGCACCACGCCTACCTGGGCGGTCTGCTCGAGCACACGGTCTCGGTTGGGACGCTGGTCGGCGAGCTCCGCCAGCTCCATCCCAGGCTCGACTCCGACCTGCTGATGGCGGCGGCGCTCGTTCACGACGTGGGCAAGACGCGCGAGTTCACCTACCAAGCGGAATTCGGGGTCAGCGACGAGGGCCGGCTGCTCGGCCATCTGGCGATCGGGGCGCAGATGGTCGCGGGGGCGGCGGGCGAGCTGCCCGCCGAGCGCCGGCTGGCGCTGCTTCACTGCGTGCTCTCGCATCACGGCCCGGAGGCCGGCCCCGGTCGCGCTCGGCAGGGCGCCGGCTCGGGAGCGCGGGGTTTCGCCTCCGCCGAGGCGCTCGCGCTCTATCGGCTGAACGCTCTCGACGCGTCGGTCAAGGGCGCCCTGGAGCAGGG
>JBBPIK010000010.1:13587-61359 GCA_038040415.1 Actinomycetota bacterium
CGCTCTATCGGCTGAACGCTCTCGACGCGTCGGTCAAGGGCGCCCTGGAGCAGGGACTCTAGGGAGGGCTGCTCTCACCGGGTCGACTGAGGGATTCACCGGACATATTCCGGTCAATCGCACGCTCGACGTTGGCGCCCAGTACGGCGCCGCGATTTCGCCGACCCAGGCCGCTTCTGCCCTACCCAGCCCAGGGTGCGCGAATTCACCCACCGAGAAGCGAGACGGGGGCCTAGCTGGACGCTTGGTGGGGAGGGGCGGACAGCGCTCGGCGCAGAAGCTGGGCGGCGAACACGAGGGCGAGGGCGGCGAACAGGAGCTCGAGCGTCCGCTCCGGGACGGCGTTCGAGATCACGACCCCGGCGGCCACGCCGAGCGGCGAAAGGACGCCCACCAAGAGGCCGTCGCGGAGCCTCACGTTTCCATAGCCGCGCTGGCGCCAAGCTCCGGCCAGGCCCACGAAGACGATCGCCAGCAGCGAGGTCGCTTCGGCGCGGATCTGGGATTGGTCGAGGAAGATCGACAGGGCGGGCACGAACAGGACGCCGCCGCCGACGCCGACCAGGCCGCCGAGGGTGCCCCCGGCGAATCCCAGCAGGGCTGCGGCCACGTACTCCATCAGGACAGGATCAGCGCCATGGCCGTCGCCACCAGGAGCGCCACGAACAGGAGCGCCACGGCTCGTTGCGGCAGCCGCTGCTGAAGGGCGGCCCCGGCGACCACCCCGATCACCGCCGGGGCGCCGACCACGACGCCCTTCGCCACGTCCACGTTCCCGTACACGCCTTGGCCGGCCGTCGCCAGGGCGGCGATGACGACGATCGCGGCCAGGCTGGTGCCGGTGGCCTCCCGCTCGCCGTAGCCGAGCATGAGGATCAAGAGCGGCACCAACACCGTCCCGCCACCGACCCCGAAGAGGCCGCTGAAGGCCCCCGCCGCGGTGCCGATTGCCACCAGCTTCAGGAGTCGATCGCGGGCCACGGGCGGCGATACTAGTAGCGATGATCGTCACCACCGCCGCGCCGCCGTGACCCCGGGGGAGACCGTCGAAGCGAGAGTCGCGGAGCTGATCGCCCCGCTGCGCGCCGATCCCACCTCGGCCGCGGTGCTCTGTGACGTCGACGGGACCCTGGCCCCGATCGTCGGCGATCCCGAGTCCGCCGCCGTCCCCGAGAACACCCGCGACGCGCTCCGGGCGCTGGCGCGAGGCTACGCGCTCGTTGCTTGCGTGTCCGGGCGGCGCGCGGTCGAGGCGCGACGGCTGGTCGGGATCGACGAGCTCACCTATGCGGGCAACCACGGCCTCGAGCTGCTCGCCCCGGGCGCCCAGGAGCCGATCGTCGATCCGGCGCCCGCCGAAGGCGCCCTGACCGCGCGCGAATTCGCCGGTCAGCTCCAGGGCCGCTCGCTGAGCGGTGCCGGGCTGCGGGTCGAGGACAAGGGACCAATTCAGGCGCTTCACTGGCGAGGGGCCGCCGACGAGGAGGCGGGCGAGCGACAGGCGGGCGAGATCGCAAGCGCCGCGCGGGGTGCCGGTCTGGAGCCTCGCTGGGGGCGCAAGGTGCTGGAGATCCGTCCCCCCTTGGGGGTCGACAAGGGGACGGCCGTCGAGAGGCTGGTCTCCACGCAGCGAATCGAGCGGGCGCTGTTCGCGGGCGACGACCGCACCGACCTGGATGCGTTCCGCGCCCTGCGCTCGCTGGTCGCCGCCGGGAGCCTGGCCGCCGCGGTCTGCATCGGCATCGGCTCAGCCGAGGCGCCCGCGGAGCTCTCGCGGGAGGCGGACGCGGTCGTCGGCGGCACCGAGGAGTTCCTGGGGGTGCTGAGAGCATTGGCGGAGCCGGCGGCCCGGGTTCCGGGTCCCGGGGTCGGCTGATGCTGTTCGTCGACCTCCTGCGGCTCACCGTGCTGCTGATCGGCGGATCGGCGACCGCGCTGGGCGCGGTCACGGTGGTGGCGGCGAAGCAGGATGGCGACAACGCCACCCTGATCTTTGCCGGCGCTTGGTGGGCGGTGGCCGCCGTCCTTGGGATCGTCCTGGGGGGCTCCTCGCGGTCCGGGGAGGCGATGGCGCGAGGGCTGGCCTCGGCGCGGACGGCAACCTCGCTGCCCACCGAGAGCCCGGGGCGAATCGCCTTCCTGCGGCTGTGGCCGATCGCCGGCTTCGCGATCGTGGTCGCCGGCCTGGCCTGGCTGTTCCCCCAGGTCGCCGCGGTCGGCGCCGGCTTCGCGATCCTCAACGCGCTCGCGTGGCGAAACCGGGAGCGAGCGGTGACCGCGATCGAGGAGCGGGACGGGGTCCGCTTCTACGTCGAGCCGAACTCGGCCCTGGAGCCGATCAAACTGATCCGGACGCCGGGTCTGGGACGCGATCGCATGCCGGCCGGTCACCCGCCACCCCCGCCACCCCCCTCCACCGGAGATTGACGAGGCTACTCGCACGGGCTAGCGACGAAGTCGCGGTAGATGCGGAGGTGACTGCCGGGTCAGGTTGGAGCCCTGGCCCGGCGGCCGCGCAGCCCCGCATGGATGCCGGGCGAGCGGCCGCCGGCTGATGCGAAGGCCGCCCTGGCGCCGATCGCCGCCGCCACTCCGGAGACGCCGGCGAGCACGAGGGCGGCCCGGGGGTCGATCGCCTCGCTGAGCCAGCCGGCGATCGGGCCGCCGATCGGGGTCGAGCCGAGGAAGACCATCGAGTACAGGGCCATCACCCGGCCACGCATTGCCGGCTCGGCGGCGAGCTGGAGGGAGGAGTTGATCCCGGCGGCGAAGGTGACGCTGGCGGCGCCGAGCGGAATCAGAGCGATCGCCTCCAGGGGCAGGGTGGGGGCGGCGGCGGCGATCAAGGCGACAGCGCCGAACCCGAACGCGGAGCCGACCAGCAGGCCAGGACCGACGCGCCCGCGCGCCCCCGCCACCAGGGCGCCGACCACCGATCCGGCGCCCATCGCCACCGCCAGGGCTGTGTACGCGGCGGCGCCACCGTCGAAGCTGAACCGCGCCAGCAACGGCAGGATGACCTGGAAGTTGTAGCCAAGGGTGCCGACCAGGGCCATCATCGCCAGCGGGATCGCGAGGGCCGGCGTCCGCCGGACGTAGCGCAACGCGGCGCGCACGGCGCCAGGGCCCCCAGAAGCTGTGGGGGCGGGGCGAAGCTGATGCGGCTCCATCGCTCTCAGGGCGACGACCATGGCGCCGAAGGAGAGCGCGTTGACCAGGAAGCAGGTGCCGACCCCGACCGTGGTGATCAGGATCCCGGCCGTCGCGGGCCCGACGATGCGGGCGGAATGAATCAGGACGCTGTTCAGGCTGACCGCGTTGACGACCCGGTCTGCCCCCACCATCTCGATCGCGAAGCTCTGGCGGGTCGGGAAGTCGACCGCGTTGATCGTCCCGCGGGCGAAGACGAGCGCGTAGACCATCCACGGCTCGACCACGCCCGCGCCCGTGACCGCCCATAGCGCCAGGGCGGGGAGCGCCATCATCGCTTGCGTGACCATGAGCAGGGAGCGCTTGGGAAAGCGATCGGCGAGCAGGCCTCCCCAGGCGCCGAACAGGAGCAGCGGCAGGAATTGCAGCGCCGAGGTCACCCCGACCGCCACGCCACTCCCGGTCAGCGCCAGGATCAGCCACATCTCGGCGACCACCTGGGTCCAGTTGCCGGTCACCGAGACCAGCTGGCCCGCGAAGTAGCGGCGGTAGTTGGGGACGGCCAGGGAGGTGAAGGAGCGGCGCAGCGCCCGGCTCACCGGCGCTCACCCTCGAGAAGCCGCTCGAGGATCTCGGCCGCCCGTTCGAGCGTCGCGAGGTCGGGGTCATCGAGGCGGCGGAGGCGGCGCGCCAGATAGGCGTTCTTGCGGGTGCGAAGCTTGCCCAGCAACGCGTGGCCCTTGGGCGTCGCGGCGACGGTGAACGACCTCCCGTCAGCCGGATCGGTCGCGCGCTTGACCAGCGACTCGTCGGTGAGCCGGGCCACGATCCGAGTCGCGGTGGGCCGCTTCACCCGCTCCAGCTCGGCCAGCACGCTGGGGGTGAGGGGCCCGTGTCGCTCGATCGTCGCCAGCGCAGCCGTCTGGGTGGGGCTGAGCTCGGTCCCGGCCTCCTGCCGCAGCCGCCGCGCCGTGCGAGTGATCACCAGCCGCAACCGCGCCGCCAGCTCGCCCAGACGGGCGTCCGACGCCACTCGGGGGGTGGAGCGCCGCGCGTCGCGGGGCTTGGAACGTGACACTGCGGTAGAGGTACTTATCATCGCTAATTACTCTAGCAAACTACCTGTTTCGGATCGAATGTGGGATTGGGGACCGTATGTGTCCCCAATCCTTCACTCGACGGGTCTGGGTACCGGCTTTCCCCGTATACCGCCGCTCCCTTAACTTTTTAGCGCTTGGCCCGCTTGCGCAGGCGAGCGAACTCGCGCCAGGTCCGCGTGTTCGCGACCTGCTCCGCAGTCAGCCAGGCGCGCCGGGCCGTGGCGATGCCGTAGACGACGTTGTCGAGGGTCGCAACCCGATGGGCGTCGGTGTTGACGCAGATCAAGGCTCCGGCATCGGCGGCGAGCCGCGCGTGGCCCTCGGAGAGGTCGCGGCGGTTCGGGTTGCCGTTGATCTCGAGCATCGTCCCGGTGCGGACGGCCGCCTCGACCACGCGCTCGACGTCGATCTCGTAGGGATCGCGCCTCCCGATCAGGCGCCCGCTGAGGTGACCGATGCAGTCCACCAGTGGGTGCTCGATGGCAGCGATCACCCGCTCGGTCATCGCTCGCCGGGAGATCTTGAACGAGGTGTGGACGCTGGCGATCACCCAATCGAGCTCAGCGAGCAGGTCGTCCGCGTAGTCGAGCGTGCCGTCGGGGAGGACGTTCACCTCCGAGCCGGCGAGCACCCGAAAGCGGCGGCGGCCCGAGTTGAGCTCCCTCACCTCCTGGATCCGCTTCCACAGCCGCTCCGGGGTGACGTGGTTGCCGAAGCCGTGGCTGGCGGAGTGGTCCGTGACCGCCAGGTAGGAGTAGCCACGCCCCCGCGCGGCCTCGGCCATCTCCTCGAGCGTGTTGTGGCCGTCGGAGATCGTCGTGTGGCAGTGGAGGTCGCCCCGGAGGTCCTCCAGGGCGACGAGCTTGGGCAGCGTGCGCGCCGCGGCCGCCGCGATCTCGCCGTTGGCCTCGCGCAGCTCGGGCTCGACGTAGGCGAGGTCGAGGCGCTCGTACACCTCGGCCTCGGTCGCGTACGTGGAGATCTCCCCCGTGCTGGTGTCGGTGATCCCGTGCTCGGAGACCGAGAGCTCCATCCCCACGGCTCGCTCGCGCAGCTCGATGTTGTGCTCGGCCGACCCGGTGAAGTGCTGCAGCAGGTTCCCGTAGGCAGCGGGCGCGACGATCCGCAGGTCGACGGCGATCCCGTTGTGGGTGGTGATCCGAGCCCCGCCCTCGCCCGAGGAGCCCTTGGTCGCCGCCAGGGGATGGTCCAGAAGTGCCTGTCCGAGTGCCGCCGGCTCGCTGGCGGTGGCGATCAGGTCGATGTCGTGGCAGGTCTCGGTTCGACGCCGGGCCGAGCCGGCGACCTCGACCGCTTCGCTGGCGGGATGGGCGCGAAGGTCGTTGGCAAGCTGCTCGGCCACCGGCAGCACCTCGGAGAGGAGCAGCCGCTCCGCGGGCGCCCCGTCGGTGAGCTTGTCCAGAGCCGCCAGCACGTTCTCCTCGGCCTTCGGCCCGAGGCCCTTGAGCTCGCGGATTCGTTGCTGCTCGGCCGCGGCGCGCAGCTCCTCGAGGCTCGAGACGCCGAGCTCGTCGTAGAGGCGGCGCGCCGTCTTCGCCCCCACCCCGGGAACCATGGTCACCTCGATCAGGGAGGGCGGGAACTTTCGCTTCAGCTTCGCCGCGGATGGGATCTCGCCGCTGTCGACCAGCGCCAGGATCTTCTGCTCCAGCGTCTTGCCCACGCCGGGCAGCTCGATCGCCCTGCCGGCCCGGGCGAGGTCCTCGACGGAGACGGGGCTCTGCCGGACCACGCGGGCCGCCTCGCGGTAGGCCAGCACGCGGTACCTGATCGCCCCGTCGAGCTCATACAGCGTGGCCAGCTCGGCCAGGGCATCGGCGATCTCGGCGTTTCGCATTCCCCAAACCTATTCCCGGAGCGCCCCGGTGGTCCCGTCTTGGCGGGTGGCGAATAGCATCCGCGGGTGTCGGAGAACGCGGGCGTCTGGCTCGTCATCCCCACCTACAACGAGGCCGCGAACGTCGAGGCAATCGTCTCGGCGGCGCTCGCGAGGCTGCCGCCGGACCGGCAGTTGCTGATCGTCGACGACTCCTCGCCCGACGGCACCGGGCAGATCGCCGAGCACCTCGCCGCGGGTCGCGATGACGTTGCCGTCCTCCACCGGCCGGTGAAGAGGGGCCTCGGTCCTGCGTACGTCGCCGGGTTCCGGGAGGCGCTCGCGGGCGGGGCGGAGCTGATCGCTCACATGGACGCCGACTTCTCGCACGACCCGGCCGACCTCCCGCGCTTGCTGGAGGCCGCCGCCGACGCGGACCTGGTGCTCGGCTCGCGCTACGTGGAGGGCGGCGGAGTCACCGACTGGGGCCCGCGCAGGCGCGCGATCAGCCGCTGGGGGAGCGCCTACGCCCGGGCGGCGCTGGGCGTACCGGTCCGAGACCTGACGGGCGGCTTCAAGGTCTTTCGCCGCCCGGCGCTGGAGGCGATCGCCCTGGGCTCCCTGGCCTCGCTCGGATACGCCTTCCAGGTCGAGACGACCTTCCGAACGATCCTGGCAGGCTTCAAGGTGGTCGAGGTGCCGATCACCTTCCGCGACCGCCGCGTCGGCCAGTCGAAGATGACCGGCTCGGTGGTGCTCGAGGCGGCCTGGCGAGTGCCCGCGATGCGGCTTCGGGGACGCTGAGTGGCGCCTCGGGGCGCGTAACGCTTGATCGTCCCTGGACGACAGAAAAGCGCCTGCCTCTGCCGTACTATATTTTGTATAGCGTCACCGGCCGAAGCTTCGGCGGGCAAGCGAAGACAATGAACATCGAGCGATCAGGAGACGAGAAGTGACTGGGAAGCTCCCCGACGTGACCGACGGCAACTTCCAGTCTGAGGTGCTCGAGTCCGAGCAGCCGGTGCTGGTCGACTTCTGGGCGCCCTGGTGCGGGCCCTGCCGGATCGTCCACCCGATTCTCGAGGAGATGGCAGGCGAGCGGGACGACTTTCGCATCGTCAGCATCAACACCGACGAGAACCAGCAAACGGCGGCCCGCTTCGACGTCCTCTCGATCCCCACCCTGATCCTGTTCAAGGACGGCGCCGAGGCCAAGCGCGTGGTCGGCGCGATGCCGAAGCGTCGCCTCGAGGCCGAGCTCGAGCCGGCCCTGACCACCTAGCTCAGCTTGTCCAGCGCGGGTTCGAGCTCGCTCAGCGAGTCGAGCGTGGCGTCGGCGAGTTGCAGCGCCTCGGGCGAGGGCGGGAAGTCCGGGCGCGGGACGGCGATCACCCGCATGCTCGCGGCGCGGGCCGAGCGGATCCCGTTGGTCGAGTCCTCGACCGCTACGCACCGCTCCGGGACCACGTCCAGCCGCCGCGCGGCCTCCAGGTAGACGTCCGGCTCCGGCTTTCCGCGCGGCACCTCCTCGGAGGAGACCGTGGCGCGAAAGAGCCCGGCCATGCCGGTCAGCTCCAGTACGAGGTCGATCAGTGGCCGGTTGGCCGAGGAGGCGACCGCCAGCGGCCAGCGCCCGGCGAGCGCGCGCACCGTCTCGACCGCGTGAGGCAGCAGCGGGACCCGGCGCCGGTAGAGGCCCTCGAGGCCCTCCACCACGGCGGCCGAGATCTCGTCGGGCTCCATCGGCACCCCGAGCTCGGAGTGCATGTAGCGCGACCACTCGTGATTGCTCCGGCCCCCTGGTCGTGGCCGACGCGAGATACTGCGCGGGCGATGTCGCAGGAGAACCAGCGCACGATCGCGGAGCGCGCCGGGGTTCGCTGGCCGGGTATGCCCCAGCGGACCACACGGTGGGTTCTCCGCCTGCCACCAGGGTCCCGGGTGCGGAAGGCGATGCTTGAGCGGTGGGCGAGGACTGCCTTCCTGGCGTGGAATCGCGGCGACTTCGTATTGGTTGCGGACATCGATGACCCCCAGGTCGAGACGCACATCGCCCTCACCCCGATTGGCGCCGACCCCGTCTACTACGGCCCCGATGGGCACTGCCGCGCAATGGAGGTCTGGAACGAGGCCTGGCGAGAGTGGGACGGCGACATTGAGGCAGTCATCGATGAGGGGCGCGATCGAGTCCTGATCGTCGCCCGGGTCTACGGCGAGGGTGCGGCGAGCGGGATCAAGCTCGACGCCTGGGTAGCGGTGCGCTACACGTTCCGCGACGGGCGGATTCTGCGTGTTGACGCCGCGATCGACCCCGATAGGGATCGTGCCCTCGATGCGATCGGCGCCCTCGAAGCCGCCGGGCTGCGGGAGTAGGCGGAAGTCCGGCGCGGCCCGCGCAGTGAGCAGTCGGCAAGTCGGCAACTGACCAGCCGCCAGTCTGCCGAGTCTTGTGACGAGGATTTAGGCCGTAGGCCTATTTCCGTTCGAGCTATGAAGTCGCCAAGTCGCCAAGTGCGCAGGCGACGGCTGCAGGGTAGATTTGGCGCCACCCCTCGCTGGAGCTCATGCCCATCATCTCCTCTTGCGCGCCCTCGTGCCACCGGCCGCCGGACTCGCGGGTCAGCCGCTCGCGAACCGATGCCCACGCGGGCTCGGAGTCGATCAGGACCCCGTCGAGGTCGAAGATGACGGCGTCGACCGAGATCGGCGGTCGCCTCAGGCCGATCGCTCGAGGGCGATCCGCAGCTCTCGGCCCCCGATCTCCGTGGCCGGCGCCTCGGGGCCGTCATAGGACACCGAGGTGGCGAGGGTCTCGCCGGCCACGTATGCCTCGTGGGCGCGAGCTGCGTCCAGGAGCTCCTCGTCGCCCGCCAGGCTCAGCTCGATCCGGTCGGTGACCTCGAGGCCGGACTCGCGCCGGGCGTTCTGCACGGCGTGGACGATCTCGCGCGCCAGCCCCTCGCGACGGAGCTCGTCGTCGAGCTCCAAAGCCAGCGCGACCGCGTGCCCCGCCGAAGCCTCCACCTGATAGCCGTCGAGGGGTTGAAGAGTCAGCGTCAGATCGTCAGGGCCTAGGGCGTGCTCGCGGCCCTCGACGTTGATCCCAATTTCCACTCCCGCCTCGATCGACTCGCTGACCTTGCTCGCGTCCAGGGCTTCGACTGCGGCGGCGACCTGGGGCATCTGCCTGCCGAAGCGGGGGCCGAGCGCGCGGTAATTGGGCTTCACCTGGTAGGTGACGAGCTCCGATTCCTCCGCGACGAACTCCAGCTCCTTGACGTTCAGCTCCGAGGTCACGATCTTCGACCGCGCGGAGATTGCCTCTCGCTCGGCGTCGTTTGCGACCACGATCGCCCGCCGCAGGGGTTGCCGAACCTTGACCGCCGCTTGCGCCCGCCCCGCGCGACCCAGCTCAACGGTCCGCCGGACGGCCTCCATCGAAGCCTCGAGGGGCTCGTCGAGGAGCGAGCGGTCGGGCTTCGGGAAGTCCCGTAGGTGCACCGAGTCCGGCAACTCGCCGAACTCCGCATCCGCTCCGCCGGCGAGATTGAGATGGATCTCCTCGGCGATGAAGGGTGTGAACGGCGCGAGCAGCGTGGCCGTGTCGAGCAGGCAGCGACGCAGGGTCGCGAACGCTTCGCGGTCCCCCTCCCAAAAACGTCGGCGCGAGAGCCGCACGTACCAGTTGGAGAGCTCATCGACGTAGGCCGCGATCGCGCGGCCGGCGCTGGTGCAGTCGTACGCTTCCATGTTCTCGATCACGGTCGCGATCGTGCCCTGGAGACGAGACAACGCCCACCTGTCGAGGTCGTCCCCGCCCGTCAGGTCCGCGGACGTCCGTACCTGCGTTGGATCCAGTCCCTCGGCGTTCGCGTAGAGGACCCAGAACGCGTACGTGTTCCAGAGCGTGAGCATGAACTGGCGCACCGACTCGCCCACGGTGTCGGCGGAGAAGCGATAGCCGGCCCAGGGCTGCTGGGCGGTGAAGTAGTACCAGCGGAGGGCGTCCGCGCCGTGGCGCCCGATCACCTCCCAGGGATCGACCACGTTGCCGCGGCTCTTCGACATCTTCTGGCCCTCGGGGTCGAGGATGAGGCCGAGGACGACGCAGTTGCGATAGCTGGCGCGGTCGAAGACCAGCACCGAGACCGCGAGCAGGGAGTAGAACCAGCCGCGGGTCTGGTCGATCGCCTCGCTGATGAAGTCCGCAGGGAAGCGGTCCGTGAACAGCTCCTCTCCCTCGAAGGGGTAGTGGAACTGGGCGAAGGGCATCGAGCCCGAGTCGTACCAGGCGTCGATCGTCTCGCGGACGCGGCGCATCTCACCGCCGCAGGCCTCGCAGCGAAGCGTCACCTCGTCGATGTAGGGCCGGTGGAGGTCGTCGGGCACCTGGCCTCCGCGCTCGCGCAGGTCGGCAATCGACCCGGCGCAGAAACGCTCCTCGCAGCCCTCGGATCCGCACTCCCAGATCGGCAGCGGCGTGCCCCAGTAGCGCTCCCGAGACAGAGCCCAATCGACGTTGCCCTCGAGCCAGTTGCCGAACCTGCCGTGCTTGATGTGCTCTGGGTGCCAGCCGATCGCGTCGTTCTCGGCCAGCATTCGCTCGCGGACGTCGGTGGTGCGCACGTACCAGCTCGACTTCGCGTAGTACAGAAGCGGCGTTCCGCATCGCCAGCAGTGCGGGTAGGAGTGGCGGTAGCGCTCGGCGCGCAGCAGGCGCCCCGAATCGCGAAGCGCTTCGACGATCGCCGGGTCGGCCTGCTTGACGAACTGGCCCGCGAAATCGGTGATCCGCTCGTCGAAGGTGCCGTCCTCGCGCACCGGGTTCTGGAGCTTGATCCCGTACTGCTCGCCGAGCCGGAAGTCGTCCTCGCCGAAGGCGATCGCGGTGTGCACCAGGCCGGTGCCCTCCTCCGTGGTGACGAAGTCGGCCTCGAGCACTGTGTGGCCGCGCGGCCCGTAGTCGGTGATGTAGGGGAAGGGCGGCTCGTACCGAGCGCCGGCGATCGCGCTGCCCGAAAAACTCTGGAGTACCTCGGCACCCTCGCCAAGCACCCGCTCGACCAGCGGGGCGGCGACGACCAGCACCTCGTCGGACCCGGACGGCCTCACCCGCACGTACTCGATCTCAGGGCCGACGGCGACCGCCGCGTTGGAGATCAGCGTCCACGGCGTCGTGGTCCAGACGAGGAGCGCGTCCCCCTCCTCGAGTGGAGCCTCCGGCTGGCGGATGGGAAGTCGCACGTATACCGACGGGTCCTCGACGTCCTGATAGCCCTGGGCGACCTCGTGCGAGGAGAGCGCTGTGCCGTCGCGGGGGCAGTAGGGAACCACCTTGTGGGCCTCGTAGAGGCGCCCGTCGTCCCAGATCTTGCGCAGCGACCACCAGACCGACTCGATGTAGGAGTTGGTGAGCGTCACGTAGGGGTCGTCGAGGTCGATCCAGAAGCCGATCCGCTCGGTGAGCCGGTTCCATTCCTCGACGTAGCGGAACACCGACTCGCGACAGCGCTGGTTGAACTCGGGGATCCCGTAGGCCTCGATCTCCGCCTTCGAGGAGATCCCCAGCTCCCGCTCGACCTCCAGCTCGACCGGCAGGCCGTGGCAGTCCCAACCGGCCTTGCGGGGGACCCGGTGCCCGCGCATGGTCTGGTAGCGGGGGTAGATGTCCTTGAACACGCGCGACAGCACGTGGTGCGAGCCGGGTTCGCCGTTCGCGGTCGGCGGGCCTTCGTAGAAGCTCCACACGGGGGCGTCCTGGCGCTGCGCCAAAGAGCGGTGGAACACGTCGCGTTCGCGCCAGCGCTCGAGGATCCGCTCCTCGAGCTCGGGGAAGGACTGCTTCGGGTCTACCGGGCGGTAGGCGGCCATCGGCGCCTGATTCTGCCTGTTTTCCCCAGGCTGTCCTGCCTGCCGTCGGTATGCGGGGTCTATCCAGGACAGCGGAGATGCCGGGTCGTAGCATGCGAATGGTGCGCCGGGCCGTTCCTTTCCTGATCGCCGTCGTCCTGGTTGCCGGCTGCGGCTCGAGCGACGGCGGCGACACGCCGGTCGCCTGCCTGGCGCCGGCTGCGACCTACCTGACTGCCCTCGAAGCAGCGCCCGAACCGGTGCGGCTGGCCGGCGAAACGCCGATCAGCGGCTGCCTCGTGGACGACCAGTCGACGGGGGACCTGGCCGATGTGGGTGCCTCGTTGGTCCGGGCGGCCACACTTCTCTCCGCTGCCGCCCAAAGGGACCCCGGTGGTCCGCAGACGCTGCGGCTCGGCTACCTGGTCGGCGCGGTTCAGGAGGGCGCCTCGGAGACGAGCGGCATCCACGCCGACCTGGTGCGGCGAATCGCGGCCAGCTACCAGTACCTGGAGCCTCGCGGCACGAGCTCGTTCGACCTCGCCTATGCGGAGGGCTACGCGGCGGGCCGCAGCGACGGCTGACTCCGCGCCGATAGCCTCCGAGGTTCGGGAAACGGCGAACGGAGGACGCGATGGCGACGGACACCTCGACGGAGCTTTGGGGAGAGGAGACCCGCAAGGCGATCGCGAACTTCCCCGTCTCGGGGCAGCCGATTCCCGTTTCCGTCGTGCGCTGGCTGGGTCGGATCAAGTCCGCCGCGGCGCAGGCCAACGCGGAGCTCGGGCTGCTCGACCCGGAGATCGCGGAGCGAATCGCCGAAGCCGGTGACGCAATCGCCGCCGGGGAGCACGACGACCAGTTCCCGATCGACGTCTTCCAGACGGGCTCCGGCACCTCGTCGCACACGAACGCCAACGAGGTGATCGCGAGCCTGGCGGGCGAGGGGGTCCACCCGAGCGACCACGTGAACATGGGACAGTCGTCCAACGACGTCTTTCCGTCGGCTGTCCACCTGGCCGCGCTCGGCGAGGTGACCCACGACCTGCTGCCCGCGATGGACGGGCTCGCCTCCGCCCTGGAGCGCAAGGCGGAGGAGTTCGCCGACCTGGTCAAGGCCGGGCGCACGCACCTGATGGACGCCGTCCCGGTCACCCTCGGCCAGGAGTTCGGGGGCTACGCCGCTCAGATCAGGCTGGGCACGGAGAGGGTGCGTACCACCCTTGGGCGCGTCGGTCAGATCCCGCTCGGCGGTACCGCCACCGGCACCGGCCTCAACACGCACTCGGAGTTCGCGCAGCGCGTGCGCGCCAGGCTCGCCGAGGACACCGGGCTCGAGATCTCCGAGCCGCTCGACCCCTTCGAGGCCCAGGGAAGCCGCGACGCCCTGGTCGAGCTCTCGGGGGCGCTGAAGGTGGTCGCCGTCTCCTTGACGAAGATCGCCAACGACATCGCGCTGATGGGATCAGGGCCCCGCGCCGGGCTCGGGGAGCTGCGCCTGCCGGCGCTCCAGAAGGGCTCCTCGATCATGCCCGGGAAGGTCAACCCGGTGATCTGTGAGGTCGCGATCCAGGTCGGAGCGCAGGTGATCGGCAACGACGCCGCGATCACGATCGCTGGCTCCCAGGGACAGTTCGAGTTGAACGTGCGAGTTCCGCTGATCGCCCGGAATCTGCTCGACTCGATCAAGCTGCTCTCGGCCGCCTGCCGGCTCTTGGACACCAAGTGCGTGCAGGGGATCGAGGCCGACGAGGAGGCGGCGGAGCGCCACGCCGAGGCGACCCTCGCCACCGCGACGGCGCTCAACCCCCACATCGGCTATGACCGGGCGACCGAGATCGTCAAGGAAGCCCACGCCTCCGGACGGCCGTTGCGCGAGGTCGCGCGGGAGATGGGCGTCGAGGAAGAGATCCTGGAGCAGGCGCTCGACCATCGGCGGATGGCGCGCCCGCACGAGTAGTCCCAGGGCCCCCTCCGCCTTCTAACCTAGGCGGACCAATGCGAGCGCCGAGGCGCCGCCGGAAAGGAGCAGCAGATGGGTCAAGCGGTTGTGCACTTCGAGGTGATCGGGAAGGACGGGGAAAGGCTTCAGGGCTTCTACTCGGACATGTTCGGTTGGGAGATCAACGCGGACAACCCGATGAACTACGGCCTCGTGGCCCGCGAGGGGAACTCCAACGCCGACGGCGTCGGGATCGGCGGCGGAGTCGGTTCCGGGCCGGATGGCCAGAGCTACGCCACCTTCTACGTCGAGGTCGACGACGTCGAGGCCGGCCTGCAAAAGGCCGAGAGCCTCGGCGGGTCGCGCGTCATGGGTCCGATGGACGTCATGGACCAGGTGACCATCGGCCTCTTCAACGACCCCGAAGGCCACATGATCGGGCTGGTCAAGAGCCAGCAGGCGTAGGGATCGCAAGCCTCCGGAGAGGCCGCGTAATGTCGCGGCCGCTCCCGCAACTAAGGGAATGAAGGCAATCCCGAGCCCAGTTACCCTTGGAAGGAGCCGCATGGAAACCGGCATCGAGACCGTCAACCAGACCAGCACCGAGATGGCAACCTTCGGCGCCGGCTGCTTCTGGCAGGTCGAGGCGGCCTTCCAGGAACTTCCCGGCGTGATCGAGACCGCCGTCGGATACGAGGGCGGTGACGTCGACAACCCCACTTACGAGCAGGTGTGCACCGGCACCACCGGCCACGTCGAGGTGTGCCAGGTCACTTTCGACCCCTCCAAGGTGGAGTACGCGGATCTGGTCTCGAAGTACCTCGAGATCCACGACCCGACCCAGCTCAACCGCCAGGGACCGGACGTGGGCTACCAGTATCGGTCGGTGATCTTCGCGCACTCCGACGAGCAGGCCGAGACCGCGCAGGGTGTGATCGAGCGTGCCCAGGAGCGGTTCCGCGACCCGATCATGACCACGGTCGAGCCGGCGAAGCCCTTCTGGCGGGCTGAGGAGTACCACCAGTGCTACATCCAGAAGCGCAGCTCGAGCGGGCTGATGGGGATGCTGCTCGGGCGCTGAGCCGTTGGCGGGGCTAGCTGCCTTCGGCCTCGACCAACTCCACGGCCAGGTCCAGCACCGCCTCCCAGTAGCGGCGGCCATGCTCGGCGCTCGCCTGCGTCGGATCCCCGATCACGCCGACCTTGGACAGCGAATCGACCCCGCCCTCGAACAGGCTCGCGACGGCTTCCTGTGGATCGCCGACGTAGCCGGCCTCGGCCCGGTCCATGCGGACCAGGTCGGGGTGGATCGCCAGCAGCATCGAGGTCTCCCATTCCCCCGCGTGGAGGCCCCCCTCGGGCATCGGCACCTCGAACTCCTGCTCGCCGAGTTGCGCCACGCGCAGGAACACGCTCAGGTCAGTGATCGCTACGACGCGCGGCCGCTCGGCATCCGGCAGCTTCTCGACCGCCGCGGCCAGCGGCGCGAAGTTGCCGCCGTGGGTGGGGACGAGCACGATCCGGCTGAAGCCGGCCTGAACCAGCGAGGCGACGAGGTCGGCGACGATTGCGTGGAACGTCTGGTCCGCGATCGAGAGCGTCCCCGGAAAGGCCAGGTGATGGCTGGAGCAGCCGACCCGGACGGTAGGCGCCACGAAGGCGTCGAGGCGGTCGGCGAGCAGGCGGGCGAAGTGGTCGCCGATCAGCGCATCGGTGGCCAGGGGCATGTGACGGCCGTGCTGCTCGGTGGCGCCGAAGGCGACCACCACCGCGTCGCGCCCCGAGCGAAGCTCCGCCTCGACCTCGGGCCAGGTCAGCTTGTCGAGCTCGAGTGCGCCGATCAGGCGACCATATCTGCCGGCGAACCGGTCTGAGCCGGATGTAGTTGCGGCGCGTGGGCAGTGGAAAGTGGCGGACCCGCTACCTCTCGCCGCCTAGCCGCAGGGCGGTATCGAGCTCCGCTCGCCGAGCGGCGACGCTCCTGCCGGTGCGCCGCTCCACCGCCCGCAGACGCTGGGCCACGGTCTGCTCGTGGATCCCGAGCGCGGCGGCGGCTGCCGCCGCGTTCTGATGTGCCGCGAAGTACGCCCGCAGCGTCTCGCGCAGGCGTCGCGAGCGAATGTCCTCGCCATCGAGGCCCCGCAACTCCCGAGAGACGAACGCGCGAGCGCGCTCCGGATCCCGGCCGGCGAGCACCTCGAGCGCCACGTCCTCGTAGTGAGTGACCGGCGCCTCCTCCGCGCCCGCGATGCGGTGGGCTGCGACGGCTTCCTCGTGGGTGGACCGAAAGCCCTCGTGCCCGTCCGTTTCCTCCCCGAAGACAAACCGCGTGCCTTGCGGGGGGCGCCAGCGCCGCAGCGTGGCCCGCCCCCGCTCGGAGAGGTAGCTGCGACCCCCGAGCCAGGCCCACCAGGTGTCGTCCGCGGCACCGACGATCAGTAAGCGTCGGTCGAGGCTCTTGGCGAGGGCACGCGCCGAGTCAGCCGCATCCGGGCCCCAGGCGATCACGCCCAAGTGATGCAGGCTGAGGTTGTAGTCGAGTCCCCCCGCGTCCACGTTCCGACCGGCTAGTAGTTCCCTGACCAGGTTCACGCGGCGCTGCTCCCGGCCACGAAGCATCCGGTCGCGCTCCGCCGTGTACTCCTCGGTCGCCCAGCGACTCATCCGGTCGGCGTAGGCGAAAAAGAATTCCGAGCCGGCCTCGAGCAGAGCCCGCCGGGCCTCGGCATCGCCCTCGTGGCGCTCGACGAGCCGAAACCACCCCTCCCATTGAACTGAGTGCCCGGCCCGGTACACCCAGATCGTCAAGTCAATCGGGACCCCGAAGCGGGCTGCGAGGCGGGCGCCCTCGGCGTCCACGGCCGGGCAGCGGTCTGGAAGCGCGGCCTCCTCCTGCATCGCCACCAGCTCGGCGAGGATGCTCGGGCGAGCGCCCGCGGAGAGCGCCTCGGCCAGCTCAGGGACGTCGACCGCGTACTGGGGGGCCTTGGCGCGGATCCTGCTGACAGCCCGCTCGGCCAGCTCGTCAACGTGGGCTGCAAGTGTGGACGCGTACGAGGTGAATCTCTTACGCACCGCAGGTTCGAGACCCTCGAGCGGCGGCATTTTCAGTCAAACATCGTAGATTCTTCGACTTTCCGCCCTGAAACCATACTGAGAACGCCATTGCGGCGTGACCACCCGTTCGTCAGGATCTGTGTATGGCTATGCGGCTCGCCAGGAGGTTGGGGATCTCGGCGCTGTTCGTGATCGCCACTGCCGTGATCGGGTTCGGCATCCCACTTGTTTGGCTGCTTATCGCCGCCGAGATCCAGGGCGCGGCAGGGATCAGCAGGATGACCAAGGAGACGGCGGTTGCCGTCTTCCCCGGGATGGTGATCAGCTACGTGGTCGTGCTGCAGATCGTTGGCTGGGTGATCGGCCGGCGCGGCACAGCGGAGCGGATCCCGCCGCCGCGAACCCACTACCCGTGGCTGCGCAGCACGCGCGACGAGCCCGCGCGCACGGAGAAGCCCACCGGGCTGGAGATGGTCTTCATCGTGGCCGCATCCGCTTTCAGTGTCGCGTTCATGGTCTGGTTCTTCCTCTGGGCCGGGAACCCGCTGCCGGTCTATTAGCGAGAGCTGACCACCGTGAGGGAAATGGCGCCGGATCCTCCCCATCGCGGTGGGGCAGGGGAGCCGCTGGTGCTGATTCACGGCGGCGGTGGGACTTGGCGCCAGTGGAGGCCCGTCATCCCCTTGCTCGAGCCCCAGCACGAGGTGCTGGCCGTGAACCTGATCGGTCACTGGGGTGGCCCATCGCCGCCGGCGGGTGTTGAGGCCAGCATCGACTTGTTTGTCGACGGCGTCGAGCGCGATATGGATGCCGCGGGCTGGTCGACCGCCCACGTGGCCGGTACGTCGCTGGGCGGCTTGGCTGCGCTGGTGCTGGCCAAGCGCGGGCGCGCCCGCACCTGCACCGCCATTGCCACTGTTGCGGGCTGGGAGAAGGGAGGGGATCTCGGTCTGCGGCTGGTCGCCCGCAGCTACGGCTTATTCCACCGCGTCACGCGACTCATGGCGCGAGATCCCGCGCGCTGGAGCCGGCGCCCGCGGCTCCGGCGTCTTCTCTACTGGCATCATTTCGCCCGTCCGGAGCGGATGGACCCAGCCGACACGGCACACATGATCGTCGGCATGGCCAACTGCGCGATCCTGCCCTCGCTGCTCGCCTGGGCCAGGGAACACCCCGGGCCCCGCGGGCTGGACGAGATCCGATGCCCGGTCCAGCTCGTTTTCCCCGCCAAGGACCGCGTGTTCCCCCGCCGCCGCTACGGCAGGCGCCTGATCGACGCCCTACCTGATGCCGAGGTCCATGATCTGCCCGGAGCCGGCCATGTGGCCACGTGGGACGATCCGGAGCTCGTCGCCAGGGTCATCCTCGAGTTCACGTCCCGGCACGTCAACGACCATCTGTGACCTCGAGGGTCCCGACCTTCAGGCGTTCACCGTCGCCTCGGCTTCACGCTCAGAGACTTACGGCTACGTACTTCGTCTCCAGAAACTCGTCCATCCCCTCGTTGCCGCCCTCGCGGCCGATGCCGGACTGCTTGACGCCGCCGAACGGGGCGCCGGCGTTCGAGACCATGCCCTGGTTGAGGCCGATCATCCCGGTCTCCAGGCCCTCGCAGACGCGCAGCGCCCGCTTGACGTCGCGGGTGAAGACGTAGGCGACCAGCCCGTACTCGGTGTCGTTGGCGGCCGCGATCGCCTCCTCCTCGGAGGAGAACGAGGCGATCGGCGCCACCGGCCCGAAGATCTCCTCCTTGAGCAGGCGGGCGTCGCGGGTGACCCCGCCCAGCACCGTGGGCTCGAAGAAGTATCCGGCTCCGTCGAGCCTGCCTCCACCGACCACAGCCTTGGCTCCCTTGCCCACCGCGTCCTCGACCAGCTCGGCCACCTTCGAGCGCTGGTCGTCGTCGATCAGCGGACCGACGTCGACGTCCTCCTCGGTGCCCCGGCCGACCTTCAGCGAGCCCATGCGGTCGGCGAGCCCCGACGCGAATTCGTCGGCCAGCGAGCCGGCGACGTGGAAGCGGTTCGCCGAGGTGCAGGCCTCGCCGATGTTCCGCATCTTGGCGATCATGGCTCCCTCGATTGCCGCGTCCAGGTCGGCGTCGTCGAAGATCAGGAACGGGGCGTTCCCTCCCAGCTCCATCGAGACGTTGAGCACGTTCTCTGCCGCCTGGGCGATCAGCTCGCGGCCGACCTCGGTCGAGCCGGTGAAGCTCAGCTTCCGCAGTCGGGGATCGGCGATCACCGGGCCGGCGACGGAGCTCGAGGAGGAGCTCGTGATCACGTTCAGCACGCCGCCCGGGAGCCCGCACTCCTCCAGGACCTGGGCGAGGGCGAACGCCGACAACGGCGTCTGCTTCGCCGGCTTCCAGACCATCGTGCAGCCGGCGGCGATCGCGGGGCCGATCTTGCGCGTTCCCATTGCGGTGGGGAAGTTCCACGGGGTGATGAAGAAGCACGGACCCACCGGCTGGCGCATCACCAGCACCCGGCTGGCGGCGTTGCCCGCCAGCTTGTAGTTGCCGTCGATCCGCAGGGCCTCGCCGGAGAACCAGCGGAAGAACTCGGCCGCGTAGGCGATCTCGGCCTTCGACTCCGCCACCGCCTTTCCCATCTCGAGGGTCATCAGCAAGGCCAGGTCGTCGGCCCGCCGGTTGAGGAGCTCGAAGGCGCGCCGGAGGATCTCCCCCCGCTCGTTCGGGGACGTAGACGCCCAGTCGGCCTGGCTCGCGACGGCGGCGTCGAGCGCCGCCGTGGCGTCGTCCGGGGTCGCATCCGCGATCTCGCACAGCGCTTCCCCGGTCGCCGGGTCTTCGACCGCGAGCGTGCCGCCCTCGCCGGCATCCCGCCACTCGCCGCCGATGTAGAGGCGCTTGGAGACCCCGTCGAGCACGGCCTGCTCCTGCGTGGTGGTGCTCATCCGCACACTCGCAGCGTACGAAACGGGAGGGAATGGGCGCTCGCGGTCGAAGCGCGACCCGGGACCCGTACTGTTGCGGGCCAAGAGGCGGATGGAGGCAAAGGCAAGAACAAGGAAGGCGGTTGGGCTCGTGGCGTGCGTCGTGGCGCTGGCAGCTTTGGCCTGGCCCGGCGGCGCAAGCGGCGCAAAATGGGTGGTCAAGGGGCGCGGCTGGGGCCACGGGGTCGGCATGAGCCAGTACGGCGCCTACGGCCTCGCCCAGCACGGGCGCGGCTACCGGGAGATCCTCCATCACTACTACAGGCACACCCGGATCGGGCACGCCGGGAGCAACACGATCAAGGTCCTGCTCGGCTCGGGATCGGGCTCGGTGAGCTTCAGGAAGGGGAAGAAGGCCTGTGGCAAGCGGCTGCGCCGCCGCCGCGGTTACCGCTTCACGCAGTCCGGGTCGGACGTGATCCTGAAGCGCGCCCATGGGGGCAGGATCGCGAACTGCGGGCCAAGCGGCATCGCCTCCGGCGGCGGGAAGATCCGGATCGGGGGCAAGGGCGTCTACCGAGGGAGGCTGAAGGCGAAGGTGTCGGACGGCGGCCTGCTGGTGATCAACCCGGTCGGGCTCCAGTCATACGTGAAGGGGGTGGTTCCGAACGAGGTGCCGTCTTCGTGGCCGAAGGCGGCGCTCCGGGCGCAGACGGTGGCCGCGCGCTCCTACGCGCTGGCCACGAGCGGAGCGGGCGACTTCGACGTCTATGACGACACGCGCAGCCAGGTCTATGGAGGCAAGGACTCGGAGACCGAGCGGACCAACATGGCCGCCAAGGTCACCGCGGGCCTCGTGGTGCGCCACCGCAAGCAGGTGGCGACGACGTACTTCTTCTCGACTTCGGGTGGCCGCACGGAGAGCGTCGAGCACGGGTTCCCCGGCGCTGAGCCGGCCCGTTACCTGAAGAGCGTCCGGGACCCCTACGACCAAGCGTCTCCCTACCACACGTGGACGGTCCGTTTCTCTCAGAACGAGATCGAGTCGGAGCTCGCGGGCCTGTTCTCCGGACGGCTGCGCAAGATCAGGGTGCTGAAGCGCGGGGACTCGCCGCGGATAGTCCGGGCGCGCGTGGTCGGCTCAGGCGGGAGCTCCACGGTCTCCGGCCCCGGGCTCCAGGCGCTCTTGGACCTGCGGAGCACCTGGGCCCGTTTCCTGAAGAGGTAGCCCCTGGTCCCTATTGGGCCGTCCCACTAACCGTCCGGATACGGCTGGACCGGGATGCCGTGATCGGTCTGGCGCATGCCGATCTCGTAGGTCGCGCCGCCGGTCAGCTCGAGACGCTCCGGCTGGCTGCCGCGGCGCTCGACTTCGAGCTCCAGGTCGGCGATCGAGCAGTTGAGCGTGTTGTGCTCGGGCCCCTTGGGATCGGCGTAGATCCAGGCGACGAAGTTGCGGGGATCAGACGACACTCGGCCGCGGAGCTTCAGGTCCTTGCCCGCGAGCTGGAACTCGCATGAGGTCGGCCGCTCGCCCAGCTTCGTCGACAGGATGCGGTCGAAGCCGCCGAGTCGGTGTTCGGCGCCGTCGATGCGCAGCATCCCGTTGGCCACCCACGGGGTGGTCAGCGGGCCGACCTTGATCCGGCCCGCGGCAAGGTCCAGGTAGCTTCCCCGCTCCCCGCCCAGGTCGCCGCCCTGGATCCATACCCAGCGCTCGGCGTGCTCGGCCCCCCAGTTGTGACCGATCATTCCCGGCCAGTCGGCGAGCTCGATCCGCTCGCCGCCCATCGTCACCGTGCCCTCGAAGCGTGCGCTCGGGTAGGGGCTGAGGAACTTCGTGCGGGGCAGTGGCGCTTCGTAGAGCCGCTCGTAGGGCAGGTGGTGGAAGGCCCCACCGGGATCGTCGAAGCTGAGATCCCAGCTCGCCTGGAGCTCGGGCGTCGCCAGCTCGCCGGTGGCTCGGCCGGGTTCGAGCACGGCGCCGTCAACGCGGATGTAGGCGCCCTCGGGCGCCGAGAGCTCGGTGGCGGCGAAGCTGGCCTTGGTGGCTCGCGGCCCCGGCGCGTCGGCGTCGAACACGGTCAGCCACAGCGCAGCGGTTGGCTCCTCTGCGGGCCGCTTGTGGACCGTGTGCCGGATCCACACGCCCTGTCCCCCGGCCGGCCGCGAGGCCTTCAGGTAGAAGCTCTCGTAGTGGCCGGCCTGGCGCCCTAGGCGGGGAAAGCGGGCCTCGCTTCGCACGCGAGGAAATCTAACTGCAGCGGACGCTCGCGGCTTTCGACGTGAAGTGTCTCTCTCATTGTGAGAGCCCCGGTCAGTGCCTGAGAGCCCCGTTCAGTGCCGAATCGTGATCACGTCGCCGTCACGGACTGCGTATTCGCGGCCCTCGGTCCGGATCAACCCGCGCTCCCGCGCCTCGCCGTAGCCGCCGGCGTCGACCAGCTCGCGCCACCCGATCACCTCGGCGCGGACGAAGCCGGCCTGGATCTCGGTGTGCACCTTGCCGGCAGCGTCCCAGGCGGTGAGCCCGCGGCGCAGCGCCCGCGCCCTCGCCTCGCTGCCGCGATGGGCGGTGAAGAAGGTGAGCAGGTCGAGCAGCTCGTAGGCGGCGCGCACCAGCCGCTCCAGGCCCGACTCCGCCAGCCCCAGCTCGGAGCGCATCTCCTTGGCCTCCGCCTCGGGCAGCTCCGCCAATTCCGCCTCGATCCGGGCGCTGACCCCGATGCAGCCCGCGTCCTGGCGCCGCGCGTGCTCCACCAGCGTGGCCGGAGGCTCGCTCTCGCCCTCGTCCAGGTTGGCGACGTAGAGCACCGGCTTGGAGCTCAGCGCCTGGAGCTCCGCGGGGGCGTTCGGCGCCAGCGCCGGGATCGCCACCGCGCGCGCCGGCGCGCCACGGCCAAGGCCCTCCACCACACGCTCCAGCCAGTCGAGCTCAGCCGCCGCCTCCTTGGCGCCACCCGCCTGCTTTCGCACTCGCTCCAAACGCCCCTGCGCCTGCTCGAGGTCGGCGAGCAACAGCTCGGCGTCCACCACCTCGGCGTCGGCGACCGGGTCGATCCGCCCCTCGGGATGAGGGACCCGCGCGTCGCTGTGGACGCGAACTACGTGGCAGATCGCGTCCGTTTCGCGGATTTCGGCGAGGAAGCGGTTCCCCAGCCCCTCGCCCGTGGAGGCGCCCGGCACCAGGCCGGCGATGTCGTGGAACTCGATCGTCTCCGGGACCTGCGGGCTTGCGCTCGCTGCCTCCGCCACGGCCGCCAGGCGCGGATCGGGAACCTCGACGATCGCGACGTTGGGCTCCACCGTCGTGAACGGGTAGCTGGCGGTTTGGGCCGCGGCCCGCGTGAGGGCGTTGAAGAGCGTCGTCTTGCCTGCGTTCGGCAGGCCGACGATGCCGACCTTCACGGGCGCTCTGGATTCGCCACCAGGTCGATCAGGCGGTCCTCGGCGTCCTTGCCGCGCAACCCCGGCCAGCGGCGGCCCATCGCCAGCCCGATGGCGGCGCCGCCGAGCACGTCCGAGGGGTAGTGCATGCCGAGGTAGGGCCGCGTGAGGCAGATCGCGCCGGCGAGCCCGTACAGCGGCAGGCGCGTCCCCGGGGCGACGCGCCCCATCGCGGTCGCCGCCGCCAGCGACGAAGTGGCGTGGGCCGACGGGAACGAGAGATCGCTGGGCGCGGCGGCCAGGGGTGGCAGGCGACGCAGGCGCGGGCGGCGCCTTCGCACGGCGAGCTTGAAAAGGAAGTTCACCCCCACCGCGCCGGGGGCAACCGCGGCCGCTCGCAGCCAGCGCTCGCGGCGGGTCGCGTCGACGGCGGCGCCCACGACCCCGATCGCGACCCACACCGCACCCCACTCCCCGGCCAGGCCGAGCGCCTTCATCCCGCCCTCCAACCGAGGCCCGTGGCAGCGCGTGCGCATGGTGCGAAGCAGACGCCGGTCGAGCTCTTGAAGCCGCGTCAGCACCGGTCGCAGCATAGGGGCCGAACGTCCGAACTCGCCGCTGAAATGCGCCCGTGAGCCCGGACGACCGCCTCGCCGATTACGAGCATGGCTTCAGGCGGGCAGGGCTACCTCTCCTGATCGAGGGGTTCTCGGCCTCCACGGACGTCTTCAACCGTGCCGCTCCGCTGCTGGCGCTCGTCTTCCTGGCCGAGATGCTCGGCGCGATTCAGCTCGATTGGTCGCTGCTCGGCAACCTCGCCGCGGCGCTGGGCGGCTTGGCGATCCTGCTGGTTGCGGCCATCGCCCTGAATCGTGCCCGCGAGCGGCCGCTGCTCGCGCTGCCGGAGGACGTCGGCCGGGCCGAGCTGGCCGCGTTCGTCGTCCTGCCGGCGCTCTTGCCGTTGATCTTCGGCGGGCAGTGGCGAAGCGCCGCGGTCACCGCCGCCGCGAACCTCGCCCTGCTGGCGTTGATCTACGGCGTGATCGGATATGGCCTGCTGTCGATCGTGCGCTGGGCGTTCGCACGGCTCTTGAGCCAGCTCGCTTCCTCGCTGGCGCTGCTGATGCGGGCGATCCCGCTGCTGATGATCTTCTCGGTGGTCCTCTTCCTGACCGTCGAGATGTGGGAGGTGTTCTCCGACCTGGCGCCCGGGTCATTCGCCGTCCTCGCGGGCCTGTTCGTCGCCCTGGGCACCTCCTTTCTGATCGCCCGAGTGCCCCGCGAGGTGCGCTCCCTGGAGCGGGAGGCCGGGGGCGATGGACCCGAGCTCGATCGTCGACAGCGCCTCAACGTCGGGCTGGTCCTGTTCGTGAGCCAGGCACTCCAGGTGCTTCTGGTCAGCCTCGCGGTGGGCGGCTTCTTCGTCGCCCTGGGCGTCTTGATCATCGACGCCGACGTATTGCGCTCCTGGATTGGCGCCGGCGGAAACGTGCTGGTCACGGTCGATCTCTTCGGTCACCGCGGCATCCTCACCGAGGAGCTGCTGCGCGTTTCAGGCGCAATCGCAGCGTTCACGGGCCTCTACTTCGCGATCTCGATGCTCACCGACGAGGTCTACCGCCGCGAGTTCCTCGACGAGGTGATCGGTGAGATGCGCGATACCTTCCGAGCCCGAGCCGACTACCTGCGCCTGCGGGCGCAGACCGCCGAGCACTGACTGCAGCAGGGAGTGCGTGGGGCCTCTGATCCCCCGGTAGGGCAGAATCCCTGCGCATGGAGGCGACTACCGCGCCGACGATGGTCCCTGGCTACCGCCACCTCCCCGGGAACCACTGCGGCTCCACGGCGCTTCGCAACCTGCTCGCCTTTCATGGCGCCGAGATCTCCGAGGAGATGGCGCTCGGGCTGGGGGCCGGGGTCAGCTTCTACTACGTGACGCTCGACGGATCCTCGCCGTCGCGATTCACGAACGGGCGCGTGGGCCGTCTTGAGGAGCAGTTCGTGGAGTTGACCGGGGCGTCGATGCGGCTCGACACCTTCGACGATCCCGAGGCCTCGTGGGAGGCGGCTCGGGCCGCCGTGGAGGGCGAGCGTCCCGCGGTCCTGCTCACCGACCTCTACTACCTGGACCACTACGGCAGCTCCGCGCACTTCCCCGGTCACGCCGTCGTACTCGCCGGCTACGACGCCGAGGTCGCCTATCTCTCCGACACCTCGTTCGAGGAGCTGCAGACGACGCGCCTCGACAACCTCGCCCGAGCCCGCCATGGCAAGCATCCCGTCTTCCCTCTGGACGGCCACATGCTCACGGTCCCTGAAGGCGCCGAGCTGGGTGACGTTCGCGAGGCCTCGGCGGGAGCGATCGCGCGCAACGCCAAGCAGATGCTCGACCCACCGCTGGGTGACTACGAAGGCCTGCCGGCGCTGCGCCGGTTCGCAGCCGAGGTCGGCGACTGGCCCCAAGAGCTCGAGGACTGGCAGTGGTGCGCGCGCTTCTGCTACCAGGTGATCGAGCGCCGCGGAACGGGGGGCGGAAACTTCCGGCTCATGTACTCGCGCTTTCTCGCCGAGGTGGGCCGCGACGAGGCGCCGCTGGCCGCCGATGCAGCCAGCCGATGGACTGCGCTCGCCGAGGACCTGCTGGCCGCGAGCGAGGCCGACGCCCCCCGGCCGGAGATCTGGTCGCGCGTCGGCGCGGCGGCAGCCGAGGTGCTCGACGCGGAGGAGCGGCTCTGGCCGGCGCTCGCCGCCCAGAGCTAGGGCTGGCCGCTCAGTCCTGGCTTTGCAGCAGCGGGTCGGGGGCGCCGAGCTTTGAGACCTCCGGCGGCTCGTACACCTTGTCCGGGCAACCCCCGATCGCCAGCACGCGCAGGCCTTCCTCGCCGGCCCAAACCTTGCGCGTGGTCCCTGCGCTCACCCTCACCATGGTCTCCGGGTCCAGCGGATACCGGGTCCCCTCGATCTCCACATCGCCGGAGCCGCGCAGCGCGACGTAGACCTCCTCCTGGCCGTCGCCGGAGTGGTCGTGCTCCGGATACTGGTCGGCCTTGGCCGGCAGGTCGATCACCTGCATGCCGAAGGACTGAATCCCGAGCTCGGCTCGCGCGCGCTTGAAGGCGCCTGCGTAGATCGCCTCCATGTCGTCGATCCTCTTTACCGCGTAGTCAGCCATGGTCGTCTCCTCTCTTGCGGCCGCCTGCGGCGGCCTTACATGCTGCTTTCGGGGCTAAAGCCCCTCACCACCTTTGCCTCGAGATCGGGCGGGTCGATCGAGGGCGCAATCATCTCAGGTGCCAAAGCGCGCGAAGTAGCCGAGCTTCGGCCCCACGCGGCGCTCGAAGCGCAGACCGGCGGCCTCTGCTCGCCGCTGGAGCGTGCCGATCGTGACCATGTGGGGGTCGCCGAAGAGCTCGCCGACGATCAGCCGTCCGCCCGGTTTCAGCACCCGGGCGATCTGGCGCAGCGCCGCGTCCTGGTCGGGAATCTCACCGAGCACGGTGATCAGGATCGCCGCATCGAAGCTGTCATCGTCCCAACCGAGCTGCTGGGCGTCGCCGAGCGTGGGGTTGACGTTCCAAAGGCCACGCTCACGGGCGCGCCGAACCGTATGGTCGAGCATCTGCTGCTGGACGTCGAGGATCTCGACCACCCCCTGGTCGCCCACCCAGGACGCCAGGTCGAGCGTGTAGTAGCCGGTTCCGGGGCCGATCTCGAGCAGGCGCTCGCCCGGCCGAGGCTCGAGGATCTCGCGCAGGCGGTCCCGGGTGATCAGCGGGTGCGGCGCCTCGACCCAGAATCGCTGGCTATATGGGCAGGCCGAGGGGTTCTTGCGCCACCACCACGCGACTCCACCGACGGCGGCTGCGCCCAGCACAAGCGGTTTCCTCATTTGTCCGAGAAACCGATCGTGTGAGGGGCGGCGGCGACGCGCACGAACACCACCTGGCGCAGGTCGAGCGAGATCGCGCCGTCCTCGGATTCGAGCTCGTACCAGCGCGCCGCCTCGCTCGCCAGCTTGTCGGTGGACGTGAGCGCTTCGCGAAGCGCCTCCAGATACCTGGACGCGAGGCGAGCACTCATCACCTGGCCGCCCCCGAACCCGATCTCGACCCGTTTCATCTCTTCGGCCATCGATTGCCTCCCCGGTCGCTGTCAGGTTGCCGCCGGCTCGACCAGCTCGGTGAGCGCGCCGCCGGTCGCCTTGGGGTGGAGGAACGCAACCCGGCTCCCCCGAATGCCGATCCGGGCCTTGGAGTCGATCAGCTCCACGCCCGCCTCGTTCAGCCTCGCCAGCGCCGAGTCGATGTCGGTGACCCGGTAGGCGATGTGATGAAGGCCCTCGCCCCGCTTGGCGATGAACCGGCCGACCACGGTCTCCGGGCCAAGGGGGCGAAGCAACTCCACGTGTCCGTCGCCTACGTCGAGCAGCACCGCCTCCACACCCTGAGACTCGACCGTCTCCCGGTGCGCGATCGGCATCCCGAAGGTCCCCTCGTAGAGAGCCGTCGCCTGCTTCAGGTCGGATACGGCAAGGCCCACGTGATCGACCAGCTCGAACACGACAAGCAAGTCTATTGACGGCGGATCGCCGTCTTTAGAGCGGCTCGGTCTTGGGCCGGCGAGTCGGAGGCTCCGAGGCAAGTGCCTCGGCGCGGTCCCCCGACGGCTCCGGGGCGTCTGCGCGCTCCTCGAGCTCGCGGGGCCGAGTGTCGCCGGAGCGATACTGCCCCATGATCTGCTTGATCTCGTCGTGCTCGATTACCTCGTTGGCGAGCAGCTGCTCGGCGATCTGGTCGAGCAGGTCGCGGTGGTCGGACAGCAGGCGGTAGGCCCCCCGGTAGGCCTCCTCGGAGATCGCCTCCACCTCCTCGTCGCGGGTGCGGCGCAACGCCTCGGAGACGGTGAAGTCGTCGGCCGGGACCTGGTGCGAGCGGATCGAGGTGCCCATCGCGTAGTCGTAGACCATCGAGCGCGCGATGTCGGTGACCCGCTTCAGGTCGTCGGCGGCGCCGGTGGTGATGCGCCCGAAGGTGATCTGCTCCGACACGCGGCCCGCGAGCAGCACCTTCATGTAGTCGATCAGCTCCTCGCGCGACTTCAGGTAACGGTCCTCCTGCGGCAGGTTCAGCGTGTAGCCGAGCGCCTTGCCGCGGGGCACGATCGAGACCTTCTGGACCTTGTCAACCGTCGGCAGGAGCTCAGAGACCAGCGCGTGCCCGGCCTCGTGCCAGGCGACCACGCGCTTCTCGTGGGCGGTGATCACCTTCCGCGACTGCAGTCCGGCAACCACGCGTTCGAAGGCGTTGTCGAAGTCGGCTTGGACGATCTGGTCGCGGTCGTGGCGGCCGGCCAGGATCGCCGCCTCGTTGCAGAGGTTGGCCAGGTCCGCGCCCGTCAGCCCGGCGGTGTGACGCGCCATCCGCTCCATGTCCACGTCGGGGCCCAGCGGCTTGTCGCGCGTGTGCACGCCGAGGATCTGGTGGCGCCCGCGCATGTCGGGCGGCGGCACGAAGACCTGGCGGTCGAAGCGCCCCGGGCGCAGCAGCGCGAGGTCGAGCTTCTCGAGCATGTTCGAGGCGGCCATCACGATCACGTTGTCGCGGGAGTCGAAGCCGTCCATCTCGACCAGGAGCTGGTTCAGCGTCTGATCGCGCTCCCCCGAGATGTCCGAGCCGCGATGGGCCCCGACCGCGTCGAGCTCGTCGATGAAGATGATCGCCGGCGCATTCTCGCGTGCCTGCTTGAACAGTCGCCTGATCCGCGCCGCACCCAGGCCGGCGAACATCTCCACGAACGACGAGGCCGACTGGCCGAAGAAGTTGGCGCCCGACTCGTGGGCGACGGCCTTGGCCAGCAGGGTCTTCCCCGTGCCGGGCGGCCCGTGCAAGAGGATGCCCTTCGGCACCGTTGCACCCAGCCGCTTGAACTGCTTCGGCCGCCTCAGGAACTCGACCACCTCGCGCAACTCGTCCTTGGTTTCCTCGACTCCCTCGATGTCGGCCCAGGTGACGGAGCTCGCCGACCTGGGAGTGATCTGCTGCGGCTTGGTGCGCGGCATCAGCTTCAGCGTCCGCCAGATCAGGTAGACGAGCACGCCCATCAGCAGGATCGGCACCCAGAGGCCGACGTAGTTCTGGAACTCGTACCAGTCGAGGCCTAGTATCGAGAGGGTCGTCATCTGCGGTTGGGTCCTCCCCAGGGGCGGGCTGCCTACAAGGTATCGGCAGCCCCGCCGGGCGGCTGAACGTTTGCTGCCAGCTCGGCCTCGGCCCGCAGGACCTCGCGCAGCGCGGCCGAGCCGACCTCGAGCTGCTCGGGGGTCGGCTCGCGAGTGGAGAAGAGGCGCTGGATCTGGTGCCCGACGCCGTGGATCCCGCGGCCGAGCGGTGACTCAGGGCGCCGCTCGGCGTAGGCGAACAGCTCCACCGCCCCGGAGACGCTGCCGATCCCGACCACCGCTCGCACAAGCGGCCCCGGGTGACTGAACAGCCTCTCTGCGAGCAGCTGGCCGGCAACCGAGAGGACCAGCAGCGGCGCGATCAGGTTGGAGCCGCAGCGCTCGTGCTCCTTGGGGGCGTCGGCCGGGTCAAGGCTGCGGCGCTCATAGGCGCCGATTGCCTTGTGCTCGACGCCGTGGTAGGCGGCAAGGTCTCGATCACGAAGCGCCGCCGCCGCCGGCAGCACTCCCAGCAGGGCGATCGTGCCCTCACGCACGCCGGCGCGGCCGCGCGACACATCCGGCCGACCCAAGCGGCGGATCGCTCCGCTGACCGCGGCGGTGACGATCCCGACCACGAGCACCCGAGGGTCCTCGATCGGCAACCGCGCCGCCGGCAGGCGGCGCCGGGCCAGCGGCACGACCGCGAACGCTTCAGCAAGCCGCAACGGACCGCGGAGCAGTGGCGTCGAGCCCAGCCGTCCCTGCGAGAACGCCGGCTTGGGGCCGGATGAGACCTCGATGCGGCCATCACGAGTTCGCGCGGCCGCCGCCCATGCCCTGGGGCCGTGGATCAGCAGGCCGTTGCGAAGCGCCATCCCCCCGAGCCGAAGCAGCGGCTCCCTCCCGGCGCCGTTGCCATGCGCCCCCAGCACGGGGTCGGCGGAGGCGCCGTTTCCGGATTGACTCATCGAAGCATCGCCTGGACGATGTCGAAGTAGAAGCGAGCGGCAAGATCGATGTCGGCGACGGCCGCCCGCTCGTCGGCGCCGTGAACCAGCGGCATCGCGTCGAGCAGGGCCAGCTCGCGCTGCGGGCAGAACCCGTACACGACGGCGGAGTCGAAGGCTTGCCGGAACCAGTGGCTGTCGCTGAAGCCCGCCATCACCATCGGCACCAACGTGGCCGCGGGGTCCGCCTCGGCAAGCCATTCCTCGATTGCAGTGGCAAGAGGGGAGTCGGACGAGGAGCGGTTACCCACCACCGTGTCCGTGAACTCGAACTCCAGCCCCTGACCTGCCTCACCCAGCACGGCCTGGGCGTGCTCGAGTGCTTCGGAGCTGCCCATCCCCGGTGGCACGCGGCAGTCGACCAGGACCTCGGCGCGCGAGGGAATCACGTTCTCCTTCGTGGAGGCGCTGGCCTTGGTTGGCACCAGCGTCACCCTCAGCATCGGCTCGGCCAGGTAGGCGGTGACCTGAGGGGCCACCTCGCGAAGCCGCTCGACCGCGGCTTCGAGCGCCTTGCCGTCGTGCGGGTCGATCTCCTCCCCCGCCAGCGCCCCGACGAACGCCACGCCTTCGGGCGTGGGCTGGAGCGGCGGCTGCTCGCGCAAACGCTCCAGCGCAGGGGCGAGCTTCAGGAGCGCGTTGTCGCCCAGCCCCGGGACCGAGGCGTGGCCGGCGACGCCACGGGCTCGCATCAGGAAGCGGCAGGGCCCCTTCTCGCCCACGCACAGTGGGTAGAACCACCGCCCGTCGAGCTGGAACGAGATGCCCCCGCCCTCGTTGAGCACGTAGTCGGATCGCACCTTGTCGGGATGCTCGCTGCACAGCCACTGCGCCCCCGCCGCGGCTCCCATCTCCTCGTCGGCGGTGACGACGACCAGGAGCTCTCCTTTGGGCGGGCGCCAGCCGTCGCTGGCGAGCGCCGCGGCCGCGGCCACCTCGGCGGCCACCTGGTCCTTCATGTCCTGGGCGCCCCGGCCTCGAACCTCCCCGTCCACCACGTCGCCCGCCCAGGGATCGAAGCTCCACTCGGAGGGATCGGCGGGGACCGTGTCCACATGGCCCAGCAGGCACAGCGTCGGCCCGGCGCTCTCGCCGGCCAGCCGCGCGACCAGGTTGGGACGGCCGGGCTCGGCGGCCAGCAGTTCGCACTCGAAGCCGGCCTGCGTCAGGGTCTCGGCCAAAAGGAGCTGCGCCTCCTCCTCGTTGCCGGGAGGGTTGGCGGTGTCGATCCTGATCAGCTCCTGGAGGAGCGCCACCGCCTGACCTCCGACCTCGCCTGTGGTGTGGGCGCTGGTACTCGGCGCGGCCGTCTGATCGCCCATCCGCCCAGGTTACTCGCGAGGCGGGGGATACTCCCACCGTGGCGGACCTTTCGAACATCGAATTACTCCGGCGCGGCTTCGAGATCTACGAGCGCGAGGGCGCCGAGGGGCTGCTGCCCCTGGCAGACCCCGAGATCGAGATCTACACCCAGCCGGGGCTGATGAATGCCGGGACCGACCGCGGCCACGAGGGGTTCTTGCGCTGGTCGGAGCAGTGGCTCGAGGCGTGGGAGGAGTTCCGAATCGAGCCCAAGGAGTTCATCGAGGTCGGCGGTTCGATCGTGGTCGTGCCGATCCGCCAGGCGGCCACGGGAAGGGGCAGCGGGGTCCGCGTCGGAAACGACATCACGTACCTCGTCGAGATCCGCGGGGGGAAGGTGACGCGCTTTCACGTCTATCAGGAGACCGAGGGGGCGCTCGAGGCCGCGAAGCGGCTGGCCGCAGAGCCGTGACCGAGCGGCTGTTCGACACCGGCGGCACGCCCGGCCACAGAACGAGCGTCCCGCCCGCAGAAGCGCCTCTGGCGGTGCGGATGCGACCGCGCTCGCCGGAAGAGCTCGTCGGGCAGGAGCACCTGCTGGGCGAGGGATCCCCGCTTCGCGCCGCGGTGGAGACTGCGGAGCCCCACTCGGCAATCCTCCACGGGCCGCCGGGCTCCGGGAAGACGACCCTGGCGCGCATCATCGCCGCCGCCTGCCGCGGCGCGTTCGAGGAGTTCTCTGCGGTCAACGCGGGCCGGGCCGAGATCCGGGCCGTGATCGAGCGGGCGGAGGAGCGCCGCAGCGCCGCGGACGAGCCGACGATCTTCTTCCTCGACGAGATCCACCGCTTCAACAAGGCACAGCAGGACGCGCTGCTGCCGGCGGTCGAGGAGGGGCTGGTGACGCTGATCGGGGCGACCACCGAGAACCCGTACTTCGAGGTCAACTCGGCGCTTCTCAGCCGCACGCAGCTCTACGAGCTGCGGCCACTGACGCCGGAGCACATCCGCGAGTTGCTCCAGCGTGCCCTGACCGATCCCGAGCGCGGGATCCCGGACCCGCCGGAGGTCTCGGACGAGGCGCTGGAGCTGCTTGCGACCCGCTCCGGCGGCGACGCGCGGGTGGCGCTCTCGGCGCTGGAGCGGGCGGTGGGGACGGCGCGGGCTCACGGCCATCCGGTGGGCCTCGACACCGCCGAGGACGCGCTCCAGCGCAAGGCGCTCACCTACGACCGCGAGGGCGACCGCCACTACGACTACATCTCGGCCTGGATCAAGGCCACCCGTGCCTCCGACCCCGACGCCTCCCTCTACTACCTGGCGGTGATGCTCGAGGGCGGCGAGGACCCGCGCTTCATCGTCCGGCGGATGGTGATCCTGGCCTCCGAGGACGTCGGCAACGCCGATCCGCAGGCGCTCCTGGTCGCCAATGCCGCCGCCGATGCGGTGGACCGTGTGGGCCTGCCCGAGTGCCGGCTCAACCTCGCTCAGGCCGCCGTCTACCTGGCCCTGGCCCCGAAGTCGAATGCCTCCTACCGCGGCATCCAGCGGGCCACGGCGCACGTTCGCGAGCACGGCGCGAAGCCACCGCCCGCATACCTGCAGGACGCCCACTACCCGGGAGCTCGCAAGCTCGGGCGCGGCATCGGCTACGTCTACCCTCACGACGAGCCGGACGGCGTCGCCGACCAGCCGGTGCTGCCGGAGGGCCTCGAGGGTGAGCGCTTCTACCAGCCGACCGGGCGGGGGGTCGAGGAGGAGCTTCGGCGGCGGCTGGAGGAGATTCGGCGGCGGCTCGGCGGTCACGGCTGAGGCCACGACGCAACTCTCGCGCCGTGTAGGTGTTTTGAGCCGTGACCCAACCCAACCCAACGCCCAACCCAGCCCAAGCAAGCCTTTCGCGCCATCCCGACAACCAGACCGAGCCGACGCCGCGGCGAATAACCACCCGCCGGCGGCGAGTAGAACACGGCGGCCCCGCGATTGGGCGCGCGGGGCCGCCGGGCTCGGCCTCCTGAAGCGCAACCCACTGGCTCCAACCGGGGCGCCCCCATAGAATCGGGCCCGGATGGGGCAGCTCCAGTCCTTCAATCCCGCCACCGGCGAGCTGCTCGGCTCGGTCGAGACGGTGAAGCCCGCGGAGGTCCAGGCGGTCGTCGACGACGTCGCCGAGGTGCAGCCTTTCTGGGCCCAACTGGCGCTCGCCGACAGGGCCCGCTACATGCGCAGGGCGGCGGACGTCTTGGTCGAGGAGCTCGACCAGGTGACGGAGCTGCTCACGCGTGAGCAGGGGAAGCCGCTCACCGAGAGCTACACGATGGAGGTCGTCCCGACCATCGACGTCCTTCACTGGTGCGCGGACGCCGGCCCGAAGATCCTCGACGACGAGCCGATCCGCATGGGCCAGGCGCTGTTCCTGTCGAAGAAGGCCAAGTTCAGCTACGAGCCACTCGGGGTGGTCGGCGTGATCGCGCCCTGGAACTACCCGTGGTCGATTCCCTTCGACGAGGTCGCGATGGCGCTGCTGGCGGGCAACGGGGTGGTCCTCAAGCCGGCCAGCCTGACGCCGCTGCTCGGGGAGCGGATCCGGGAGACGTTCGAGAAGGCGGGTCTGCCGGAGGGGCTGGTCCGGGTCGTCCACGGCGGCGGCGCGGTCGGCCAGGCGCTCTGCGAGTCCTCGGCGCGGAAGATCTTCTTCACCGGCTCGGTCGAGGTGGGCCGCGGGGTCGGCGAGATCTGCGCCAGGCAACTCAAGGGATCCGTGCTGGAGCTGGGCGGCAAGGACCCGCAGATCGTCTGCGCCGACGCCGACCTGGATAACGCGATCTCGGGCTGCATCTGGGGCGGCTTCGCGAACGCCGGGCAGACCTGTTCGGGAATCGAGCGCACCTACGTGGTGCGGGAGGTCGCGGACCGCTTCGTCGACGGGGTGGTTCGGCGGGCGGGAGAGCTCACCGTCGGCGATCCGATGGAATGGGAAACCGAGATCGGGCCGATGGTCTCGGAGGACCAGTTCGGCGTCGTCTCTGACCTGGTTGACGACGCACTCGAGGCCGGCGCCGAGCGGGTGGCGGGTGGCCCGCGCGAGGTGCCGGGATTCAGCGGCAAGTTCATCGCCCCCACCGTGCTGGCGGGGGTCGAGGACGAGATGCGAATCATGAAGGAGGAGATCTTCGGTCCGGTGGTGCCGATCATCGTGGTGGACTCCGAGGACGAGGCCCTCCAGAAGGCCAACGACTCGAACTTCGGCCTCGGTGCCTCGGTCTGGACCAAGGACCGGGCAAAGGGGGAGCGGATGGCCAGGCGGATCGAGTCGGGGATGGTCTGGATCAACGATCACTCCTACACCCATGCGGCCTGCCAGTGCTCGTGGGGCGGCGTGAAGGAATCGGGCCTCGGACGCTCGCACTCGAAGTTCGGCTTCTACGAGTGCGTGGACGTGAAGCTCGTCTCCTGGGAGCCGGGCCTTACCCGCGACTTCTGGTGGCAGCCGTACGATCGCACCCTGGGCCAGGCGGTGCGTGCCTCGGCCCGCCTGCTCTACGGCCGCAACGGCGAGCGGCTGAAGGCGCTGCGGGAGGGCGGGGTGCCGCTGCTGCGGGTGGGCGCCCGCACTCTTCGCAAGGACCGCTGAGTCTGGGCCGAGTTGGGACTTTTCGATCTATGTGATCGAAAACCCCCAACTCGCCGGGGAATGCGGTTGTGGGGCGCTCAGCCGCGCAGGCGCGCGTGGAGGTGGTTGTCGTGCAGGGGGATCGCCTCGACCACCCCCGGCGGGCCGTTGAGGCCGGTGCTCGGGCCCACGTAGACCTTCACCGCGCCGGCGCGGACGAAGCGGTCAACCAGGTCCTGGGCCAGCGCCAGGTCGACCTCGTCCACCGACAGCGGCGCCCGCTCGGCGCCGCTTCGAAGCGGGTAGTAGACGTCCACGTCGAGGCCGTTCTGGTGCGTCGCGTGCCCGATCGCGCCGAACGCCGGGCCGAAGTCGCCGCCGTGCCGCCGGCTCAGGTCGCCGATGCCGACCCGGGGGGCGCCGGGGTGGGCGTCGCCAAAGGCGCGCACCACGCGCAGCGTGGCGCGCACGAGATCGTCGGTTCCCCAGCGCCGCCAGTCCCGGTTGGGCGAGCGCCTGCGGATCGGGTCCCAGGTGAAGTAGTGGGCGCCGGCGGCGGGGAGGCGGACGCCGCGCACCAGGCGACCGGCGTGGGGGAGCCCGATCGCCTGCGAGCGGCGCCAGTGGATCGGCCGCCGGGCACGGTGGTCGAGTTGCGATCGTCTGTCGAACGCAACTCGACCATCGGGCCGATCCGATCTTGTTGCCCTCTCCGGATCCCCGGCCGCCGCCTTTGCGCTCGATGCGGCGTTGGTTTCGCTGCTGCTGCCTCGCTCGCTGCACGCCTGTCCGGTGCACGCCACGCCCCCGCCCGCCGGGGCGAGCGGCTGGACGAACCACAACAGCGCAGCAAAGAGGGGTATGGCGATCGCGAGGATTCGGAGCGCCAAGGGGACATGCATGGACCTTGATACGAGCGCCGGGGTCGATCAGGTCCCGGCGGCCACCCGATAGCCACGTCCCCCGCCCCAAGTGGGACCACCCTCTGCGCTGTGGACGGCTTCTTGCCGGTATCCGGCAATAAGCCGTCCATTCCGGGGGCTATCCGCCGACGCCTATCCGATCCTGAGCACCGGCGACCAGTCGCTGCGCTTCTGGACGTTCTTGCGCTCCGAGCGCACCCTGAGCTTGTAGTTGTGGCGGTTGGGCCTGTAGTTGACCGGGCGATCGTTGCGACCGAAGAAGGCGCGGAAGGAGGCCGTGTCGTTCTTCCAGGTCTTCCAGTTCCCCTGGTCCACGCGGTAGCTGACGTCGAAGCGCGAGCCCGTGTTGGTGTCGGAGTTCGCCCACCGAACGCCGATTTCGCCGCTCTGCGAGCCGGAAAAGCGGATCGGGCGGACCTTGACCACGCCCTGCATGCCGAGCTGCCGAGTGCCGTGGAGCGTGCAGAAGTAGTGATAGGAGCCGGCGGAGGCGTTGATCCGGAAGTTGAGCGGATCCTCCGGCGCGCCGGAGAAGAACAGCCGGTCGTCCTGGCGCACGTTGTGGGGGTTATCCGCCCCGGGGAGGCTCGACCACCGAAAGCTCGGGCCGGGGGAGAAGTCCCGGGCGCGGGGGTTCTTCGGGTTGAAGAAGTCGTCGCCGACGTTGATCTGGCGTGGGGCCGCGCCCGCGAACGCCGGCAGCACCAACGCGACCGCGGCTGCCGCAATGACCAGGGACCGTCGCACCGCCTCACCTCCAGAGCTCGTTCGTGGGCCGATCGTACCCATGACATACGGCCGTCGCCACCCCGAGGTTCAACTGGGAGAATCGGAGGGTGGCCGAAACCGCGGCTGTGCAGCGAGAATCCGGGCCAGCCGGTCCGGTCGCGACGCTCTCCGCGATCGCGCTCGCTCACCTGCGCCGAGATTACGGTGAGCGAACTGCCCTGCGCGACCTCACCCTGGAGCTGCGCGGGGGCCAGACGCTCGCCGTGCTGGGCCCCAACGGCGCCGGCAAGACGACCCTGCTGCGGATCCTCGCAACCCTGCTTCGCTCCACCGCCGGCGAGGTCTCGGTGCTCGGCTGCGCGCTGCCTCGCGAGGCGTGGAAGGCTCGCGGCCGAATCGGCTACCTGGGCCACGAGCCGCTTTGCTACCGCGACCTGACCTGCGCCGAGAACCTGCGCTTCCAGGCCCGCCTGCACGGCCTCGGGGAAGAGGCCACGGAGCGGATCGCCGAGCTCTTGGACCGGGTCAGGATGTCGCGGTGGGCCGGGGAGCTGGTTCGCAACCTCTCCGCGGGCATGGTGCAGCGACTGGCCGTGTGCCGCGCGGTGTTACACGACCCCGAGCTGCTGCTGCTCGACGAGCCGCGCTCCCACCTCGACCCCGAGGCGGCCGCCCTGGTCGAGCCGCTGATCGGTCGCGCCGCGGGGCGCACCCGCGTCCTCGTCACTCACGAGATCGAGGCCGGGCTCGCCGAGGGCGACCGCGTGCTGGCGCTGAGGGCGGGAGGGGCTGTGGCCTACGAGGGTCCGGTGAGCGGACTGTCGGCCGGCGACGCCCGGGCGATCTACGGGGGGGCGCCGTGAGCGCGAGCACGCGCCCGAGCTCGCGTCACGCCTTCGAGGCGATCCTCGCCAAGGACCTGAGGGTCGAGCTGCGCACCCTTCAGTCGGTGCCCGCGATGGTGCTGTTCGCGGTCACCACCTTCGTCCTCTTCCGCTTCGGGCTCAACCGCGAAGAGCTGAACGGCAGCCTCGCCGCCGGGGTGCTGCTGGCGACGGTCCTGTTCGCCGCCATCCTGGCCATCAACCGCCTGTTCGTCGCCGAGCGCGACGAAGGCGGCTTCGATGCGATTCGCCTGGCGCCGGTGGACGGCACCGCGCTCGCAGCGGCGAAGGCAACCGCGCTGGTCGTCTACCTGCTGGTGCTGGAGGCGATCGCCCTGCCGGTGTTCGCGGTCTTCTTCCTCGACTCGTGGGCGGGGCTGGCGCCGCTCGCGGGCATCCTGTTGCTCGCCGATCTGGGCCTGGCGGCCACCGGCGTGCTGATCTCGGCGATCGCAGCCAACTCGCGTGCCCGCGACCTGCTGGTGCCGCTGGTGCTCCTGCCCCTGCTGGTGCCGGTGATGATCGCCGCCGGGGGCGCGGCCGAGCCGCTGCTGGCCGCAGGGGGGCCTTCGTACGACGGGATTGCCAAATGGCTGGCGATCCTCGCCCTCTACGATGTTGTCTTCCTCCTGGTCGGATACGCCGTCTATGACTTCCTGCTGGAGGACTGATCGGTGAAGGTCCCGAGCCTGCGAGCCCAAGCAGCGGCAACGGTCGCGGTCCTCGCGGCAGGCTTCACCCTGGTCTTCTTCTACGCGCCGCTCGACACCGAGGGGTTCATCCAGAAGATCTTCTACCTGCACGTGCCGCTCGCGATCTGCGCGCTGGTGGGCTTCGCGGTCGCCGGAATCCACGCGATCCGTCATCTGCGAAGCGGCGACCCGGTGCACGACGCGCGCTCTTACGTCTCCATCCACCTCTCGGTCATCTTCGGGATTGCCGTCCTCGTCACCGGCTCGATCTGGGCGAAGGCCGAATGGGGCAAGTGGTGGGTCTGGGACGAGCCCACGCTGGTCAGCTTCCTGATCGTCTTCCTGCTCTACGCGACCTACTACCCGCTGCGGTACGCGATCGAGGACCGCGAGCGCCAGGCCCGTTACGCATCGGTGTTCGCGATCACCGCGGGTGCCTTCGTGCCGCTCAACTTCCTGGCGGTGCGCCTCGCGGAGCCGCTTATCCATCCGCGGACCTTCTCCTCCGCGGGCGGCCTGCCGGGCTCGATGCTGCTCACGTTCGTCGTCTGCCTGGCCGGCCTGGCGCTGCTGTGGCTGTCGCTCGTGCGCTTCGAGCTTGCCGCGAAATCTGCCTCGGCGAGGCTCTCGCGCCTGCGGCGGGCGCTCGAGGGCGAAGCGCGCACCCCGGTGGCCAGTGGTTCGCGCATCGCACCCGGGCTCCCCGCGCGGAGCGCCTCGGCAACCTGGATGAACGACCCCACGACCCCCCGCACCTGATGCCCGCCCTGCCCCTCGACGAGGCGGGAAAGTACGTGGCGGCCGCGTACGTGGTCTTCGTTGGCCTGATCTTGGCCTACGTCGCGATCATGGCCGCGAAGCTGGAGCGAATCGAGCGCGAGCTGGGTGAGCTCGCCGAGGAGAGGCCCGTCCGGGCTAGCGACGGAGTCGCGGTGCAGAACAGTGATCTTGCCGCCCCGGTTGCGCCCGAACCCGACGACTCCAAGCGCAGGCTGGATGCCGGTCGCGCGCAGGAGTCGTCGGTTGATTTAGGCGAGGCTTCCGGCGGAGGTGTTCCCTGACATGTCGGAGCTGCTTGCGTTGGGCATCTCCCACAAGACCGCGCCGCTGGAGCTGCGCGAGCGGGTCGCGTTCACCGAGGGCCGCGCCGCCGGGATGGTCAGGGAGCTGGTTGAGGCGCCGGAGGTTCACGAGGCGGCCGCGATCTCGACCTGCAACCGAACCGAGCTGTACCTGGCCGCCCCCGATGGTGTCGCTGCCGAGTCGCTGGCCCTCGGCGTGCTCGTCCGCGAGGCCGACATCCGGCCCACGGAGCTGGTCGCCCACCTTTACTCGCTGCGTGCCACGGACGTCGCCGCCCACCTGTTCCGGGTGACCGCGGGGCTCGACTCGATGATCATCGGCGAGGCCGAGGTCCAGGGGCAGGTGAAGCGGGCCTACGAGCTGGCGCTGGTCGAGGGGGCAACCGGGCCCATCCTCAACCGGCTGTTCCGTGGCGCACTCGCCGCCGGCAAGCGGGCGCGCTCGGAGACCGGCATCTCCCAGAAGGGCGTCTCCGTGCCCTCGGTCGCGGTTGAGCTGGCGCAGCGGGCGCTTGGCGACCTCTCCAGCCGCCTCGTCCTCGTGGTGGGCGCGGGCGAGACGGCGGAGCTGACTGCCAGAGCCCTCGCGGCGCGCGGAGTGGAGCCCGCGTTCGTCGCCAACCGCCGTTACGATCGGGCGATCGGGCTGGCGCAGCGCTTCGGTGGCCGTGCCGTCCGGTTCGAGGAGCTGCCGGCGCAGATGGAGCACGCCGACATCGTCGTGGCCTCCACCAGCTCGCCGCACCATGTGGTCGAACCGGAGGCGCTCGGCGAGGTGATGGAGGCACGTCACGCTCGGCCCCTGCTCCTGATCGATCTCGCGGTGCCGCGCGACATCCATCCCGATTGCCGCCAGGTGGAGGGAGTGAGCCTGCACGACATGGACGACCTCCAGGCACTCGTGGAGCGAAACGCCTCCGGTCGCGAAGCCGAGGCCCGCCGGGCGGAGAGCGTGCTGCGCGCCGAGCTCGGGCGCTTCGAGCGCTGGCTCGCCTCGCAGGACGTCACCCCGACCGTGGCGTCGCTGCGCGAGCGAGCCACCGAGATTGTCGATCGCGTGCTCGCCGAGAACGAGCCCCGGTGGGAGTCGCTCAGCGAGGGTGACCGCGAGCGCATGCAGGCGATGGCGCGCGCGATCGCCAGCCGGCTGCTGCACAAGCCCACCTTGCGCCTGAAGCGCTCCTCGGGCGAGGACGACGCCTACCTCTACGTCAACGCCCTCCGCGAGCTGTTCGGCCTCGATGCGCCCACCGCCCCGCCCCATGAGCGGGATGCCGAGGTGCGCCCGCTGCGCGAGGCGCGGCGCAAGCGCCCCGCCAGTTGAGCAGTTGAGCGGTTGAGCGATCAGCTGAAGCTGGCAACGCGGGGTAGCCGGCTGGCGCTTGCGCAGGCCGGGCTCGTCGCGGAGGCGCTGGGCGGGGCAGAGATCGTCCCCGTGAGCTCGAGCGACGGCGAGCCCGGCGACAAGGAGCGTTTCGTACGTGGCGTGGGGCAGGCGGTTCTTGACGGCGAGGCGGACCTGGCGGTTCACTCCGCCAAGGATCTGCCCGGCGAGCGTCCCGACGAGCTGAGGCTGGCGGGGGTGCACGGCCGCGCCGATCCCGCCGACGCCTACGTGGGCCGGGCGTCCTCGCTCGACGAGGTGCCCGAGGGGGCTCGCATCGGCACCGCGAGCCTGCGCCGGCGCTCCCAGCTCCTGGCGATACGGCCCGACCTGGAGCTGGTGGAGCTGCACGGCAACGTCGACACCCGCCTGCGGAAGCTGTCGGACGGCGAGTTCGACGGAGTCGTGCTCGCCGTCGCCGGCCTGCGCCGTCTGGGACGCGAGGCCGAGGTCGCGTTCAGCTTCGGGCTCGAGGAGCTGACGCCCTCAGCCGGCCAGGGATCGCTGGCGCTCGAGGCGCGCCGGGCCGACTCAACGGCGGCGGAGCAGGCGGCCCGGATCTCCGATCACGATGCTCTGGTCGAGCTGACGGCTGAGCGCGCTGCGGTCGCGACTTTGGACGCCACCTGCCGCACGCCGGTCGGGATCTGCGCGCGCCTCGAGGCCGAGGAACTGGCCATGCTCGGCTTCTGTGGCCTTCCCGACGGCTCCGAGTGGGTGCGCGACCGGGTCGCGGGCGATCCGGAGCAGCCCGCCGAGCTCGGCAGGGCGCTGGCCGAGCGGATGCTCGCCGCCGGGGCGGGCGAGCTCCTGGAGCGTTCCGAGGCGCTCGCCTGATGGCGGCGCGGCAAGGGGTCGTCTACCTCGTGGGGGCGGGGCCGGGCGATCCGGGCCTGATGACTGCGCGGTCCCTGGAGCTGCTGGCGAGCGCCGAGGTGATCCTCCACGACCGGCTGATCCCGCCCGGCGCGCTCGACGGCGTGCGCCCGGACGCCGAGCTTGTCGACGTCGGCAAGCGTCCCGGCGACGCCGAGACCTCGCAGGACGAGATCGAGCGCCTGATGGTGGAGCGTGCCCGGGCGGGTCGCAGCGTGGTTCGCCTCAAGGGCGGCGACCCGTTCGTGTTCGGGCGCGGAGGCGAGGAGGCCGAGGCGCTGGCGGCCGCCGGCATCCCGTTCGAGGTGGTGCCGGGCGTCACCGCCGGGGTCGCCGCGCCGGCCTATGCGGGGATTCCCGTCACCCACCGGGAGGACGCCTCGGCGGTCGCCTTCGTCACCGGACACGAGGATCCCTCCAAGGAAGACTCGGCGCTCGACTGGGACGCGCTCGCCCGGTTTCCCGGCACGCTTGTCCTCTACATGGGAGTCAGGCGACTGCCCGAGGTGGCCGAGCGCCTGCTCGCGGCCGGGCGCGAGCCCGGCGAGCCGGCGGCCTGTGTCCAGCGGGGGACGATGCCCGACCAGCGAACCGTGACCGCCACGCTGGCCGAGTTGCCGGCGGCCGTCGCCGCCGCGGCGATCGGCCCGCCGGCGATCGTGCTCACCGGCCCCGTGGCGGCGCGGCGCGAGACGATCGCCTGGTTGGAGCGGCGCCCCCTGCACGCCCGGCGCGTCGTCGTCACCCGGGCGCGCGCCCAGGCGAGCGGCCTGGCGGCGGCGCTCCGCGCCCTGGGCGCCGATGTAGTTGAGCTGCCGGCAATCCGCATCGTCCCGCGGCTCGACTCCCCGGAGGTCCGCGACGCCGTGCACTCCATCCACGCCTACGCGCTCGTCTGCCTGACGAGCCCGAACGGGGTCCGCCTCTTCTTCGACGCCCTCGCGGCTGCGGGCCGCGACGCTCGCGCGCTTGCCAACGCAACGGTGGCCGCGATCGGGCCCGGAACGGCGGCGGCCCTCGCCCAGCGCGGGATTCGGGCCGACGTCGTCCCGGAGCGCTCGATCACCGAGGCACTGGTCGAGTCGCTGCGCGACTTCGAGGTCGCGGACCGCCCGGTGCTGGTCGCCCGCGCGGCCAAGGCGCGCGACGTCCTGCCCGACGCGCTGCGTGAGCGCGGCGCCAAGGTTGACGTGGTGGCCCTCTACGAGACCGTCGCCGAGCAGCCCGACCCGGCGGCCCTCGAGGCGACCCGGGACGCCGACTACGTCACCTTCACCTCGGCCTCGACGGTGAGGAACTTCATCGACGCGGTCGATGGTCGCCTCCCGGAGCGCGCCAGGGTCGTCTCGATCGGCCCGGTGACCAGCGAGGCCGCCCGCGAGGCAGGGCTGACGGTGGACGTCGAGTCCGATCGCCACGACCCCGACGGCCTGCTCGAGGCGCTCGTCGCCGACGCCGCCGGCGGGTAGTGGCGGGTAGTGCAAGACGTGGCCCGCCCGATCACCTTTCTCTCCGACTACGGCTACGAGGACGAGTTCGCAGGTGTCTGCAGGGCCGTGATCGCCCGGATTGCGCCCGAATCCAAGGTGATCGACCTCACCCACGGGATCCCCCGCCACGACGTCCGTCAGGGCGCGGCCGTGCTCGCCAACGCGATGCCTTTCACACCCCCGGGTGTCCACTTGGCGGTCGTCGATCCCGAGGTTGGCACCGAGAGGCGGGCGGTCGCGATCAGGGTGGCGGAGGACGACCGCGTCCTGGTCGGCCCCGACAACGGGTTGCTGTGGCCGGCGATAGAGCGCCTCGGCGGCGCGGTCGAGGCCGTCGACGTGTCGCGATCGCGGCTTCGGCTCGAGCCCATCTCGGCGACCTTCCACGGCCGCGACGTCTTCGCCCCCGTGGCCGCACATTTGGCGGCCGGTGCGCCCCTGTCCGAGGCCGGGGAGCAGATCCAGGCGGAGTCGCTGGTAACCCTCCAGGCGAGCCGGCCGGAGGTCGGATCGGACCAGGTCGTCGCACACGTGATCTCCGTCGACCAGTTCGGCAATGCGGCCCTGGACCTCGCCGATCGCCACCTGCCGGCCAGCGGCCTGCGAATGGGCCGCTCCGTGGCGCTTGAGGCTCAGGGGCAGAGCCGGAAAGCCGTGTTCGCGCCCACCTTCGCGGACGTCGGCAAGGGCGAGTTGCTCCTCTACGTGGAGTCCTACGGGAGCGTCGCCCTGGCTGTGAACCGCGGCAGCGCGGCGGCGGAACTGCGCCTCACGCCGGGCGACGAGGTCGTCCTGCGGCCTGAATGACGCGCTTCGGGCTGCCGCGCCGCCACTTTCGGGTCACCGACTCGACCAACGAGCGCGCCCGAGAGCTGGCGCTCGAGGGGGCGCCCGCCGGCACGGTGATCACCGCCGAAGAGCAGACGTCCGGCCGCGGCCGCCGCGGCCGTTCCTGGGCGGCCCTCCCCGGCAAGGCGCTGCTCTACTCGGCGATCCTGCGCCCGCTGGGGCTGGAGCACGCCCTCCTGCCGCTCGCCGTGCCGCTGGCCGTTTGCGAGGCGGTTGAGTCCCTGGCCTCGCTGGAGTGCCGGGTGAAGTGGCCCAACGACGTCTGGATCGAGGAGAGAAAGGCGGCGGGAGTCCTGATCGAGGCCCATCCCCCCGACTGGGCGGTGATCGGGATCGGCGTCAACCTGGCGATCCAGCCGGCCGAGTTCCCGCCCGACCTGCGCTGGCCGGCGACTTCGGTCGGACAGGGGGTGACCGCCCCGGCGGCGCTGAGGGCAGTCAACGAGCGACTCGAAGTGTGGGTGGACGCGGCGCCGGGCCGGGTCCTGGAGGAGTTCGCTGCGCGCGACGCGCTGCGCGGGCGGCAGGTCCACTGGGAGGGCGCCGGCGCCGGCTCGCCCTCGGGCGCCGGTCGCGCGGAGGGGATCGACGACCGCGGCAACTTGCTCGTGGCCACCGATGACGGCCAGCGGCTCAGCCTGGGGGCCGGCGAGGTGTCCCTGTCGCTCCCCGGGGCGGGCTGAGGCTAGCGGCGCCTGCTCCGCGCGCGAACCACCGCGATCGCGAGCATGAGCGCCATCAACAGCACTCGGGTCAGGTCGATCGCCGGGCGCCAGGTGACGCGGTCGCCCCTGATCTCGAACGCCCCCGCGGGCCACATCAGGCCGCCGAAGCCGAGGCCGACACTGCTTTGCGGCTCAGCCTCGCCGTCCTCCGGCGGCTGCTCACCGCCACCGCCGCCGCCACCGCCGATCACGGTCGCGGCGGGGATCACGGTAACGCCGTCTCGCTCCACGGGCTCGCCGAAGACCTGGCGGACGCTCAACGCCTCGCGAACGGCCTTGGTCAGCTCGCGCGCGTCCATGGGGACCTGTTTCGAGCGTCCCCGCCCCGTTCCTGCGTGAGGCTCAGAGGCCGAGGTCGCGCACCCCGGGCTCATCCCAGCCCAGGTGGTGGGCCAGCTCGTGGCGCACGGTGCGCTCGACCTGCGCCCGGAGCAGCTCGGGATCGTGGCCGAAGTCGCGCTCCAGCGTGTCCTGGTAGATGACGATGCGGTCTGGGTAGATGTCGCGGGCGACGGTGCCGCCGATGTAGTGGCCGTAGGCATGGTGCTCGTGACCGCGACTGGAGACGACCACCGGCGTGCGCTCGAGCAGCTCGCGGAACTCGTCCGGCAGGTCATCCAGGGCCTTCATCACCAGCTCGTCGAACTCGTCGGGCGGCCGGTCGGGGGGCGGGAGCGAGGCGAGTGCCTCGCTGCGGTCGACCAGCCGCCGGAAATCGGGCTCGGGCATCTCCTTGCCGATCAGCGCCACCGTCGCCCAGGCCGTGACCAGCACGATCGCGACGGCGCCGACCAGCAGCGCCAGGAAGCCACCCAGCCCCGCGAACGACGGCGGGTTGAGGAGCACCAGGACGAGCCCGACGATGAACGCGGTCAGGGCGGCCGCCCGCAGCGGTGGGCCGAGGGTCTCCCTCATGACACTCAGGTTAGAGCGGCCGGATTATGCGGTCTGAGCGCCCCGGAGGTCAGCCCTGTGCGGCGTCGGCCTCCGGCTCGATCGCGCGGTCCAGCCGCTCACGGTTGGTGGCCTTGGCGCCGTCAGGGCCGCCGTTCCCGGTGCCCTTGCCGGCACCGTTTTGGGGTTGGCGTCCGTTCTTGCCCCGGCGCCGGCGGCGCTTTCCACCCGCTCGCGGGAAGTTGCGAAGCAGCTCGCGGGCGACGGCGGAGGGCTTGCGGGCCATCCGCATGCGGGCGCCGCGCAACACCTCCTCGGCCTCCGGGGCGTGCGCGACCGAAGCGGCCAGCAGCGCGATCGCCAGGCGGCGGTCCTGCTGGCGGGCCGCGTGGACGATGCGCCGCGCGTTGCGGCCGTGGGCTCGCCCCGACGAGTTGACGAACAGCCCCAGCAGCCGCTTGGTCTCGGGCCAGCGCTGCACCGCGTATTCCTCGTGCAGGTCGCGGGTGATGGCGGCCAGGCGCCACACCCAGGCCTGCGCCTGATCGCGACGCCCGATCCGCCGCTCGACGAGCGCCTGGAGCAGGACCTTGGCGCCGGCCAGCCGCTCGTCGCGCGGCCACGTCGCCACCACCTCGACGGAGTCGTCGAAGGCGTCGGCGTCGCGCAGCGCCGCGACCTCCGACAACGCCTTGAGTCGCAGTTGGTGGTTTCGGTTGCGCTGCACGCAGGTGAGCAGGAAACGGCGGCGCAGCTCCTTGGCCTGGTCGTGCTGGAGCATCGCCTTCGCCCGCCGCCAGTTGTTGTTCGTCACCCGCGCCCCGGCCAGCGCAGCCCAGGCGTGCTGCTCGGAGTAGTTGAGGTGCTCGACCGCGATCCGCCACAGCTCGCGCTCCAGCACGGCCAGGCGGCGCTCGGGATCGCCCGAGACCGGCACCACGCGGCGCTCAACCCGCACCCGCCGCCCGCGTCCGCGCCGCACCGGACCGACCACGATCGCGCCGCCGCGGTATACGTCGCGGTCGAGCAGGCTGTGCAGGGTGATGATCGTCTCGTCATGGGTCGTCGCGGGATGAACGAGGTCGATCACCAGACCGGCCTCCTTCTCCGGCGCCCGGCGGGTGACCCGGCCGACGCGCTGCTGGTAGACCCTTCGCGAGGCGGTGGGAGCGAGGTGCATGCAGATCGTCGCCCGCGGCGAGTTCCAGCCTTCGGCGAGCAGCATTGCGTTGCAGAGCACGTCCACCTCTCCGCGCTCGAACGCGGCGAGGATCTCCGCCAGCTCTCGCTTCGGCGTCTCGCCGGAGACCGCGCGGGCGTTGATTCCGGCCGCCCGGAACGAGGCGGCGACGTTGTTGGCGTGCCGCACGCCGGCCGTGTAGACGACGCCCGGGATCCTGCGAAACCGCGAGCGGTAAAGATCGGCCACCGCGACATTGAAGGGCTCCTGATCCAGGAGCTTGGCCAGCTCCTCCTGGTCGAAGTCCTGGTCCACCTCACCGCGCCGCAGCGGCACCTTGGCGATCGTCCGCACCCCTGGCCCTGGTGGGATGCGGATGCAGCGTAGCGGCGCGATCACCCCGCGTCGCGCCGCTTGGGCGAGGTCGAAGCGCGAGGTCTGGGTGGGGAAGAGGTCGGCGACGTGGCGGGCGATCAGCGCGCCGGTCGCGGTCATGCCTATGAACACGGGCTCCCGCCACTGGCGGATGCAGGCGCTCGTCTTCTCGCCCAGGGCGGTGTGCGCCTCGTCGCAGATCACGATCGCGTACGCGTCGGAGATGCGGTCGGCGTTGCGCACGAACCACTGGTAGGTCTCGACCGTGACCGGGCCGTAGGGATGGTCCGAGCCGTCCATCAGCGGCGGCGAGAGCCGGTCCTTGTAGCCTCGGTCGGAGATCTCGCCGATGAACTGGTCGACGAGGTTGCGCCGGTGGGTGAGGA
>JBBPIK010000145.1:0-2615 GCA_038040415.1 Actinomycetota bacterium
CAGCGTGCGCCGCCGCCGGGTGCGCCGCGCGGCTGTGCTCGCCGCTCGCGTCGCAGTGGTCGTGCTCTTCATCGCTTTCTGGGACCTCGCGTCGGGATGGCTCGTGCGCCCCTTCTTCGTGAGCACGCCGGGGGCCGTCGGTGAGCAGTTGCTGGAGTGGGCGGGGTCGGCCGACTTCTGGTTCCACGCGCGCTTCACCCTCGCCGCCGCGGGCCTCGGCTATCTCCTCGGCTCCACGCTTGGCGTTCTCATTGCCTGGTCGCTCGCGCTCAAGCAGACGGCGTACCGCATCGTCGAGCCGTACTTCCTCGTGGCCTACTCCGTTCCCGCGGTCGCCCTGGGGCCCGTCTTCATCCTCTGGTTCGGGATCGGCCTGCTGCCCAAGGTGATCCTCGCCGCCTACTTCGTCTTCTTCATCGTCTTCATCAACACGGTCGAGGGCTTTCGCCAGGTCCCCCGCGGCCTCGTGGAGGTCACGCGCGTGATGGGAGCATCGCGTTGGCGCACCGTTCGGTCGGTGATGGTGCCGGGCGCGTTGCCCTACATCCTCGCCGCCCTGCGGGTCACCGTGCCGGCGGCCATGATCGGCGCCGTGGTGGGCGAGTTCATCGCCTCGAATCGCGGCATCGGCTACCTGGCGCGGGAGGCGGCTGGCCGCTACTCGACCGCGGGGGTGCTCGCCGCAGTGATCGTACTCGCGGCTATCGTCCTGCTCATGAGCGTGGCTCTCCGCCCGCTGTCGCGCGCGGTGCGTTGGCAGCCGGAGGTGCGTCTGCGCGGGGGAGCGGCTTCATGACGGGTCGGCAAGGTTCACTACGAAGGGGGAGAGCAATGCGGGTGAAGATCGTGTTGTCGGTAGCGGTAGCGACGACTGCCCTAGCGCTGGCGGCCTGTGGCGGGGACGACGAGGAGGGCGGGGGCGGGGGTAGGCTGACCGACATCAAGGTCGCTTCCGCGCCCAACGCGTTCCTGTCGGCGCTCTACGTCGCCCAGGACGACGGCCTCTTCGAGAAGGAGGGCCTCAACGTCGAGGTGGTCGAGGTGTCGAGCGGCAACGACTCCATCTCGGCGCTGGCCTCCGGACAGGCGGAGTACGCCGACGTCGGCTTCGAGGACCTCATGGAGCTTCGCGAAGAGGGCGATGACTCAGTCATCCTCGTCCACGACATCCTCGACCGCGTAACCCTGACGCTCGTCATGCGCAAGGAGGTGGCCGACCGCAAGGGGGTGAGCCCCGACAGCCCGCTGGAGGAACGGCTGAAGGCGCTGGAGGGCCTCAAGATCGGCATCACGAGCCCAGGCTCGCCGTCCGACACCTATACCCAATTCTACCTCCGCTCGGTCGGGCTGAACCCGGAGCGCGACGTCGACATCATTCCGTTGGACAGCGCCCCAGCGCTCCTGGCCGCGCTCGAGGAGGGCCAGATCGACGCCTACCAGCTCTCGCCGCCGACGCCTTACGTTGCCGCGGAGGAAGGCTTCGGCATCGTGCTAGTCGACGGCCCCAAGGGCGAGGTGCCCGAGTTCGAGAACTTCTCATACACCGCTTGGGGCACCACCCGCTCGTGGGCCGAGGACAACCCCGAAGCGGCGAAGGCGTTCAGCCGCGCCATCGCAAAGGCAACGGAGAAGGTCAAGTCGAGCCCTGACCAGGTGAGCGAGCAGGTCCTCGACGACATCGGCGGCCAGGATCCGGCCGTGATCCGGCGCACGGTGAAGGCCATCGTGCCCGCCCTCAACCCCGATGGATGCTTCGATCCCAAGCTCGTCAAGAGCACACTCGACACCATGGTGAAGAACGGGCTGGGCGAGGGGGACGCGGACCCGGCCGAGGGCAAGCTCTGGAGCAACAAGTACAACGACTGCTAGATGCGGATCGTTCGGTACGAAGACCAAGGCGGCGTGAGCTGGGGGGTACTCGATGCGGACGAGACCGTCCGGCGGGCCTCGGGCGTGCCGTTCGACGGGCTGACGCCGGGCGAGCCGGTGGGCACCCTGTCGGACGTGCGCCTCCTGGCCCCGGCGACGCCGAGCAAGGTCGTGTGCGTCGGACGCAACTACGCCGATCACGCCGCCGAGCTCGGCAACCCGGTGCCCGAGGAGCCGCTGATCTTCCTCAAGCCGCCGTCCGCCATCGTCGGCTCGGGGGAGGAGGTGCGCTACCCGCGCGCCTCGAAGCGAGTCGACCCCGAGGCGGAGGTCGTGATCGTCATCGGACGGCGGGGCTCGAACGTCCCCCGCGAGGATGCGTGGTCGCTGGTCGGCGGCTATACGTGCGGGAACGACGTCACTGCCCGCGACCTGCAGAAGAGCGACCCGCAGTGGACGCGCGGCAAGGGCTTCGACACCTTCTGCCCGCTCGGCCCCTGGGTGGACACCGAGTTCGATCCCAGCGATGTCCGCGTGACCTGCACGGTCAACGGAGAGCTGCGCCAAGACGGACGTACGCGCGACTTCCTCTTCGACATCCCCGAGCTGATCGAGTACATCACGGCCTTCGCCACCCTCGAGCCCGGCGACCTCCTGATGACCGGCACTCCGCCGGGCGTCCGCCCGGTGGCCGTCGGCGACACGATGACCGTCGAGGTCGAGGGGCTCGGCTCGCTCTCCAACCC
>JBBPIK010000011.1:0-21116 GCA_038040415.1 Actinomycetota bacterium
CAGGGCCTGGCCTGCGAGCCATTATACGAGCGGGTCGGAGGGGTGACCGGGGGGCCGAACCGACGCCCGGCGGCCCTCCGGGCGGCCGGCGTCGAGGCCGAACGGGGGCCGGCTGCGAGACGAAGACGCGGCGCTGAGAACGCACCAGGGCGACCTGGATGGGCGATCCTGGACTCGAACCAGGGACCTCCTCCTTATCAGAGAGGCGCTCTGACCGACTGAGCTAATCGCCCTCGGCCGCCCATTCTAGAAACACCCGCTCTCCGCGATGGTCGAGTTGTGTCGGATAGACGAGCGCAACTCGACCATCGTCCCCTGGGGGCGTGCGGTCCCACTAGTCTCGCCCCGGCAATGCCGCGGCGTCCGGACATGCCCCCGCTTCACCGATCGGCGCTCGCCGACGACCCGATCGAGCAGTTCCGCGACTGGTATCAGCACGCCGAGCGAGAGGTGTCGCTCGCGCATGCGATGACCCTCGCGACCGTGGACGCGGATGGCGTGCCGGACGCCCGCATGGTGCTGCTCAAAGGCTTCGGGCCGGAGGGGTTTCGCTTCTTCACCAACCTCTCGTCGGCGAAGGGGACGCAGCTAGAGGCCACGCCCCGCGCGGCGCTGGTGCTCTACTGGCGGGAGCTCGACCGCCAGGTGCGGATCCGCGGCCCTGTCGAGCCGCTTACCAAGGCCGACTCGGACGAGTACTTCGCGGCCCGCCCGCGCGAGGCTCAGATCGGGGCCGGGGCCTCGCCCCAGAGCGAGCCGCTGCTCGATCGGGCGGCGCTCGACGCTCTAGTCGAGGAGGTGGAGGAGCGCTTCTCCGGGGCCGAGATCCCGCGCCCACCGTTCTGGGGCGGCTACGTGCTTCGGCCAGAGCAGATCGAGTTCTGGCAGGGCCAGGCAGCCCGCCTCCACGACCGCTTCATGTACACATGCGAGGGCCAGGGCTGGCGGCTGGAGCGGCTTGCGCCCTAGCCAGTCGTTCCGTCCGCATGCCCGCGTATGCTACGAACATGTGTTCGGTTCCGTGTCCACATCCCTCGCGGATCAGGGCTCCTTCGGAGTCATCGTCCACGGACAACTGCCGGACCCTCCTCGACGGCCCCGCGGGGCCATGACAGTCACCATCACATGTCATGAAGTGTCGGCCGCGCGACGCCGGTTCGGCCGATCGGGACCGGCGGGCGCTCAGCCCGGTGAGCCCCGGTCCCGCGCAAAGGCGAGCAGCTCGTCGAGGTCGTCGAAGTGCAACTCGACGCGGATCCCACGCCGGGCGGGGCGGACGCGGACGTCGGTGCCCAGCGCTGACTCCAGCGCCTCTTCGGCGCTCGCCAGGGCCGCAGCCTGATCGGGATGGGGGGTGAGCTTGGACCGGGCTGGGTCGTCCCCCTCCTGCGCCCTGCGCTCGGTCTCGCGAACCGACCAATCGCGCGCCGCGGCCTCGCGGGCGAGCGCGCGGCGAGCGGCGTTGCCCGGCGCCTGGAGGATCGCTCGGCCGTGACCCTCGCTGAGCTCGCCAGAGGCGAGCAGGCCGAGCACCTCGTCCGGAAGGTCGAGGAGCCGGATCAGGTTCGAGATCGACGGGCGGCTGCGGCCGAGCCGCCGCGCGAGCTCCTTCTTGCTGAGCCCCAGATCCTCGACCAGCGCCGCGCAGGCGCGGGCCTCGTCCACGGGATTGAGGTCCTCCCGCGCCATGTTCTCGATCAGCGCCGTCTGTAGGCGCTCGGCCTCGCCCTCGTCGCGGACAATCGCCGGCACCGTCTGGAGTCCGGCCTCCCGCGCCGCCCGCCAGCGGCGCTCGCCCGCGATCAGCTCGTAGCGACCGTCCCGAAGCGGGCGCACGATCAGGGGCTGGACCACGCCGGCGTCGGCGAGCGACGCCGCGAGCTTCTTGATCGAGTCGGGCCCGAACTGCGTCCGCGGCTGCCGCGGATTGCGCCGGATCAACTCCACGGGCAGCTCCCGGAGCTCGGGCTCCGCCACTTCCGTCTCCGGCAGGATCGCCGCCAGTCCCCGGCCCATTCCCGGCTTAGCCATGTGCCTCCACCCTCATTTCAGCCTCATTGCCCGAAGCGCGCTCGACTGACACCTGCTCGGCCTGCTCTCGCTCCGCCAGCTCCTGCGCCAGCTCACGGTATGCGACCGAACCCCGCGAGGCAGGCGCGTGCGCAACCACAGGGAGGCCGAAGCTGGGGGCCTCAGCGACCCGGACGCTGCGGGGAATCACCGTGCGAAACATGAGCTCGGAGAAGTGCTCGCGAAGCTGGCGCTCCACGTCCTGGGCGAGCTTCGTCCGCTCATCGTGCATGGTGATCACGACGCCGGTCAGAACCAGGGCCGGGTTGAGCTGGTGCCGCAGCAGGCGAACGGTGTCCAGGAATTGCACCAGCCCCTCGAGCGCCAGGTACTCCGCCTGCACCGGAATGATCACGCGGTCCGCGGCCACCAGCGCGTTCACGGTCACCGGGCCCAGCGCCGGCGGGCAGTCGAGCAGGGTGATCCCGAACCGCTCCCTGACCGGCCCGAGCATGCGGCGCAGGTGATGCTCGGAGCGCTTGATCCGCGGCAGCTCGACCGCGGCGCCCGCGAGGTCGCGGTTCGCCGGAACGATCCACAGGTTGTCCGGGCCTGCGGGGCGCGCCGCCTCGGCGACCGAGCACTTGCCGATCAGGCAGTCGTAGGACGAGGGACGAAGCTCCCGCCCCAGGCCGAGCGCGACGGTCGCGTTGCACTGCGCGTCCAGGTCGCAGAGCAGCACCTGGGCGCCCTCGGCCGCCGCGGAGGCGGCCAGGTTGACGGCGGTGGTCGTCTTGCCGACGCCGCCCTTTTGATTGGCGATCGCATACACGGTGCCCATTCGGTGCGACCTTACCCACGGGAGGAGATGGCAGAGGCGTCAGCCGGCACCCAGGGGGCGCTTCTTGGCCATCCCGGGGCGGCGGGGAAGGTTGCCGGGGGTCGGTCCGGCCTTGCGCAGCACGTGCAGGTGGCGGTGTCGCGAGCCGGCGTATGGGCCCACCCATCTGACCTCCACGGCCGCCATCGCCAAAAGCGTGGAGGCCCGTTCCAGCTCCGCCTCCTCGTCCGCGTCCCGGCGGCCCTTCCAGGCGACGAGAGTGCCCCCCTCGGCGAGCAGCGGCGACGCCAGCTCCGCCAGCGTCGACAGGCGTCCGACGGCACGAGCGGTGACCGCGTCGTAGCCCTCGCGCCCGCCTTCGGGCGGCGGCTCGGCCGCCCAGCTCTCGGAGCGCTCGCAGACCACCCGGGCGGTGCCGATCTTCGCTCGCTCGATCGCCCGCCGGATGAACTCGCACTTGCGCCCGGTCGACTCGATCAGGTCGACGCGGCTATCGGGTAGCGCGAGCGCGAGCGGCAGGCCGGGAAACCCGGCACCCGCTCCGACGTCGGCGATCCGCCGCGCGCCCCGCAGGGCCTCGACCTCGAGGCCGGTGAGCGAGTCGGCCACGTGGACGCGCCACGCCCGCTCCCGGTCACGTACCGCGCTCGGCGCCGATCGGTCCTCGGCGAGGAGGTCGAGAACGGCTTCCAGCGCCGCTCGCGCCTGGTCGGAGAGCTGGACGGCCGCGCCCGACTCGGCGCTCAATCGCTGAGCAGCGGGGCCACGACCACGCGACGCTCCGGGTCGTCCCCCTCGCTGAAAGTCTCGAGCCCGGCGCGGTCCTTGAGGTGCTGGTGGACGACCCGGCGCTCGGTCGGGGTCATCGGCTCGAGCTCGATCTCCTTGCCCGTCGTCAGAGCCCGCTCCGCGGCGCGATCCGCCTGCCCCTCGACTGCTTCCCGGCGGCGCTCCCTGTAGCCGGCGGCGTCCACCACCACCCTCTTTCGCTCCTGGAGCCCACGGAACGCCGCCCGGTAACAGAGCAGCTGAATCGCATCAATGGTCTGGCCGCGGCGTCCGATCAGCAGGCCCACGTCCTCCCCCTCCACGCGGCCGACGATCTGCTCCGCCTCCTCGTCCACCTCGACCGCCGCGTCCACCTCGAGCGCGTCGACGACCCGCACGAGGATCGCCCTCACGCGCTCGACCGGCTCGACCGGCTCGTCGTTGGCCCCGTCGCTAGCCACCGGGCGAGTCTATTCAGGGCCTGTCCCGGTAGGGAGCGTGGACCGGGAGGAGGAAAAGGGGGCAGCGTGTCGAAGTAGTCCGGTTCGGCTCAGCGCCGCCGTTTCTTCTTGCGTGGCGGCGGTGGTGGTGGGGCTTTCGCGGCCTGTTTTTGGTCCTCGACCTCCTTGGGTGGCGGCGGGATCAGCTTCTTGACCACCCACTGCTGGCCCATCGTCCACACGTTGGTGGTGATCCAGTAGATCACCAGGCCCGCGGGGAAGCTGATGATGAAGGGCGTGAAGACGACGGGAAGCGCGTACATCAGCAGGCGCTGGTTGCCCTCGGCCGAGGCGGCCATGATCGAGGTCGAGCCGACCATGGTCACGAAGTAGAGAATCACGAGAATGGCCAACGCCGCCCCCGTTGCCTCCTCGTGGAGAGGGATACCGAAGAAGTTGGGGTCGCTCCCGGGCGCAGTGATCTCGTCCTTGAACTCGTCGCTCCGCAGCAGATAGAACAGCGCCAGGAACACCGGCAGCTGGAGCAGCAGCGGGACGCAGGACGCGAGCGGGTTGATCTTGTTCTCCTTGTAGAACTCCATCATCTCGCGCTGCATCCGCTGCCGGTCGTCCTTGTACTTCTGCTGGATCTTCTTGATCTCCGGCTGGTGGGCCTGGAGCGAGCGCATCGAGCGGATCTGCTTCAGGGACAGCGGCAGGATCACGATCCGGGTGACGATCGTCAGCAGGATGATCGAAACGCCCCAACTGACCCCGACGTCGTCGTGAAAGAAGGTCAGGACCTCGTTGGCGAGGTCGATCAGCGGCTGGAGGGGGTTGGCGGCGAGCAGCAGCATCAGGCGGGAACACCAGGCTTCGGCTTGAAGAAGCGGCGCCCTTCAACCGGGTCGTAGCCCCCGTGGCTGAAGGGGTTGCATCGGGCCAGGCGCCAGGCGGCCAGGATCGGGCCGCGCACCACGCCGAGCTCGCGAATGGCCTGCTCTGCGTACGCAGAGCAGGTCGGCTCGTACTTGCAGCGGCGAGGAAGCGCCGGCGAGATCCAGCGCTGGTAGACGCGAATCGGAGCGAGGACGATGGCGAGCAGCGCGCGTTTCACGTTTTACGCCTTCAACCTGGTGGCCGCGGGCGTATTTGCGGACCCGACCACTAGCTGGTCCCGCCAGCCAGCCCGGCCTCCGCGATCAGCTCCCCGAGCGCAGTGGCGACCGCACCGGGCCCCTCGCGCTCCACCAGCGCAGCCGCGTCTGGGCGGGCCACCAAGACGAAGTCGTGATCGCGCGGAAGCCTGGAGTCAAACGACCAGAATGCCTCTTTGAGCCCGCGCTTCACGGCGTTTCTCTCTACGGCGCCGCCGACCTTGCGGCTCACCGAGATCCCGAGCCGGACCTGATCGTCGGCGGCATCCGCATCGCCACGCGGGAAGGCGTAAAGGACCAAAAAGCGGTTTGCGTGGGAGCGACCCTCGCGGTAGACGCGATCGAAGTCGCCGCTCCGCGACAGGCGGCCGCGCCTGCGCCGCTTGCCGGGCGTCACGGCGTCAGCCGCTTGCGACCCTTGCGGCGACGGCGCTTGATGATCTGCCGGCCGCTGCGCGTGCGCATACGAGCGCGGAAGCCATGCGTCCGGGCGCGCTTGCGCTTCTTGGGCTGATAGGTCCGCTTCACGACCGGCGAGGCAGTATACGAGCCGGCGTATGGCCGATCCCCTGCCTTGCTCGTGCCGTCAGCTCAGTTTTTCGCGCGTAATGCGTGCTCGCCTTGTCGGCGCCGCTGGCAGCTCCCCCTCCCCGATCTATGATCGCCCGCCGTGGCCCCCGATCCCCTCCCCGACCAACTCGCCTCGCTCTGGGGGCGGGTTCGGGAGGATCTCCGCGGCCAACTCCCCGATAAGACCTTTCGGCTTTGGATCGAGCCTCTCGAGCCGGTCTCCCTGGAGGGCAACACTCTCCGCCTCGCTGCGCCTCAAACCACCCGTGCCTGGGTCGAACGCCGCTACTCGGCGGCGCTGCAGACGGCGCTGCAGACCAGCGCCGAAGGCGTCGACCGGGTCGTTTTCCTCACCGAAGACTGTGAGGCGAGTCAGGGCTCCGCCGACGAGCACTGGGTGGGGACGGTCGAGTCTCTTCCACTCGATCCCCGCCATACGTTCGAGCGATTCGTGATCGGTTCCGGCAACCGTCTCGCCCACTCAGCCGCCCTGGCCGCGGCCGAGCTGCCGGGCGAGGCCTACAACCCGCTGTTCCTGCACGGCCCCCCGGGGCTGGGGAAGACGCATCTGTTGGGTGCCATCGCCGACTACCTGAGTCGGCGATGGCCTGAGCTGACTGTTCACTACACGACGGCGGAGCGGTTCACGACTGAGTTCGTGGGGGCGCTCCGAAAGGACGGCCCTGAGCGATTCAAGCAGCGGTACCGAAAACTCGACGCCCTGCTGATCGACGACGTGCAGATACTCGAAGGCAAGGAACACACGCAGGAGGAGTTCGTCCACACGTTCAACGCGCTTCACGCTGCCGGCAAGCAGATCGTCCTCTCCAGCGATCGACCGCCTGAAGCGCTCGCCCGACTGGCTGAGCGCCTCCGCGACCGTTTCGCCTGGGGGCTGTGTGCGGAGCTCGGCTGCCCGGACCTGCGGACCAGGACGGCGCTTTTGTGGCGCATGACCTTCGAGGACCCCTCGGAGCTGCGCGATCCTGCGGCCTTGAAGGAGATCGCCAGCCTGGTGCTCGGCAACGTTCGTCGCCTTCAGGGTGCGATGACCCGCGTGGCTGCGTTCTCTTCCATGCTCAGCGAACCGGTGACGCCGGCGCTTGCGAGACGAGCCCTTCAGCACTCACCTGGCGATGACTCACCGGCCCGCCCGGCTTTTCCGCAGCCCGCTGCCTCCCCCAGCGTCCGCACGATCCAGGAGGCTGTTTGCTCCGCCTGCGACGTGCCTCGGCAAGACCTTCTCTCCACCAAGCGCAACTCCCGCATCTCTCATGCCCGACAGCTTGCGATGTACCTGGCGCGCCAGGAAACCTCGCTATCCCTCGCCCAGATCGCTCAGGAGTTCAACCGCGATCACAGCACCGTCCTCCACGCGATCCGAGCGGTCACCAGGCGTCTCGAGCCGGGGTCCAATACGACCAGCGCTCTCCACAGAACCCGTGAGCTGTTGCCCCAGCAACCTCAAAACACCGACCACCAACCTGAAGCCGTCCACCAACGCCCACCGTCTCCACAGGACCCATCCACCGCCAGATCGCCGACCCCTCTCACATGAGCAGCGGTTCTCCACAACCGTCCACCACGCTTAATACATCTGAGAGAGATAGGAAGATGCAAGATCCTCTGATGAAACTCTCGATCTCTCGCGATGTCCTCCTGGCTGCTCTTCAGCTTGTCGGCCGCGCCGTCTCCACCCGCGCCACGCTCCCCTCTCTGAGCGGGATCAAGCTGATCGCGGCTGACGGCCGGCTGACGCTTTCTGCAACCGATACCGAGCTCGGGCTGACACTGACGGTGTCAGAGGTTGCCGTTGACGGTGACGGAACACTGCTGCTCCCGGGCCGCTTGCTCGGCGACGTGGTTCGCAACCTGCCTGAAGGCGAGGTGACGCTCGCGCTTCGGCCGGAGGAGCGCGATATCGAGCTGACGGCGGGAAGCGCGCGCTTTCACCTGCGCACGTTGCCGGTTGAGGATTTCCCCCGGTTGCCCGAGTTCGAGGGCGAGGCGGCAAAGCTGCCCGCCGAGCCGCTGGCGGCGACCATCGACCGGGTGGCCCGGGCGGCTTCGCGAGATGAGGTAAGGCCGATCCTGACGGGGGTCCTGCTTCACGCCGAGGGTGGGACGCTGACCATGGTTGCCACGGACTCCTATCGCCTCAGCGTCAAGCACACGGAGCTCGAGCGGCAGCTCCCCGAGCCGATCGAGGCCAACGTACCGGCCCGTGCGCTTCGCGAGCTCGCGCGGATCATCGCCCAAGAGGGACCGGACGAGGTGGCGATCTCACTGGCGCGCAATCAGGCGGTGTTCCAGACCGGCTCGGCGATTCTCTTCTCGCGATTGATCGAGGGGCAGTTCCCGAGCTGGCGCCAGCTGATCCCTGAGTCGTTCGAGCACGAGGTGAGACTGCCCCGGCCAGAGCTCGTGGAGGTGGCTCGACGGGTCAGCCAACTCGCCCAACGCAACGCTCCGCTCCGCTTCGCGTTCGCTGAGGGAGAGCTGACCGTGGCCGCCGAGACGCCGGAGGTTGGGGACGCCAGCGAGGCACTGCCTGCGCCGTACTCGGGCGAACCGCTGGAAATTGCGTTCAACCCGCAGTTCCTGATCGAAGGGCTGGAGAGCGTCGAGGGGGACGAGCTGGCGATCAAGCTCAGCTCCCCGCTGCGGCCGGGCCTCCTGCAGCCCGTCGGCCGCGAGGACTTCAGCTACCTCGTGATGCCGATCAGGCTCAACGTCTGAGGCCAAGTGGGCCAGTCGATACGCGTCGCCGCGCTGCAAACGCTCGGGTTTCGCAACCTGGCGGCTGGGGCGCTCGACCTCGGCGAAGGCATCACGCTGCTGTGGGGGCCGAACGGGGCCGGCAAGACGAACGTGCTGGAGTCCATCTGCCTGGCTCTCAGCGGACGATCGAGCCGGACCCGTAACGAGCGCGAGACCATCGCCTTCGGCGAGCGGCTGACGCGAATCGAGGCGGAGGTGATGGACGGCAGCGGCAAGACGCGCACGTTCCTGTGGTCCTTGGAGCGGTCCGGCGAGCGCCGCCATCTCGTGGACGGCAGCCCTGCGACTGCGGAGCACGCGGAGCTTCGACCTTCAATGGCGATCTTTCTGCCCGACCGGCTGGCGCTGGTCAAGGGTCCGCCCACCCTCCGCCGGGCACACCTAGACCGCCTTTGCGCGGCGCTTTGGCCGGCCCGAGCCGAGTCCCGGCGCCGCTATGGGCGCGCACTTGCCCAGCGAAACGCGCTCCTCGGCCGGATCCGGTCAGGCACCGCGTCGGTTGACTCGCTGGCGGCCTGGGAGCGGGAGCTGGCGACGGTGGGGCTGGAGCTCATCGCGAGCCGGCGCGAGGCGGTCGATTTGCTGGCTCCGGGGTTCACCGAGGCGGCGGCTGAGCTCTGCCTGCCGGGTGCCGCCTCCCTTCGCTATCTGCCGCGCAGCGCGGCGGCCGACCCCGAGGAGCTGGCCGCGGAGCTTCGCGAGCGCCGCAACACGGATCTGGCGCGGGGCTACACGTCTCACGGACCGCACCTGGACGAGCTGGCGCTTGAGCTCGCCGCCCGCCCGCTGCGACGCTACGGCTCGCAGGGGGAGCAACGCGCGGCGGTGCTGGCGCTGCTCTTCGCCGAGCGCCGCGCCCTGCTCGAGGCGGGGCGAAATCCGCCGCTGATGCTCCTCGACGATGTGATGAGCGAGCTCGACGCGCACCGCCGGGCCCAACTCGGGGGGCGGCTCGCCGAAGGCGGGCAAGCGGTACTGACCGCGACGGAGCCGGACCACCTACCCGGCGGCTGCGAGCGCGCCGAGGTGGCGCTCCGTCGGGGGGAGGCGATTTCCGCGCCTGGCGACGCTCGCGTTCTGGCCGCGCAAGCTGACGGCTGACGCTTATGACTTTGAGCGTCCTATACACGTCAAGGCCACGAGCGTCAGGATGAGGGACACCCCGTGAGCCCTCGCCGCTCGCCACGCCCGCTCGCCGCAGCTCTCCGTGGGGCTCGCGCCCACGCCGAGCCGCTGACCGTGCTCGCCGCCGCCCAGAGCGCCTGGCCGGCCGCCGCAGGCGCCCAGGTCGCAGCCGAGGCCGAGCCGGTGGCGGAGCGAGACGGCGTGATCACCATCGCCTGCCGGTCGGCGGCCTGGGCACAGGAGCTGGACCTGCTGGGGCCCGAGCTGTTGGCGAGGCTCAACCGGGCGCTTTCAGAGGCCCGCGGGGGCGCCCCGGAGGCGCCAGTCAGGGCGCTTCGCTTCACCGCTGACCACAGCCGCCACAACGACTGATCGCGAGTTCCTCGTTTATGCGTGTTTTGCAGGGCTTTTGTTGCAAAGGAGCGGGTTTTCCGCGGTCCTTTCCTGATATCCTTATGTGAACTTGGACGGACGCCCCGAACCGGCCGGCCAGCCCCCTGACGGCGTGCCTGTCGGTCGGGGTTTCTCATGACGCCAGGGTTTCCCCCGGCGCCAGCGAACGGAAAGGACTGAGTGGCGAAAAGCAAGGCCCCGAGCGACGGTAGCGCGAAGGCAGCCCCCACCCCCAAGGGGGCCGCGAAGAAGGCTCCCAAGCCCGGCACCAAGGGCCGGGCGGCGAGCGACGGCTACAGCGCCAAGGACATCACGGTCCTCGAGGGCCTCGAGGCCGTTCGCCTGCGCCCCGGGATGTACATCGGGTCAACCGGGCCGCGGGGCCTCCACCATCTCGCCTACGAGGTGGTGGACAACTCAGTGGACGAGGCGATCGCCGGCCACTGCGATCAGGTCTCGGTGACCCTGCATCCGGACAACAGCGTCACGGTCGCAGACGATGGCCGCGGCATCCCGGTCGAGGAGCACCAGAAGGAGAAGCGTCCGGCGGCCGAGGTGGTGATGACGACCCTGCACGCGGGAGGCAAGTTCGGGGACGGCGGCGGCTACAAGGTCTCAGGCGGCCTGCACGGGGTGGGGGTCTCGGTGGTCAACGCGCTCTCGGAGCGCCTCCACCTCGAGGTGCGCCGCGACGGATACAAGTGGGTCCAGGACTACGTGCGCGGGGACCCTCAGGGTTCGCTGAAGCGAGACGAGAAGGTCAAGGGGACGGGCACGATCATCACCTTCCTCCCCGATGGCGACGTGTTCGAGGATGTGGTCTTCGACTACCAGACGCTTTCGGAGCGGCTGCGGGAGACGGCGTTCCTGACCCGCAACCTGCGCATCGAGCTGGTCGACGAGCGCGGCTCCGGGCAGCGCGACACCTTCCAATACCAGGGCGGCATCGTCGACTTCGTGGGCCACCTGAACGAGAACAAGGACGCGCTGCACCGGAAGACCGTCTACTTCGACAACGAGACCGAGGACGGCCAGGTCGAGGTGGCGATGCAGTGGAACTCCACCTACCAGGAGTCCGTGTTCAGCTTCGCCAACAACATCAACACTCACGAGGGCGGCGCGCACCTCTCCGGCTTTCGCGCGGCCCTGACCCGCACCCTGAACGCCTACGCGCGGCAGAAGGGGTTGCTCAAGGAGAAGGACGAGAACCTCACCGGCGACGATGTCCGAGAAGGGCTTACGGCGGTGATCTCCGTGAAGCTCCAGGATCCGCAGTTCGAGGGCCAGACGAAGACCAAGCTCGGCAACCCGCCGGTGGAGGGCCTGGTCAAGGAGACAGTCAACCGCAAGCTGGGCGAGTTTCTGGAGGAGAACCCGGGTGAGGCGAGGCGCATCCTCCAGAAGGCTGTGGACGCGGCACGCGCCCGCGACGCGGCACGCAAGGCCCGCGACCTGACACGGCGCAAGTCGGCGCTCGAGAACTCCACCCTGCCGGGCAAGCTCGCGGACTGCACGGTGCGGGATCCGACCCTCGCCGAGTTGTTCATCGTCGAGGGCGACTCGGCCGGCGGCTCGGCGAAGCAGGCGCGCGATCGGAACACACAGGCCGTGCTGCCGCTGCGGGGCAAGATCATCAACGTCGAGAAGAGCCGCATCGACAAGGTGCTCCAGAACGTCGAGATCCAGGCGCTGATCACGGCGATCGGCACGGGTATCGGCGACGAGGAGTTCAACCTCGACGACGCCCGCTACCACAAGCTGGTGCTGTCCACCGACGCCGACGTGGACGGAGCGCACATCCGCACCCTTGTGCTCACCTTTCTCTATCGGCACATGCCGGACCTGATCGAGGCGGGCTACGTGTACATCGCCAAGCCACCCCTCTACAAGGTCCGGAACGGCAAGCAGGAGACCTATGTCGAGAAGGAGTCGGAGCTGGAGGAGATCCTGCTCCGCGACAAGCTCGAGCAGTTCGAGCTGATCGACGCCAAGGGCAAGGCGCACAAGCTGACCGAGGCCCGCTGGCAGCGCTTCAGCCGCCGCTACAAGGAGTACGAGGGCTGGACCGATTCCGTGCAGGCCGAGTTCGGCCATGAGACGGTCGCCTTCCTGGCCGAGTCGCAGATCCTCGACGCCGGCGCGGCGACGATCGCCGGCGTCAAGAAGCTGGTCGAGGCCGAAGATCCCAAGGAGGAGCCCTACGAGACCGAGCTGATCTCGTCCACCGGCGAGGAGCTCGTGGTCAAGGCCGTCCACCGGGCGAGCGGGCTGGCCCGCACCCACCGGCTCCCGGGGGCCCTGTTCAAGTCGAACGACTACCGCCGCCTGGTCGAGGTGCACGGCGAGCTGCTGAAGCAGGTCGGCCGGCCGCCGTTCCAGGTCACGCTTGGCGACAAGCACCGCGAGGCTCACTCCTTCGACGGCCTGCGGCTGGCGGTCCTCGAGCTGGCGCGCCAGGGGGTGTCGCTCAAGCGCTTCAAGGGCCTCGGTGAGATGAACGCCGATCAGCTGCGCGAGACGACCATGGATCCCTCAAGCCGGACGCTCCAGCGGGTGACGATCGAGGACGCGTCGACGGCAGAGCGCGTGTTCGCCGACCTGATGGGCGACAAGGTCGAGCCGCGCAAGCACTTCATCGAGAAGCACGCCAAGGACGTGAGGTTTCTGGATGTTTAGCGCTGCGTCGGCCGACCTGCTTGGCTTTCACGTCCGTTCGGCTGACGGGTTGCTGATCTGATGGAGGCCGGCGGGCTCGAGGCCCTCACCGGGCGCATAGAGGAGCGCGAGCTCAGCCTGGAGATGCGCTCCTCGTACCTCGATTACGCGATGAGCGTGATCGTCGGCCGGGCGCTGCCTGACGTTCGCGACGGGCTCAAGCCGGTTCACCGGCGGGTGCTGTACGCGATGCACGACCTGGCGCTACAGCCCACCCGGCCTCACCGCAAGTCGGCCTTCATCGTCGGCGAGGTGATGGGTACGTACCACCCCCACGGCGACTCCGCCATCTACGACACCCTGGCCCGCATGGCGCAGGACTTCTCGCTGCGCTACCCGCTGGTCGACGGGCAGGGCAACTTCGGCTCGATCGACGACGACCCGCCGGCCGCGATGAGATACACCGAAGCGCGCCTCGCGCGCCTCGCCACCGAGATGCTGCGCGACATCGACGCCGACACCGTCGACTTCGGCCCCAACTACGACGAGTCGCAGCAGGAGCCGATCGTCTTGCCGGCACGGTTCCCGAACCTGCTCGTCAACGGGACGGCGGGGATCGCGGTCGGGATGGCGACCAACATCCCGCCCCACAACCTGAGCGAGGTGGTGGGCGCCGTCAAGGCCTACATGGAGAACCCCGAGATCGACCTCGCCGGGCTGATGAAGTACATCAAGGGCCCGGACTTCCCGGGCGGCGGCATGATGAGCGCCGAGGGCATCCGCGACGCCTACGCGTCCGGGCGCGGCAGCGTTCGGGTTCGCTCTCGTGCCCACATCGAGCCGCTGCGGGGCGGCAAGGAGGCGGTGATCGTCTCCGAGCTGCCGTTCATGGTCAAGAAGGGCGGCGACGGCGGCCTGATCACCAAGATCGCCGCCCTGGTCCGCGAGAAGAAGATCAACGGGATCTCGGACCTGCGCGACGAGTCAGACCGCTCGGGGATGCGGCTGGTGATCGAGCTGAAGCGCGGCGGCGACCCGTACGAGGTCGTCCTCAACCAGCTCTTCAAGCACACTCAGATGCAGACCTCGTTCGGGCTCAACATGGTCGCCCTGGTCGACGGGGTGCCGCGAACGCTCAGCCTCAAGGAGCTGATCCACCACTACGTCGCCCACCAGCGCGAGGTGGTCACCCGGCGGACTCAGTACGAGCTGCGCCGCGCCGAGGCGCGGGCTCACATCCTCGAGGGGCTGCTGATCGCGCTCGACAACCTCGACGCGGTGATCGCTTTGATCCGTTCCTCGGCCGACACCGACGCCGCCCGCGCCGGCCTGATCGACAAGTTCGAGCTCTCCGAGGAGCAGGCCCAGGCGATCCTGGACATGCGCCTGGCGCGGCTCACGGCGCTGGAGTCCGACAAGGTTCGCTCCGAGCACACCGAGCTGATCGAGCGGATCGCCGCCCTGCGGGCGATCCTGGGAGATCCGGCGCGAATTGACGGCGTCGTCGTGGAGGAGCTCGACGAGCTCGAGGAGCGTTACGGCGACGAGCGACGCACCGAGGTCACCCATTTCGAGGGCGACATGAACATCGAGGACATGATCGCCGACCAGCAGATGGTGATCTCGATCACCCGCTCCGGCTACGTCAAGCGGCTGCCGTTGGCCACCTACCGCCAGCAGCGGCGCGGGGGCATCGGCGTGATGGGGATGGACCTCAAGGAGGGCGACTACATCGAGCACCTTCACATCTGCTCGACGCACGACTGGATGCTGTTCTTCACCAACCGCGGCAAGGTCTACCGGCTCAAGGTCTACGAGCTGCCGGAGGGCTCGCGGACCTCGAAGGGGCGCGCCCTGGTCAACGTGCTGCCGCTGCGCGACCGCGAGCGGGTGATGGCGGTGAAGCCCACCCGCGACTTCAGCGAGGGGAAATATCTGGTCTTCGCGACCGCCAAGGGACAGGTCAAGAAGACCGAGTTCCCCGCGTACAACACGCCGATCCGGGCGGACGGGATCATCGCGATCAAGGTCCGCGACGGTGACGAGCTGGTGCAAGTGCGCCTCACCTCGGGCGACGACGACCTGTTGCTGGTCTCCAAGTCGGGCCACGCCTCGCGCTTCTCGGAGAAGGCGGTGCGCCCGATGGGGCGCGATACCTCCGGCGTCCGGGGAATGAACGTCGCCGGCAAGATCGGCCGAGAGGCGAACCGCGTGCTGGCCATGGACGTCACCCGCGACGACGCCGAGCTATTCGTGGTCACCGAGAACGGCTACGGCAAGCGCACCGCGATCCCCGAGTATCCGGTGAAGGGGCGCGGGACCAAGGGCGTGCTGACGATGAAGCTGACGCCGAAGAAGGGCGGCCTGGCCGGCGCCCTGATCGTGCGCGAGCACCAGGACCTGCTGTTCATCTCGGAGAACGGCATGGTGCAACGCACCCAGGCCGGTGGCATCTCGCAGATGGGCCGCGCCACCCAGGGCGTCAGGGTGATGAACCTCCGCGACGACGATCGGGTCAGCGCGGTCGCCCTGGTGGTCGAGTCCGGCGCGCCGGTGGAAGAGAACGGCGCCTCGGAGAACGGCGCCTCCGAGGCCGGCGCCGAAGCGTCCGTCGCTCCGAAGTCCGAGCCGAAGGCGGCGAAGGCAGACGGGCAACCGGCGCGCGAGCGGCCCACCCGCAAGGAGCGCTAGTGCCTCCGCGCCGCTGGGGATAGTCTCCGCGGTCGTGGAGGAGCTGCGTGGCCGCAACGCCCTCGTCACCGGCGCCGGAGGCGGACTGGGCGGCTACATCGCCCGGGCGCTCGCGGCGGAGGGCGTCAACCTGGCGTTGACCGACCTGCCGGAGGCGCCCGTGGACGGGCTGGCGGCCGAGTTGCGGAGCCGGGGCGTTGAGGTCAGCCAGGCGCCGGCGGACGTCGCCGATGCCGACGAGCGGCAGCGGCTCGCGTCGTGGGCCGCCGAGTCGGTCGGTCCGCTCGACATCCTCGTCAACAACGCCGGGGTCGAGTTCGCGGGAACCTTTGTGAACACCACCGAGCCGGAGCTCGAGACGAGCGTCCTGGTCAACTTGCTGGCTGTGATGGACCTGACGCGGATCGTCCTTCCCGGGATGCTGGAGCGCCAGCGCGGCCACATCGTCAACATCGCCTCGCTCGCCGGCAAGATCCCAACGCCGGGCTTGGCCTCATATTCGGCCACCAAGCACGGCGTGGTCGCCTTCACCCACGCGCTGCGGGCGGAGAATGTGGGCGAGCCAGTCGGCTTCTCGGCGATCTGTCCCGGCTTCGTCAGCCGGGTGGGGATGTACGGGCGCTTCGAGCACCTTGTGCCCGCGCCACGCGTGCTCGGAACCGTGCCGCCCGAGTCCGTCGGCGCCGCTGTGGTGCGAGCGATCCGCCAGAACCCGCCTGAGGTGATCGTCAATAAACGCCCGGTGCGACCGCTCATCCTGCTGAACGCGATCGCACCTCGCCTGGCAGCCCGGGTCGGCCGTGTCCGACCCATACGCGAATTCGCGGAGCGCATGGCGGAGGCCCGCGAGCGTCTCTGAGCCTGGCACCCGACTGACTCTTCTGCTTCAATCGGTGGACCAGAGAAAGGAGGTGGTCCTAGCTTGAGTCAGATGATTTCTGGGACGCTGGAGGTGCAGGGCCGCTAGGTGGCCGTGCGGGCCGCCCGGTGGAATCCACCCCGGGCACCGGCGAGCGTGGGAGGCGGGGAGCACGTCCCGCCCCGTCGCCAATCCCCAGCTCGTTTCCAACCGCACCTTGTGACGAAGGGCCGCCTTTCGAGGCGGCCCTTCGTTTACGCGGCGACCAGATACGGCTTCCAGGCGATCGGGATCCTGGGGCTGGCGAGGCGGATGAACACGGTCGGTCCGGGTGGCCGCGGACGGCTGCGGGGGTGCATCCGCGCCTCACGTGGGGTCAGATTGCCCTTCCTGCGGTTGCAGGGCGCGCAGGAGGCGACGATGTTCTCCCACACCGACTCGCCGCCGCGGCTGCGTGGAATCACGTGGTCCACGGTCAGCCCCAACGCCTGGTGGCCGCAGTACTGGCAGGTCCAGGCGTCTCGGGCGAGCACCGCCTTGCGGGTGATCTTGCGGCGATGGACGTCGCGCGGGACGCGGATGTACCGGATCAGGCGGATCACGCAGGGGCGGTCGAACACGAGTCGCTCCGAATGCAGCGCGCCCTCGCCGCGCTCGATCACTTCGGCCCGCTCCTTCAGCACCAGCACCGTGGCCCGGCGCACGTTGCAGACGTTGATCGGCTCGTGGCTTGCGTTGAGGACGAGCACCCGGCCGCCGATCGCGACGTGGGACCGGTGGCCGTTCAGCCCGTGGCCGTTTGCGGCATAGCTAGGCTCGTGGCCGTTCGCAGCCGGATCGCCCGTCGCCGGCACAACCCCCCGAGGCTCCTGAGCCGTGGCGCTCTGAAGCCCTACGTGAGGGTCGCCCTGCGTGTGCATAGCGGCACGATTGTAAACAGCGCCCTCGGGCCGCCCTGTGGCGCGATCCGGCAATGACCCCTATGCGCCCGGGACCCCGTTGGTCGCGACCGGGTAGCTTCCGAGGATTCGCACCGACTCCGCCTTGCGCCGCAGCCCCTCGATCGCCTCGGCCACGGCGGGTTCACCCTCCGCCCCGTCCAGATCGATGAAGAACATGTAGCGGCCGAGCCCTCGTCGTCGCGGGCGCGACTCGATCCGGGTCAGGTTCACTTCGCGTTTCGAGAACTCGGTCAGCGCCTCTACCAGCGCGCCAGGGTGATCGTCACCCAGCTCGGCGAAGACGAGCGTCGTTCGCCAGGGCCCCTCTCCGCCGGCCCTGGTGCCGGCGGGCGCGACCCAGACGAAGCGCGTCACGTTCTCGGGGGTGTCCTCGATCCCCTCGCGAAGGACCACGCAGCCGTAGATTCGTGCCGCAGACGCCGCGCCGAGCGCGGCCCATGGCTCGGAGCTGGCCGAGACCTCGCGCACAGCCTCGGCCGTACTTGCGGCGGCGCGCACCTCCGCCCGCGGCAGCTGCTCGCGGATGAATCGCGCACACTGCGCGCTCGCCTGGGGGTGGGAGAGCACGACCTCGATTCGGTCCAGCGGGACCTCCTCGCGGGCGATCAGGCTGTTGGCGATCGGGTGGTCGTGCTCGCCCGCGATCGTCACCGAGGGCGCGTCGAAGGCGAGCGTGTCGAGGGTGGAACGGACCGCCCCCTCGATCGAGTTCTCGAACGGGACCAGGGCCCGCTCAGCCTCGCCCTCGGACACCGCTCGGATCGCTTCATAGACGCTGGGCGCGGGCCGCGCATCGATCTCGGCGCCGCCCACGGCTGCGCGCAGGGCATCCTCGGAGAAGGTCCCGGCCGGCCCCAGGAATGCGATCCTCATCGCCACGGCGCCCCCGAGTGTATGGAGGCCCGTTTTGGCGGCAATCCGTCAGTCGAAGGTGATCTGGTAGGTGGAGCGGTTGTTCTCCGCGATCTGCTCGCCCGGAACGGGTTGGACGGTCACCTCCAGCGTGAGCTGTTGCCCCGGGTCCGGCGCCGGATCGATCGGGATCGAGGCGGTCTGGATCTCGCCGGCGGCGATCCGCGGAATCGTCGCATCGCCGGAGATCGTCTGGGCGCCGCCGGTGAGCTCGAACGTGACCCCGATGTCGGCTTCCTCGGAATCGCCCTGGTTTTGCACCTGTACCTCGATCTCGGGAGAGCCGGTGCCGCTGATCGTCGCCGCGCTGCTCGGATCGAGATTCACGTCGCCCGGCTGAACGGTGGTCTGATAGAGCGCCAAGCCGTGGGTGCCGCTCGTTGCCTGCTCGTCCCCCGACACCAGCGCGAGGGCTGAGGAGACCTCGAGCGGGTCGAGCCAACGCTGGTCCGCGAGGAAGACGCTCTCGGGCACCGTTTCGCTGATGCCCTGGTCCTCGAGCTCGGCGTTGATCTGCCCCGCCGCGCGCTCATAGAGGACGTCGCTCGCCAAGAAGTAGTTCATGTAGCCCGCGATCGAGTCGACGGCTCGGCCCTGGCCCTGGTTGCCGAGCGCCGTGGAGATCTGGTCGGAGATCCCGGTGAGGGCGTCGCTGCGCAGCTGGAAGGCGAGCTCGAGCTCGCCCTGAGCCCCCTTCAGCTCGTCCGGGGTGTTGAGCTCCTCGACCCGACCCGCGAGGTCCTCCGCGCTGCCTCGATACGACTTGATCTCGGCCTCGAAGCTCAGGGCGCTGAGGTTGCCGGGGTCGCTGAGCCGCGCGAAGAAGTCGCTCGATAGCTGCTCCGACTGGGCGACGATCGCGTTCAGGTCGCGGGCGTAGTTCTCGAAGCCGCGCTCCTTGCGTGCGTCCAGGCACCCCCTGACTCCCAGCACGATCAGGATCAAGAGCACCACGATCACGCCGACGCCGACCGCGCGGCGGACCATGATCTGGCGCTGCGGATCGTGCTCGCGGCGGAACGGCGGCTCGCCGCCGCCGGTGGATCCGAGTGCTTCTTCCTCGTCGAGGAATGCCAAGCTCAAGCCTCAGGCAAGTGCCGTTGGACGCCCAAGTATGTGCGTTCAACGCGGGAGAGTATGACCCAGGCCCGCTGGATCGCCGGGCAGAACGTGCGAGTACGCACGAAGCCTTGCGCGGTGCCGGGAGGGTCCGGGCGATCGGCGGCGAAGCTGGAGTCGGAATGCTAGGCGAGCTCGTCATGGGGCGCTTCCGTGTCCTGGACCGAGTGGGGTCCGGCGGCATGGGCACCGTCTACCGGGCCTTCGACGAGCGACTCCAGCGGCAGGTTGCGGTCAAGGAGATCGCGGGCGCTGACGCGCGACGCGTCCTGCGTGAGGCCCAGGCGGCCGCACGCCTCAACCATCCAGGCATCGTGACGCTCTACGAGCTGGGCTCTCAGGACGGCCGCGCGGTGCTGGTAAGCGAGCTGGTCGAGGGGACGACGCTGGCGGAGCTGGCTCAGTGCGAGGGGCTCAGTGATCGCGAGGCTGCGGAGTTCGGCGCGGACATCTGCGAGGCGCTCGCCCACGCCCACGAGCGTGGGGTGATTCACAGGGACGTCAAGCCCCAGAACGTCATCGTTCGCGTCGACGACGGGGTGGGCCGCCAAGCGAAGCTGATGGACTTCGGGATTGCGTCGCTGGCGGGCGCTGCGGCTCTGACGGCGACTGGTGAGGTGGTCGGGACGCTCGCCTACATGGCGCCGGAGCAGGCCGAGGGCGAGCCGGCAGGCGAGCACGCCGACACCTACTCGCTCGCGCTGACGCTCTACGAGCTGTGGGCGGGCACGAATCCCGTGGCCCGGGCGACGCCCGCTCACACCGCAAGGGAGATCGGCCAGCCGCTTCCCTCGCTTCGGGAGCACCGCCCGGACCTGCCCAGGCACCTTTCGGCGTGCGTGGACTCCTGCTTGCTTCCGGAGCCAGAGCTGCGTCCCTCGCTCGCCGAGCTCCACGACAGTCTCCAGACCGCGCTGACGTCGCTTGACGGCCAACGCCCCGTCCCCCCGCCGCGCTCCCAGCAGCGTCCCGAGCACGGGGCCGGCCGGCTGCGGGTCGCCCAGCTTATGGCACTGACCGCATGGGGCCTGGCGGTGACTGTGGTGGCGGTTCTCGGGCATCCGGGGCTGGCCCTGGTCCTCGGGGCGCTGACCGCCCCCACCATCCTCGTCGCCTCGCCCCTGGGCTGGGCTTCGCTGCCCGCCCTTGCTCCGCTGCTCGCCGTCATCTCAGTCGCCCCGGTCTATCCGGCCGCGGCGGGATCGCGGGGCACGGCCCTCGAGCGCGGAGTGCTGGGGGCGCTCGGCTGGTGCTGGCTGCTGGTGGGCGCAGCGACCCTAGGGGTGGGGTCCGACTTCGGTCTGATCGAGACGGCGCCCGAGGGCTGGAGCCACTCCACTGCTGACGCTGCCAGCGCCTTGATGGCTCCGCTTCTCACCCCGGAGGCTCTGTTCGGCGCCGCCGTCTTCGCGCTGGCCGCGGTGGTGCTGGGCATGATTCTGCGCACCGGGCACGTTGCCCTGGCGCTGCTGGGCGCCCTGCTGTGGTCGGCCGGGCTTCAGGCCGGACTCCAGCTCGTGGCCGACGGTGGCGGCCTCACGGACCGCCCGCTGCTGATCGCCGCCGCGGCGCTTGTGGCCGTGATCGTCGAGTTCCGGCTGCGCCCGCCGCAAGTGGGCGGCCAGGCGGCCCCGATTCCCGGCGCTCGCGCGGCGATCCAAGGCGGGGGATCGGGCGCCCTGCCCTGATCCGAAGAGCCGGCGCTCGCGGCGGTACTTCCGACGCAGAGCACTCTAGGATTGTCGCCGCGCACCGGGCAATGGAGCCGCTCAGGCTCGTGCCCGCCGCCCAACGGGCTCGCGTAAGGAGCTTCGGATCAGCGTTCTCAGAAAT
>JBBPIK010000011.1:21216-60504 GCA_038040415.1 Actinomycetota bacterium
TGCCCGCCGCCCAACGGGCTCGCGTAAGGAGCTTCGGATCAGCGTTCTCAGAAATCTCGAGCAACGGATCGAGAACCTCGTCGAGGGGGTGTTCAGCCGCGCCTTTTCGTCGCAGGTGCAACCGGTTGAGCTGGCTCGCAAGCTTGCCAAGGAGATGGATGCTCACCGGACCGCGTCCGTGTCCCGTGTCTACGTCCCCAACCAGTACACGGTCTGGCTCTCCACCGAGGACCGGCGCCGGCTGGAGGGTTACGAGCGTTCGCTTGAGCAGGAGATGTCGGCGTACCTCCTCGAGCACGCGCGCCGCCACGACTACGCGCTGCTGACGCGCCCCGAGGTCAAGCTCGAGACGGACGAGCGCCTGCGGCTGGGAGAGTTCGGGATCCAGACCCTGCTGGTGAAGCCGCCCGCACGCCAAGGCGAGGAGCCCTCACAGGGTGAGGAGGGCCACACGATGATCTACAGCGCTCCGCCGAAGCAGTCGCGCAAGGAGCGGCGCCGGCCGGGGGGCCACCTGACCGAGACCAAGGCGATCGTGACGCTCGACGACCGCCGGTACGTGCTCGACGGTCCCGTGGCGGTGCTCGGACGCTCCCAGGGATGCGACTGCGTGCTGTCGGATCCGAACGTGTCGCGGGAGCACGCGGAGCTGCGCCGCGGCCCGACGGGAGACTGGCAGGTCGTCAACCTGGGCTCGACCAACGGCGTCAAGGTCAACGACCGGCTCGTTGACCGCTCGCGGCTTTCGCCCGGGGACGAGGTCACCCTGGGGACGACGAGGTTCACCTTCGACATCGAGCAGTAAGTGGTCTAGCTGGCGATGGAGACCGAGCCGATCGCGGTAGCGCTCAAGTTCGGCTTCCTAGCCGTCCTCTACCTGTTCCTGCTCTGGGTGGCACGGAGCGCCTTTCGTGAGCTGCGCCGCACGACCATGCCCGCCCCCGAGGCCACGGGCTTCCATCCGGTCGGCCCGGGTGGCCGGGCAGCGGCCACGGACGCCTCGCTGGTGGTGACTCGGGGCGGCGGACTGGAGCCCGGAGAGCGGTTCGACCTGTTCGGGGGCCTCTCGATCGGGCGCTCGACCGATGCCGACGTCCGGATCGAGGACCGATTCGCCTCGGGGGTGCACGCGCGTATCTACTCTCGCGGGGCCAGCTACTACGTTGAGGACATGAGCTCGACCAACGGGACGTTCCTCAACGGAGGACGTCTGGACTCCGAAGCGAAGCTGAGCGACCTCGACGAGCTGCGAATCGGCGACACCGAGTTCCGTTTCGAGCTCGAGGTGCCTGGAGCCTGAGTGGCCGCCACCGCGGACAGACCCGTGCTTGGATCGGCTGCAAAGCGTCGCCTGGCTTCGTCCTCGGTCGGTCGAATAGCACGCACTATTCGACCTCCCTGCGTCCTCGCCATGCTCGCTTTTCGCTCGCCCAAGCACGACCCTGCCCACGGTGGCGGCCACTGATGCTGCAGGTCGTCGAGCAGGCTCATCGCACCGACACCGGGCGGCAGCGCAACACCAACGAGGATGCGTACTTCGCCCGCGAGCCCCTGTTTGCGGTCGCGGACGGAATGGGCGGTGCCCAGGCCGGGGAGGTCGCCTCGCGGCTGGCGGCGGAGTCGTTTGAGCCCGCGAGCCGTGGCGAGGGATCTCCTGAGGCTTACCTGCGGGCGATCGCCAGGACGGCCAACGCCCGCATCCACCGCCTGGCCCAGGCCGACTCCTCGCGCTCCGGAATGGGGACCACGCTCACCGCCGCCTTGGTGGAGGACGACGAGGTCAGTTTCGCCCACGTCGGTGACAGCCGCGCGTACCTGTTCCGCGACGGCGAGCTGAAGCTCTTGACCTCCGACCACTCACTGGTGGAGGAGCTCCGCCGCCAGGGCCGCCTTACCGACGAGGAGGCATTGGACCACCCGCAGCGCTCCATCATCACCCGGGCGTTGGGGCCCGAGCGGGAGGTCGAGGTGGACACGATGACCTACAGAGCGCGGCCCGGGGACGTCTATCTGCTGTGCTCCGACGGTCTGACGACGATGGTGCGGGAGGATCGAATCGCAGCCACGCTGGCGAACACCGAGAGCCTCGACGAGGCCGTCTCGAGCCTGGTCCGCGAGGCGAACGAGGCCGGCGGGCGAGACAACATCACGGTGGTCGCCTTTCGGGTGGAGGCGGCCGAGGAGGCGGCCGAGACGAAGGAGCAACCGACGCTGATCGGCCCGGCCGCGGAGGAGGCGGGACTGACGGCGGGGGCGCTGGCGGAGGCCGCAGGCGAGAGCGCGACGTCCCGCGAGCGGGTCGCGCCCCGTGGCGCCCCCACCGCCCGGGCACGCAGGTGGCCCCGGCGCCTGGCCAAGTCTCTCGCCGCGGTAGCGGTCCTCGCGGGGCTCGTGGGCGCCGCGATCTACGGCCTGCACCAGGTCTACTTCCTGGGTATGGACTCCGGGGGCCGCGCCGCGCTTTACCGCGGCCTTCCGTACGAGCTGCCGCTGGGGATCGAGCTCTACACCGAGGTCTACTCGGCGCCGGTCCAGGTAAGCGCGATCCCTGCGAGCCGGCGAGGAAGCGCCACCGATCACACGCTGCGCTCTCACGACGACGCGGCCGACTTGCTCACGGACCTCCAATCGGCGGCGCAGCCCCCGGTTCGAAAGCGGAAGGCAACGGATGGGGAGCGGAAGACGGGGCAGGCCGACGCGCGGAAGGGGGACTCTGCCCAGGGCGCCGGCTCCGGCGGCGGAGGAGGGCAGTGAGCGCGCGCAACCGCGAGCTCCTTGCTCTGCTCCCGGTTGCCGTGCTGGTCACCGGAGGGTTCACGGCGGTGTTCATCGTCGAGTCGAGCCAGATCGGGGACCTGAGCCTGATCTACGGCGGCTACTTCCTGGCCGTCTGCCTGGGCGTCCACCTGTTCATCCGGGCCCGGCTTCCCCACGCCGACCCGTACCTGTTCCCGCTCTGCGCGCTGCTGGCCGCGATCGGCCTGGTGATGCTGTTTCGGATCGACGAGGGCCTGGCCCTGAAGCAGGCGTCGATCTTCGTCGCAGGAGCGGGGCTCTTGGCGGTGACGATCCTGCTCGTCCGCGACTACCACGTGGTGGAGCGCTACCGGTACGTGATCGCGACGGTCGGCATCTTGCTGTTGATGGCGCCGCGGCTGCCCGGGATCGGCTCCCAGGTTAACGGGGCGTACCTGGGCATCGACCTCGGGCCGCTCTCGTTTCAGCCGGCCGAGGTGGCGAAGATCTGCGTGGTCATCTTCCTGGCCAGCTACCTGCGTGAGAAGCGGGAGCTCTTGGCGGTCACCGCGCGCCGCGTCGCCGGCCTCACGATCCCGCCCCTGAAGCACTTCGGGCCCCTGCTCGTGGTCTGGGGGGCCGCGATGCTGATGCTCGTCGTCATCCGGGATCTGGGCAGCTCGCTGATGTTCTTCGGTGCCTTTCTGGCCCTGCTCTACATCGCCACGGCTCGCCTTTCCTACGTGGTTGCGGGCCTGGTGCTGTTCTTTGCGGGCGCCTGGGTGATGGAGCACGCGATCGCCCACGTCGGCGACCGCATCGACATCTGGCTGGACCCGTGGCACAGCGACGCCGCCGGAGCCGGCCAGATCCAGCAGTCGCTGTTCGCCCAGGCCGACGGCGGGCTGTTCGGCAAGGGCCTCGGCGAGTCTTTGCTGAAGCTGCCGGGCCCGTTCGCCCCCGACTGCGCGCAACCCTTCCCCGACTGCGGGAGCATCCTCCCGACGCCGCACACCGATGAGATCTACGCCCTGATCGTCAGCGAGCTCGGCTTGTTCGGCGGGGCCGCGGTGGTCGCCATCTACGGCCTGATCGCGGCTCGAGGGTTCAAGACGGCGGTGATGGCCCGAGACGGCTTCTCGAAGCTCCTGGCCGCGGGCCTGACGGCGGTCTTCGCGCTGCAAGCGGTGGTGATCATCGGCGGAGTGGTGCGATTCATTCCGTTGACCGGGGTGACTCTGCCCTTCGTCAGCTTCGGTGGCAGCTCGGTGATCGCCAACATGATCCTGCTGGGGCTGTTGCTGATGATCTCCAACGATGCGCGGCGCCCGCCCGCCCCGCCTGGCGATCGCCGAGGCGACTTGGAGGCGCTGCCGGCGTGAACTCCCCGATCATCCGCCTCTACGGGCTCCTGCTGCTGTTCTTCGCCGCCCTGGTCGGCTTTACGTCCTACTGGGCCGTGTTCGACGCGGACAACCTCAAGGACAACCCCGAGAACCGCCGCCCGCTGATCGCCGAGCAGACGGTGGAGCGCGGAATCATCGAGACCGCGGACGGGGTGACGGTCGCGGAGAGCTTCCCGGTGGGCGGCGGCAAGAATCCGGTCTACGTGCGCGAGTACCCGCAGGGGAAGCTGTTCGGAAACCCGGTGGGCTACAGCTTCATCGAAGCCGGCCGGACGGGGATCGAGCGCTTCGAGAACGGCTTCCTGGCCGGGGAGCGCAACGAGTTCGCCTCGATCATCGACCAGATCCGCGACGTCCCGCAGGAGGGGGACGACGTCGCCCTGACGATCGACGCGCAAACGCAGGGATTGGCCACCCAGGCGCTCGAGTCGGCGATCGCCTCGACCGCCGGGGCGAGCGGCGCGGGAGGCTCCGTGGTTGCGATCGAGCCCTCGACCGGAGCGGTCCGGGTGATGGCCTCGGTGCCGGGCTTCGACCCCAACCTGGTCAAGAACACCGACACCCTCGAGGAGCTCAACACGGATCAGAGCGCGCCGCTGGTCAACCGGCCCACCCAGAGCACGTATGAGCCGGGCTCGACGATGAAGGTGGTCACCGCGGCCGCCGCGCTCGACTCGGGCGAGTTCACCCCGGACACGGTGCTCAGCGGGGCCTCGCCACAGGAGATCGGCGGGGTCGACCTTCAAAACGCGGGCGACCAGAGCTTCGGTGACATCACCGCGACTGATGCTTTGACCAATTCGGTAAACACATACTGGGCCCAGGTCGGGGAGCGGCTGGGGAACGAGACGATGTTCAAGTACATGGACCGGTTCGGGTTCAACCGGGACCCCGAGCTGGGCTATCCGGATAGCCAGATGGCGCCGAGCGGAATCTACGACGAGGGCCAGCTCCTCGATCCCGGCGATGCGATCGACATCGGCCGGGCTGCGATCGGCCAGGAGCGGCTGCTGACCACGCCGCTCCAGATGGCCGAGGTCGCCGCAACGATCGCCAACCAGGGCGTCCTGATGCGGCCGACCTTCGTGCAACGGGTCACGGACCCCGATGGGCGCACGGTCGAGAAGCTCGACCCGCATGAGCAGTCGACCGTGGTCAGCGAAGAGAGCGCCTCCCAGGTGGCCGAGATGATGACCAACGTCACCGAGGAGGGGACAGCGGCTGGCCTGACGGTCGGGGGGCTGCCGTTTGCGGGCAAGACCGGCACCGCCGAGATCGATCCCGAGGCGGGGATCAACCGCCCCTGGTTCATCGGCTTCGCCCCGGCCGACGACCCGCAGGTCGCGGTGGCGGTGATGCTGGAGCGCTGCCAGAGCTGCTTCGGCGGCGACATCGCCGGGCCGATCGCGACTCAGGTGATGGAGAGCCTGCTCAACCGATGAAGCTCGAGGCGGAGACGCTGGTCGCGGGGCGCTACCGGCTGTTGGAGCGCCTGGGCTCCGGCGGCATGGCCGATGTGTGGTGCGCCGAGGACGCGATGCTCGACCGCCGCGTGGCGCTCAAGTTCCTGCACGATCGCTTCGCTCAAGACGAGCAGTTCGTGGAGCGGTTTCGCCGCGAGGCGTCGGCGGCCGCCGGCCTCCAGCACCCGAACGTGGTCGGGGTCTTCGACCGCGGCACCTATGACGGCAGCCACTACATCGCCATGGAGTATGTGGAGGGCGCCTCGCTGAACGACCTGATCCAGCGCGGGCTCTCGGTCTCCGAGGTGGTGGAGATCGTCCGCCAGGTGCTCGCCGGGGCGCGGTACGCGCACGCGAACGGAATCGTCCACCGTGACCTGAAGCCCCAGAACGTGCTCGTGGACTCGGAGGGGCGCGCCAGGGTGACGGACTTCGGGATCGCCCGGGCCGGCGTCTCGGAGATCACCCAGACGGGGTCCGTGCTGGGAACGGCCCAGTACCTGTCACCCGAGCAGGCGCAGGGGTTGCCGGTCACGGCGACGTCCGACATCTACTCGATCGGGGTGCTGCTGTACGAGGCGCTCACCGGGCGGGTCCCGTTCGAGGCGGAGTCGCCGGTGACCGTTGCCCTGAAGCAGGTCTCAGAGCGCCCCCGACCGCCAAGCGAGCTCAACCCGGCGGTGTCCCGCGCCCTGGACGCGGTGGTGCTGAAGGCGCTGGCCAAGGATCCCGCCAACCGCTTCGCCTCCGCGGAGGAGTTCCTGGCGGCGCTGGACGCCGCCGAGACAGACCCGAGCGGCGCCGCACTCGGCGACACCGCCGCCCACGAGGCGGTGGCCGTGGCCGCCGGGACGCCGCCGGCTGCGCCCTCCGAGGCGCCCCCAGAGCGCCGCGGCTTCTTCACGCCCGCGAGGCTGATCGCCATGACGCTGCTCCTCCTCCTGCTTGGCGGGGTGATCGCCTACGCGCTGACGCGCCCGGACCGGGTTCTGGTTCCGACGGTGTACGGCAAGGACCAAACCCAGGCTGAGACCATTCTGCGGGATGCCGGGTTCGAAGTCTTGGTCAGACCGGACACGAACGACGCGCCCGAGGGAACGGTCTTGGAGCAGGACCCAACAGCGGGCTCGGAGGTCGACGAGGGCTCGACTGTGACGATCACCGTCTCCACCGGGCTGGGCACGGTTTTGGTGCCGCCGGTGGCAGGATTGGCCGAGAAGCGGGCGCGAGAGAGACTCAAGGACGCCGGGTTCCGCGTCCGAGTGGACCAGACACCTTCAAACAGGGTGCGGGCTGGCCTGGCGATCGGCACGGAGCCCCTGGCCGGAGAGGAGTCGGAGCGCGGCAGCCGCGTGACCTTGCTGATCTCAAGCGGGACGAAGCTCGTGCAGGTGCCCTCGGTGGTCGGCCTTCAGCAGGACCTCGCCGAGAGCACGCTTCGCGACGCCGCCTTGATTCCGAACATCGAGCAGCGCGACTCCGACGAGCCCGAGGGGCAGGTGATCGACCAGGACCCGGCCGGCGGCGACACGGTGAGGACGCGCACCACCGTCACGGTTGTCGTTTCGACCGGAGCCGGCTCGGCGTTCGTGCCAAACGTCGTCGGGCAGTCGGAGGACGATGCGAGGGCCGACCTGAAGGACGCCGGTCTCAGCGTCCGGGTCGTGAGGCGGACGACCAGCGACCCGGACGAGGACGGGCAGGTCCTCGAGCAATCCCCGTCCGCCGGAACGCGCCTTCGCCGAGGGGAGTTCGTGACCGTCTTCGTCGGCAAGTTCTCCGAGCCGCCGACGACCACCACGCCAACCACGCCGGCGCCAAGCCCCTGATGCGGGTGGCGGTGCTGAGCGGAGGGCGCTCGAGCGAGCACCAGGTCTCGCTCCGCTCGGGCGCGTCGGTGGCCGAGGGCCTGCGGGCGGCCGGCCACGAAGTGATCGAGGTCCTGCTGGAGCGTGACGGGCGCTGGACGCGCGACGGCGAAGAGATCGAGCTGCGGGCCGGGGGTGGCTTGCTCGGCGCCGAGGTGGCCTTTCCCGTGCTGCACGGCCCGTTCGGCGAGGACGGCACGGTTCAGGGCCTGCTGGAGTGCCTGGACCTTCCCTACGTCGGCCCCGGCGTGCTCGCAGCGGCCGTGGCGGTGGACAAGCTGATCTTCAAGCGGGTCCTCGCCTTTCACGACATCCCCCAGGTGGATTTCTGCGAAGCGGGCGAAGACGGCTGGCGGGAACAGGCGGCGGCGATGGGCCTGCCTCTGTGGGTGAAGCCCGCGCGGTTGGGCTCCAGCGTCGGGATCTCGAAGGTGACCAGCCTCGAACAGGCGCTGGACGACGCGGTCGAGCGGGCGCGCCGCCACGACCCCCGGGTGATCGTCGAAGCGCATGGAGACGGCAGGGAGGTGGAGTGCTCCGTGCTCGGCAACGAGGCGGCCCGGACGTCGCCCCCGGGGGAGATAGTGACTGACGGCGACTGGTACGACTACGAGGCCAAGTACGCCGAGGGCGGCATGGATCTGATCGTGCCCGCCCGGATCGGGGACGCGGCCACGGCCCGCGTGCGAGAGCTCGCGGCTCGCGTCTTCCGGGCGATCGACGGCTCAGGCCTCGCCCGCTGCGACTTCTTCGTCCGCGACAGCGGCGCGGTCCTGGTCAACGAGCTGAACACGATTCCGGGCTTCACCACGACCAGCGTGTTCGCGAAGCTGTTCGAGGCTGACGGCCTGTCCTACCCGGAGCTCTGCGATCGGCTGGTCCGGCTGGGGATCGAGCGGCACGAGAAGCAGCGCGGCTTCGAGTTCTGAACGGGCCGCACGCTCCAGGCAAGTAGGGCGGCCCCGATGCCGCGATGGTCGAGTTGCGTTCCTCTATCGAGCGCAACTCGACCATCGGTGAAGCCGGTCAGGTGGATAGCTGCACGTCGCCGATGGCCACGCCGTAGCCGCTGTCCGTGGGGGCGGCCTTGGTGATCCAGAGCAGGTAGTACCGCGAGGTGCTGGTCGCATTGAGCTCAACTGTTTGCTCGGTGCCCATGTTGGGGGCCCCCCCGATCGCGCTGCCCCAGTCCTGAAGCGTCGTCGGCGGGCCGGAGGCCGCGCCGTACACCTCCACGCTCCAACCGCCCACGTCCGAGCGGATCGCCAGGTTCCTTCCAGTCACCGGCTGTCCGGCGTCCACGACCAAGCCGACGCCAGGCTTGCTGACCGCATCGTCGATGACGGCCGTGTTGTAGGTCTCGGTGGTCCAGGTCGTGTCCGGGTTGGCATCGATCGCCAAGTCCAGCTCGGAGTCGTGCTCCTCCTCGTCGCCGGGCGGGGGATCGAAGGTTTCGGCCTCGACGAGCTCGATCTCCCCGCCCTGCGGGGCGTCCCCGCCCGTCGAGGGCTCGTCCCCGCCCGTCAACGCCGCGATCAGCAGCGCCGCGGCGACCGCCGCCAGCACCAGCACGACGCCGGCCGCCGATGCCCGCCGCGACGTCAGGAGCCTGCGGCGAGCGGGGATGGCGTCGAGCACGTTGGTCGCCTCCCCGTGGGCCGTCCCGCCCCTGGCGACCTCCACCTCGAGTGCGCCCTCCAGGTCGGCGAGCATGGCGATCATGTCGGGATACCGCTTCTTGGGCTCCTTCGCCGTCGCGCGCTCGATCACCGCGGCGAGCGCCGCGGAGACCCCCGGGCAACGCTCCTGGACGTCGGGCATCTCCTCGTTGACGTGCTTCATCGCCACGCCAACCAGCGTGTCCGCCTGGAACGGCACCTCGCCGGTGAGCATCTCGTAGACGAGGACGCCGAGCGAGTACACGTCGCATCGGGAGTCCACCGCCTGGCCCATGGCCTGCTCGGGAGCGACGTAGTCGGTCGTGCCCAGCACTCGGCCGGTCTTGGTGAGCCCGTCGGATTCGAGCGAGCGCGCGATGCCGAAGTCCGTCACCTTGGCGCGCCCCTCGGGGTCGATGAGGACGTTCTGCGGCTTGACGTCGCGGTGAATGAGCCGGTGGCCGTGCGCGGCCGCGAGCCCACGGCCGACCTCGATCCCGTAGGCGGCCGCCTCGACGATGGGCAGGCGTCCCAGCCGGTCGATCCGCTGCTTGAGGGTCTCGCCCTCCACGTACTCGAAGACGATGTAGGGGTGACCGCCGTCCTCGCCGGCGTCGATCACGGCGACCACGTTCGGGTGGGAGAGTTGTGCCACGGCGCGAGCCTCGCGGCGGAAGCGCTCGAGCTGGTCCGGCTGGTCCGAGATCTCGCGGTGCATGACCTTGACCGCAATCCAGCGCTGAAGCGTTTCGTCGCGCGCCAGGTACACAGTGGACATGCCGCCGCTGCCGAGCTTGGACTCGAGGCGGTAGCGCCCCGACAGCACGGTCCCGATAATGCTGGTCGCGAGCCCCGTTGTCGCCTCCTGGCTCATCCTTTGAGACTACGCTGCCTTTTCCGCTTCTCCTGGGTGCTGGGTGGTCTTGCCCGCCAGTGTGCCCCCGATTATCGCGATGCGGACTGCGGAATCGGGTTCGGAACGGATTGCTTCATTCAGATCGACTGCCCGCGCTCCATAGCGCGGATCAGCTCGATCAGCTCCGGCGCGGCCTTGGCGGGCGAGCCCGAATCGAAGGGTGGATCCGGGTCGTACTCGATGCCGAGCTGGATTGCCTGCGCCACCTGGTCGCCGGCCAGCCGGCTGGCCAGGGTAAGGGCCATGTCGATGCCGGCCGAGACCCCCGCAGCCGTGATCACCTTGCCGTCCTCGACCACCCGCTGCGCGAGCGGCTCGGCGCCAAACTCGGGCAGGCGGTCCACAAAGGCCCAGTGAGTGGTGGCTCGCTTGCCGTCGAGGATCCCCGCTGCGCCCAATACCAGGGCGCCGGTGCACACCGACGTGGTCCAGGTGGAGCCGTCGTGGGCGGCGCGCAGCCAATCCAGCACCTCGGGATCGCTCATCAGGGCTCGATTTCCCGGGCCGCCGGGCACCAGCACAACCTCGGGGCTGGCCAGGTCGCCCAGCGCGAGGTCGGCTTGAACGCCGAGGGCGCCCGTGTCGGTTCGCTTCGGTCCCGCCTGCTTGGCGACGAAGCGCAGCTCCGCCTCTGGCAGGCGGGACAGAACCTCGTAGGGGCCGATGGCGTCCAGCGCCGTGAGGCCGTCGAAGATCAGGATCGCGATCTGCATGGGCCCACGCTACCGGCAGATGGCGCTCGTATCGAGAAACGGCGTCAGCGGCGCCCCAACTGCGGCATTTTGGTTCCGTCCCCCGGAACCAGCGGGACTCAGTTTCTATGCCGGCGGCCGAACGCGTTCGTGCTCGAATCTCGGGGAGCGACCTACCGCCGCGCGACGGTCCGGGCGCCCGCGGCGGCGCGGCCGATCCGCCTCGCGCCGGGATGGTGGCCGCGCAGCAACTCCAGGGCCTGGCTCTCGTCCGCGTCGGCGACCACGCAGCAGAACCCGCAGCCCATGTTGAAGACCCGGTGCATCTCGTCGTCGGAGACCTGGGCCAGCTCCCGGATCAGGTCGAAGACCGGGGGCACGGGAAGGGGGTCGTCGATCTCGTAGCCGACCTCGGCCTGGAGCCGCAGCAGGTTGTCGAGCCCGTCGCCGGTGATGTGGGCGAGCCCGCGAACGTCCACCGGCGAGCGTTGCAGCTCGAGCACCGCCCGAACATAGATCTCGGTGGGCTCCAGCAGCACGTCGCCGAGCGGGCGACCGAGGCGTTCGTCGTCCAGCGGAACCTCGTCGAGCGCCGGGCGGGCAAGCGTGTAGCCGTTCGAGTGGAGGCCGGAGGACGGGAGCCCGATCACCGGGTCGCCGGGCTCGACCGCGGCGCCGGTGACGATTGCGTCGAGGTCGACCAGGCCGACGCAGGTGCCGCCGAGCTCGTGCCCGGTGACGATGTCTGCCACCTGGGCGATCTCACCCCCCGGGATCTCGATCCCGGCGAGCTCCGCTCCCCTTGCCAGCCCGACCCCGAGCTGCTCGCAGACGGCGGGGTCGGCGCGATGGGTGAGGATGAAGTCGAGCATCGCGATCGGCTCCGCGCCAACGCAGATCACGTCGTTGACGTTCATCGCGACGCAGTCGATTCCGATCGTGTCGTAGCGGTCGAGGCGCTCTGCGACGACCATCTTGGTGCCGACCGTGTCGGTGGAAAGTGCCAGCCCGGAGCGGTCGTCAAGCCGCAGGACGCTGGCGTAATGACCCGGCAGGGGCACCACGCGCGACGGCCTTCCCAGGTCGATGGCGCGCAGGCTTCGCACCAGCGCCTCGACGGCGCTGTCGGCGGCTGTCTGGCTCACCCCGGCGCGCTCGTAGGCGTCGCTCATCGACGGCTGAGCCTATAGAGCACGGCCCCCGCCAAGGCCACGCGGTAGGCGGCATACGGCCACAGCGCCCGGTCTCGCTCCACCAGGTCGATCAGCTTCTGCGAGGCGAGCGTGGAGGCGAAGGAGGCGGTGACGCCCGCGGCCATCGCCCTGCCCAGGGCGGGGTCCACCCCTCGGCGGCGCAGACGCGCTCCCTTGAGCAGGGTCGCGCCGACGATCACCGGCAGGGCGACCGTGCGGGAGAGAAGGTTCGCGTGCGCGCGCGTGAACCGCCGCCAGCGAGCGGCTGCGAGGGTGGCGCCGTTGCGCGACACCCCCGGGGCGAGCGCTGTGGCTTGGGCCAGTCCGAGGGCGAGGCCGTCGCGGGGGGCGGCGTCGCCGGGGCCGCGCTCTTGAGGTCGGCGGTCGGCGATCGCCATCGCGACCGCGCCGCCAGCGAGGCCGATCGCGGTGGCGCGCGGGCCGCCGAGGCGGCGCTCGATCTGGCGCTCGAGCCCGTAGCCGATGATCGCGGGGGGCACGAACGAGAGGGCCACCACGGCGGCGCGCCTGGCGTCGAACAGGCGAAGCTCCTCTGCGATCATGCGGCGCTGGCCGACCAGCAGGGCGGCAGCCGCTCCCGCGTGGAGCGCGACCTCGAAGCTCTTGCGGGCCTCCGGGTCGAGATCGTCCCACCGCCAGCCGGCCAGCCAGGGCAGGAGCGTGAGGTGGGCCGAGCTGGAGACTGGGAGCAGCTCGGCGGGCCCTTGGACCGCCCCCAGCGCGACCGCCCGGGCCGGGCTCAGGCCGGAGGCGTGGGCTCCCACTCGGCGCTTCCGCGACGCCGCCTGATCAGCAGGTAGGCGATCCCGATCACCACCGCGGCGATCACCACGTAGTCGGCGTAGTGCAGGTAGTCCCTCCACTCCTCCCAACGTTCACCGACCTCGCGGCCGATGATCCCGAGCATCAGCACCCAGGGGATCGATCCGGCGAGGGTGAAGACGACGAAGCGCCCCAGCGGCATCCGCGCCACCCCGGCCGGCAGGGAGATGAAGGTGCGAATTATCGGCAGCATGCGGGTGAAGAAGACAGTGGCCGAGCCGTGGCGCTCGAACCACCGATCCGCCGATTCGAGGTGACGGCGGCTGACGTGGAGCAGCCGGTTGCGGTCGAGCAGCTCGATGCGGCCGTAGTAGCCCGCGGCGTAGGCGATCAGCGAGCCGGCCAGGTTCCCCAGCGACCCGGCAGCGACGATCCCGAACAGCGTCAGATCGCCCTCCGAGACGTTGAATCCCGCAAACAGCATGATCGCCTCGCTGGGGACCGGGATGCACGCGCTCTCCAGGGTCATCAGCACGAACACGCCCGCCAGCCCGGTGGCGTCGATCAGGTCCGTGGCCGCGTTGACGATTGGGTCGAGGATGGCATCGGTCATGCGGCATCAGCATTACACTCGCCTGAATGTCCCGCCTTCGTGACACGTCGGCGAGCGAGGACGAACGCCGGCGAGGGCCCGGCGGCCGCAGTCTGGGGGCCTTGCTGCGCCGGGGCGCCATGGAGCACGTCTACGGCCGCCGGCTGCTGAAGTTCGGAGCTGATGCCGCGCTCGCCGCCGCGGCGTTCGCGCTGGCCTTCAGCCTGCGCTTCCTCGACACGCCGGGTGGCATCCCCGACCGCTACTGGACCATGCTCACGGGGACGATCGCCTTCGTGGCCATCGGCAAGGCGCTCGTGTTCAGCCTCCTCGGGCTGCACCAGAAGTGGTGGCGCTACTTCCAGCTCCCTGACCTGTGGCCGGTCGTCCGCGCGGCCGCGGTGACGAGCGGGCTGCTGGTTGCCGTCTTCACCCTCGCCAAGCCCTACTCCTACAGCCTGCCGAGATCGGTGGTCGTGTTCGACTTCCTGCTCACCATCGTCCTGGTGGGCGGCGGCCGGTTGGTGCGGCGGATGATTGCCGAGCGGCCCGACCGGGCCGCACGTCGCCGCCGCACGCGGGGGGTGCTGGTCGTCGGGGCGGGCTCGGGCGGGCAGATGGTGGTGCGCGAGCTGCGGCTGAACCCCCGCCTGGGAGCAGCCGCGATCGGCTTCGTGGACGACGACCCGCGCAAGCGGGGCATGCATGCCGCCGGGGTGAAGGTGCTGGGCTCGACGGACGAGATCGACGAGATCCTCGACCGCAAGTCGCCGGACGAGGTGATCATCGCGATCCCCTCGGCGCCGGGAGTGCTTCGTGCCAAGGTGGTCGCGGCGTGCCGAGAGCGCGAGATTCCGGTCCGCACGCTGCCGACGGTGTTCGAGCTGCTGCGCGGCGGCGTCCAGCTCACCCGCCAGCTCCGCGAGGTTCGGGTGGAAGACGTGCTGGGACGGGACCCGGTGGTGATGGAGCTGGAGCGGGTCGGCGCCTACCTGGACGACAAGATCATCATGGTCACAGGGGCCGGCGGCTCGGTTGGCGCCGAGCTCTGCCGCCAGATCGCTCGCGTGGGGCCCAAGCTCTTGGTGCTGCTCGACCACGCCGAGGACAACCTGTTTCGGATCGACCGCGAGATGCTCGACGAATGGCACTTCACCCGGGTCGAGGCGGTGCTGGCCGATTGCAAGGAGGCGGACCGGATGCTCGAGGTGATGCAGCGCTTCAGGCCGGATGTCGTCTTCCACGCCGCCGCCTACAAGCACGTACCGCTGATGGAGGCGAATCCGCTCGAGGCGGTGCGCAACAACGCGATCGCCACTCGCGTCACTGCGGGAATGGCTGCGGCGGCAGGCGCAGAGCGGTTCGTGCTGATCTCCACTGACAAGGCCGTCAACCCTCGCACTGTCATGGGTGCCTCGAAGGCGATGGCGGAGTGGATCGTCGAGGCCGCGGGACACAATCACGCCCGCACCAGCTTCGTGATCGTCCGCTTCGGCAACGTCTTGGCGTCCTCGGGCAGCGTCGTGCCGATCTTCCGCGCCCAGATCGAGAGGGGGGGTCCGGTCACGGTCACGCATCCCGAGATGACCCGCTACTTCATGACCATTCCGGAGGCGGTGCAGCTCGTGATCCAGGCGGGTGACCTCGGCTCGGGCTCGGGGGAGGTCTTTGTGCTCGAGATGGGCGAGCCGGTGCGAATCCTGGATCTGGCTCGCAACATGATCAACCTCGCCGGCTACGAGCCCGACGAGGATGTGGCGATTCAGTTCGTCGGCCCTCGCCCGGGCGAGAAGATCCACGAGGAGCTCTTCAACCTGGACGAGCATGCGCAGCCCACGTCCGCCGAGCGCATCGTCCGGGCCGTGCGGAAAAGCCCCCTCGATCCCGCCTGGGTCGAGCGCTCAGTCGAGCGCCTCGAGGCGCTCGTTGCCGGGGGCGACGAGGCGGGGTTGGCTGACCGTGTGGTCGAGGTCGTGACCGAGCGAATATCCGACACCCCGGGTCCAGCCGCGGAGTCGCAGGTCTCGCGTACAGACGTCGCACGCTAGGCCGGCGCCTGGCGGGACCCGTCCAGGTCCCGGACCCGGGTTCGCCGGGTCCTAAGATGCGCCCGCACTGATGCACTTCATCGAGTCGATCGGCCCCGTTCTCGGCATCGTCGCTTTCGTAGGGCTGGCGGCCCTGGCCTTCCTCCTCTTTCAGCAGGCGCGTGACCTGCGTCGCCTGCGGGAGTGGGCCGGCCGAGCCCCCGAGCGCGCTCAGGAGGCGGCCGAGGCCGTGCAGGCGGCAGGCGAGGCGTCCCGTGGTGAGGCTGGGGCGTCCGAGACGGAGGCGCCGCCTCCGGGGAGGCTGGGCGCGGCCTGGGCGAGGTTGACCGGACCCGTGGTTCCCCGGCTGGCCCGAATCGAGCGCCGCCTTCCCGTCGACGGGCGCTACGTCCTCGCGGCCGCCGCGATCGCCGTGGTCGTGGCGGGCGCGCTCACCGGCGGCTTCGGGGTGTTCGGCGGCGAGGACGGCAAGGGTCAGGGCCGCGGCGGATCCTCATCGAAGCCGAAGGTGGCGGTGCTGAACGGAACGGACGTCCCGGGCCTGGCGGCGCTCGTCGACAAGGAGGTGGTGAAGCCCGCCGGGTACAAGGCCGTGGCGGTCGACAACGTGGGCTCGAGCCTTGCCAACACGGTGGCGATGTTCGTGCCGGGACGCGAGGCGGACGCCAAGAGGCTCGCGAAGGCGGTCGAGCCCAAGCTGGGAGAAACGCCCACCCTGGCGATGACGGCGGACGCCAGCGCGCGCGCGAAAGGCGCCCCGGTGGCGCTTGGCGTGGGGCTCGACGATTCACGGTTCGGGGCCGGCAGCGGCTAGTGGTCCGCTAGCGATGCAGGTGCCGGTCGCCGACCTGTACGACCTCGTGGTCGATCTCGCCTTCCAACTGCCGGCGTACGTTTCGCTTGCGGCGGCACTCGCCTGTGCGGTGCTTCTGCCTCTGTACTTCTCCCAGCGGCGAGACCTCCAGCGCCTTTACGCCTGGATGGATCGCGATTCGGGCCATCCCCAGGCCGACATCGTCGCGAGCGAGGCTCTCTTGGATCGGGCCGAGACCGAGTTGGAGGCCTTGTTCGGCCCCGAGCAGGCGCCGAGCGCTGAGGGTGCAGGCGCCGCGGTCGCCACGTCGACCGCCGTCGCCTCTCCGGCAACCCCGCCGCCGTCGACGCCGGCGGCGGGCCTTCCTTCGGCACACCGAGTGACGACCGAGCGCCCCGCCCTCGAGCGGATCACGATGGAGCGCGCCGCCTTGCTGCCGCATCCGCGCCGGCGGCGGCTGGTCGCGCGAGTCACCCAGCCGGGCGTGCTTTCCGCGGCGGCGGCCGCTGCGGTGCTCCTGGGCCTGGCGGCGATCTTCGGCTCCGAGGAGCTCTTGAAGGGCGACGGGGAGTCCGACCAGGGGTCTCGCCCTGGAGCGATCGTCCCCGGTGAGGTGGACGTGGCAGTGCTCAACGGGACCTCGGTGCCGGGACTGGCGGCGAAGGTGGGCGACGACGTGCGGGTGAACGGGTTCAGGCTCGGCGCGGTGACCAACAGCCGCGAGCAGGTCGACCAGACCGTGGTCATGTACGGGTCCGGTCAGCAGCGGGCCGCCAGAAAGGTGGCACACGACCTCGGGGTGAAGCCGCTGCAACCGATCAACCGGCAAACAGAGCGGACGGCGGGCGACGCCGACGTGGTCGTGATCGCGGGCGCCGACCGCGCCAAGCCGTGAGCCGCGCGGGCCCCATTCTGTTCGTGGTGCTCTTGGTGTGCTCCGTCGTCGTCGCGGCGACCGTCCTCCACGCGCGCTCTCCCGATCTGGCGCTCCAGGTGACCCGGTTCACCAAGGAAATCCACCCAAGCGGGGAGGGCAAGGACCGCGTAGTGCACATCCGCTTCTTCGTCCGCGAGAGCGACCCGGACGCGAGGGTGGAGATCGTCGGGCCCAACCTGAACCTGATCCGGGTCTTGGCCAGCCGGCCGCTGGTCGCTGACCGGCCGGTCTCGTTCACGTGGAATGGCCGCACCGGCGCCGGCGCCCTTGCCGATCCCAAGGACCGCTACCGGCTCAGGGTGCTGCTCCCCAACCGGGATCGGGACATGGTCTACCCGCGCCGGATCTCGGTGCGGGCGACCGGCTCGCAATGACGGCCTCCCCCCTCGAGCTCGGGGGAATGCTGCTCGCCTGCGGGGGGGCAGCGGCGGCCCTGCTGGCCCGGGATCCGCGGTTGCGCTACGGAGCCGCGGCGATCGCGCTGGTGACGACGCCGGCCTTGGTCGCAGGCGACGTCTGGCAGACGGAGCGCTTCGTCGACCTGCGGGACGATCCGGCCAAGCTGATCGCCTTGATCGTCGTCTCGGTGGCTGCGGTGGGCGCCCTCGCGGCCGTCTTCTACCGCATCCCGTGGGCATTTCCCGTCAGCGCGTTCGCCGCCTTGCCTCTCCGCGTCCCGGTGCAGCTGGGCGGCGAGACCTCGCATCTCTTGTTGCCGCTCTACCTGGTGATCGCTGCGGGCTTCGCGTGCTTCGCCTACCGGGCGCTCGGCCGCGAGGGAGTTGGCGTCACGGACAACCGGCCGCCGGGCGACGCGGATGCTGCGGGCGGCGAGGCGCCTGCTGTCGTCTGGCTCTACCGCGCTCTGGCGGCCACCCTCGTCGTGTATGCGATTCAGACCGCGTTCTCGGCCGACGTCTCGAACGCGATCGAGAACGCCGCCTTCTTTCTGGTCCCCTTCGCGGTCATGTTCGTGCTCCTCACCGAGGTCCGCTGGACTCTCCGCCTCTTGGGTGGGGTACTCGTTGCCGTGACCGGCCTTTGCCTGCTGCTGGCCGCGGTGGCGTTTTGGGAGTACGCGGCGCGGGATCTGCTGCTCAGCAGGGGGAACCTGCTTCAGGCGAACCAGCTCCACCTCTACTTCCGGGTCAACTCGGTCTTCTACGACCCCAACGTCTTCGGCCGCTACCTGGCGCTCACCCTGGTCGCCCTGGGCGCCTATTTGGCCTGGTCCCGCGGCACGCGCGGCCCCGTCGCGGCTGCCGCTGCCGCGGCTGTGCTGCTGGCGGCGCTGGCCCTCAGCTACTCGATCAGCAGCTTCGGCGCCCTGGTGGCGGGCTTGCTCGTGGTCGTGGCGCTGCGCTGGAGCGTGCGCCGGGCGCTCGCGGGCGGCGTGGCGATCCTCGCCTGCGGGGCGATCTTCCTGCTCGTCAGCGGCACCGGTGAGAGCGACCTCGGCTCGGCAAAGGACTTCGACACCACCACCAGCGGCCGGGTGGACCTGGTCACGGGCGGCTTCGAGCTGGCCCAGGACCGGCCCATCTGGGGTTGGGGCTCCGGTTCCTTCGGGGCGGCCTTCTCGCGCCACATCGAGCGCGCCCGCACCACCGTCTCGCACTCGGAGCCGATCACCGTTGCCGCCGAGCAGGGCGCGATCGGGCTGGTGGTGTACGCGGCCCTGGTGGTCCTGGCGCTGGTCGTTCTGTTGAGCGGGGGCAGCGCCTCCGCTGGGACGGCCGCAGCCGCGGCCGGCTTCGTGGCGATGCTCGTCCACAGCCTCAGCTATGCGGGCTTTGCGATCGACCCCGCAACGTGGGCGCTCCTCGGCATGGGCGTGGCGCTGCGGCGCTCGCGGCCAGTCCCGGCGGCCCCCGCAGCAGTCGGCGACCGAGGCGCCCTCCCTCCCCGCGACCGGCGACCGGCCGCGGCGTAGCACTAGAGGCACCACCAGGTGTTCGAGTACCTGCGCCGGCTGGCCACCACGGGCGCCGCGTACACGGCCTCCAGCGTGCTCTCGAAGCTGATCGCGGTCTTCCTGCTGCCGATCTACACCAGCTATCTGACCCCCAGCGACTACGGCGCCGCCGAGGTGATGCTCGCCTCCGTGATCGCGGCGAGCATCGTCGTCCGCCTTGGGGTGATCGAGGCGATCCTGCGCTTCTACTACCTCGCCGGGGAGCGCCCGGAGCGGGTCGTCGCGACGGGCTTCGCGTCGCTGTTCTGGGGCGCCACCGCGGCCGCCGCGATCGCCCTGCCCTTCGCCGCGCCGATCTCGCAGGCCTTGCTGGGTCGCGAGGACGCCGGGCTGGCGCGGCTGGCGATCCTCGGCCTCTGGACGCTCACTCTGTACGAGTACGCGCTGACCCTGCTCCGCCTCGACGAGCGGGCGCGCGCCTACTTCGGGATCACGGTCGCCAACGTCCTGGTCACGATTCCGTTCACGGTCTGGCTGATCGTGGTCCAGGGCGAGCGGGCGAGCGGCATTCTCCTCGGCACCTTCGCGACCGGCGCCGCGTTCACCGTCTGGATGCTGTGGCGGCAGCGCCGGCGGCTGTCGCTGGTCCCGGACCTGGCGCTGTTGCGGCGGATGTTTCGCTTCGGGCTGCCGACGATGCCCGCCGAGCTGTCCCTGTACTCGCTCAACTTCATCGACCGGATCATCTTGGTACGCCTGGTCGGGCTCGCCGAGGCCGGCCTCTACGCGCTCGCGGTCAAGTTCGCTCAGGGCATCAACGTGCTCGCTCGCGGCATCCAGCTCGCCTGGCCGCCGCTCGCGTACTCCATCCAGGACGACGAGGAGGCGCGCCGCGCCTACTCCGTGATCCTCACCTGGTTCGCCGTGGTGCTCGCATTCGGGGTCACGGGGCTGTGGCTCGAGTCGCGCTGGATCGTGCGCCTCCTCGCTGCGCCCGAGTTCTTCGGCTCCCACAGGGCGGTTGGGCTGCTGGCCACGGGCATCGCCCTCTACGCCCTCTACCTGGCGATGGTCATTGTCCTGGGGCGCACCGGCCGCACCGAGTTCAGCTTTCCGCCGACGATCGCCGCCACGGCGACCAACATCGTCCTCAACCTGGTCCTCGTGCCGCCGCTGGGGATTGTGGGGGCGGGGCTGGCGCTCGTTGCCTCCTACCTGGTGGTCGTGGTCCTCATGTACGTGTTCACGCAGCGGCTCTTTCCCGTTCCATACGAGTGGCGGCGCCTGGCCCTAGTCGTGCTCTCGGCGGCGGCACTGATCGGCGCGGGTGAGGCCCTGCTGCCCACTTCGGGGTTCGTCGGCCTGGTGAGCCGCGCGGCGCTCTGGCTCGCCTATCCGGCGGTCCTGTACGCAGTCGGGTTCCTCCACGAGGAGGAGCGCTCCCGGCTGGTGGCGTTGCTCCGCCCCTCGGCGATCGCTGCCCGCGCCCGCGCCCTGCGCGCCGCCTCGGCTCCTCCTGCCGCCGAGGGGGCGCCAGCCCCCGGCGAGGGCGCGCGGCTCGGCCCCGAGGTCTACGAGGTCGCCACCCGCGACGAGGACCGCGGCGGGGCGTGATCCAACCGATGGGGTGTCGTACGTTCGTAGTCATATGCGGAACAAACGTGCGGCCCCTCCCGGTGGCCCCCTACCTGCTCCTCCAGCGGCGCGCAGTTTCGCGCCTCAGCGAGACGCGATCTCTGCGGAAGGCGTGCTGGGGCCGCCCGTTGACGCGAGCTGCGCGTTGTACGCCTCGGCCGCCTCGCGCATCCCCTCACCGCGGTTGGGACGAAGCGCCTGGCGCGCGTGAAGCCAGTACCAGCCGGGCTGGTGTCCGGGCATGAAGATCGCGGCGATTGCGCGCGGGACGTACGACCAGGCCCAGAGGATGCGGGCGACGATGGCTGCCGGCCGCGAGTGGTGCTTGCTCATGTACATCGCCCGGCCGCGGTGAAACTGCACCACCCGGCGAGCGCCGGCCGAGCGGTCGGTCGCGAGCTGCTCGTGGTGGATCGCCTTCGCGGCGGGAACGTGGAGGATGCTCCAGCCGGCGTCTCGCAGGCGCTTCTGGAAGTCGACCTCCTCCGAATAGACGAAGAAGTCGGGGTCCAGGAAGCCCACCTGGACCGCGGCCTCGTGCCGCACCAGCATGGCCGCCGACTGCACCCAGCCGACGTCGCGCACCCCGCCGCCGTCGCCGGCGGAGGTGCCCGCGTCCTGGGTGACCAGCCGGCGATGCAGGAAAAGCGCCTGGGCCAGCGCGGTGCCCGGGCCGGGCAATCGCCACGCGCAGGGGATCGGCTGGCGGTCGGGGTCGAGTAGCTGGGCTCCCGCCGCCGCCGCCCGGGGGACGGCATTCAACCCGATGAGCAGGGCCTCGGCTCCGCCCTCCAAGATCTCGGAGTCCTCGTTCAACAACAGGCAGAAGCGCCCCCGAGCCTCGCGCAGGAGCAGCGAGTTGTTCTCCGCCAGGCCGGCGCGACGGTCGCGTGCGATCACCCGGACTTCCGGGAAGCGCCGCGCCACGGCCTCGCGCGAGCCGTCGTCCGAGGCGTTGTCGAGAACCATGATCTCGTGCTCGACGTGCTGGGGATGGGTGCGGCCGATTGCCTCGAGGCAGGTGAGCAGGAATTCCCGGCCGTTGGTGTTCACCACGCAGTAAGAGAGCTCCATCAACCAAAATCCTCGCGGATGCGGGTTCAGATCGTCGATCCCCCGGCATATACGCCGCCCTATGACCGCTCGCTATGCGCCGCATTGGCGCGGGCCGGCGCCGACGTGGAGCTGATCACCAGCCGCTTCGCCCACGGGCCGGTGCCTCCCACCGAGGGATACCGGGTCAGCGAGAGCTTCTATCGACGCTCCGCCGAGGCGAGCTCCCAGACGCGCCTCCGCCGGGCGCTGAAGCTCGCCGAGCACACCGCCGACATGCTCCGCCACCGTCGCGGCGGCGCTCGTGCCGACGTCGTCCACTACCAGTGGCTGACGCTGCCGCGGCTCGACAGCCGTCTGTTGAGCGCCGCCCGGCCGCGCGTGCTGACGGCGCACGGCTGGCTTCGCGAGGAGGCCTGGCGGGAGCGGCCGAGCCGGGGGCTGCGCCGGCTCTGGGAACGGATGGACGCGATCGTGACCCTGTCGGAGTACGGGGCGGTGCGCCTGCGGGAGCAGGCGGGGATCCCGGCCGAGCGGGTTCGCGTGATTCCCCACGGCGCCTTCGACTACCTGACGCGGCTGCCGGACCCCCTGCCGCTGCCGGACGAGCTGGCCGCCGTGGAGGGGCCCGTGATCCTCTGCTTCGGCCTGATCCGCCCCTACAAGGGGGTCGACCTGCTGCTGGAGGCCTTTCGCTCCGTTGAGGGTGCCGAGCTGTGGGTGGTCGGCCGGCCTCTGGGGGTCTCCATGGACGCGCTGCGCGAGCTCGCCTCGCGGGCCCCCGGCCGGGTGCGCTTCGTGCCCCGCTTCGTCTCCGACCGCGAGCTGCCCGCCTACTTCCATCGCGCCGACCTGGTCGTCCTCCCCCACCGGGACGCCGAGCAGTCGGGCGTTCTCTACGTGGCGCTCGCCTTCGCGAAGCCGATCGTGATGAGCGCCGTCGGCGGCTTCGGCGAGGTGGCCGAGCACGGGGCCGGGCGGCTTGTGCCCGCCGGCGACCGCGGGGCGCTCGCCGCCGCCCTGAACGAGCTGCTCGCCGATCCCGCCGCCCGCGAACGGCTCTCGGCCGCCGCCCGCGAGGCCGCCGCCGGGCCATACTCCTGGGACGCCGTCGCCGCCCAGACCCTGGCGCTCTACCGGGAGCTGGTCGGGTGACCATCCTCGCCGTTGCCTTCTGGATCTCGGTCGGATTGCTCGTCTACACGCACCTCGGCTACCCGGCGCTTCTGTGGCTCTTGACCCGACTGCGCGACACCACGGATGAGCTGGGGGAGGTGACCGAGCCGCCGCCGAGCGTGTCGCTGATCGTCGCCGCACACGACGAGGAGGCGAGCATCGCGCGCTGGGTCCGTGCGACCCTGGCCCTCGACTACCCGCGCGAGCGGCTCGAGGTGGTCGTCGTCTCCGACGGGTCGGTCGACCGCACCCTCGAGTTGGCGTCGGAGGCCGGCGCCGACTTGGTGCTCGAGGTGCCGCGGGGCGGCAAGGTCGCGGCGCTCAATGCCGCGGTCGAGAAGGCGCGCGGCGAGGTGCTGGCCTTCTCCGACGCCAACGCGACCTGGGAGCCCGATGCGCTCCGGCGCCTGGTGGCCCGTTTCGCCGATCCCCGGACGGGCTACGTATGCGGCCAGCTTCGCCTCGAGGGCGCGGGGGGCGAGAACCAGGAGGGGCTCTATTGGCGGTACGAGATGGCCGCCCGGGCCCTCGAATCCCGCCTCGCCGGCGTCACGGCCGGCAACGGGGCGATCAACGCGGTGCGCCGCGAGGCCTACATCGCGCTCGAGCCGACCCGCGGCCAGGACATCTCCCTCCCCTATGAGCTCACGAAGCGAGGCTGGCGCGCCGTCTTCGAGCCTGGGGCGGTCGCGCGTGAGCCGATGGCGGCCACCCTCGGCTCGGAGTTTCGGCGCAAGCGACGCATGCTCGCCGGAGCCTGGGCGACGATGCTGCGCCACGGGATGCTCTCGCCGCGCGGCTACGGGCCCGCCTATGCCTTCGAGATCCTCTCCCATCGCGCCCTCCGCTATCTCTCGCCGCTTCTCCACCTGGTGGCGCTGGGCACGAACCTGGCGCTCCTCGGGCAGGGGGCGATCTACGTCGTGACCCTGGCCGCCCAGCTAGCACTCCTCGCCACCGCGGCGCTGGCTCCCGTCGTGCCGCTGCGCGCCTTTCAGGTCGCTCGCTACTACGTCGCGGTCACCGCGGCCAGCGCCGCCGGGCTCTGGGACTACCTGCGCCGCGGCGTGCCGCGAACCTGGGAGAAGGCGGAGGGGACGAGGTCCGAGGCCCGGCCATGAGCCGGGCGCTGGACATCGTGCTCGCCGGCGTCGGCCTGGTGCTGGCGGCGCCCCTGCTGCTGATCGCGGCCATCGCGATCAAGCTCGACTCGCGGGGCCCGGTGGTCTATCGCCAGCGCCGGGTGGGCAAGGACGGCCAAGAGTTCGAGGTCCTAAAGCTCCGCACCATGCAACTCGGTGCCGACCCCGTGGGCGTCGGCACGCCGGTGCTCGAGGACGACCCCCGGGTCACCCGGGTCGGTGGGCCGCTTCGCCGCTTCTCGCTCGACGAGATCCCCAACCTCGTCAACGTGCTGCGCGGCGAGCTGGCGCTCGTCGGCCCCCGCCCGACGCTCGCCGCCCAGGTCGAGCTGTACACGGAGCGCCAGCGCCGCCGGCTCGAGGTGAAGCCCGGGATCACGGGCTGGGCGCAGGTCAACGGACGGGCCGGGATTCCGTGGGAGGAGCGGATCGAGCTGGACGTCTGGTACGTCGACAACCGCTCGCTGGCGCTCGACCTGCGCATCCTCGTGCGCACCGCTCGGCTCCTGCTCAGCGGCCATGGGCTGTATGGGTAAGGTGCTGGGCATCGCCAACCCGGGATGCAATCGGCGAGCCCTGTTTGCATCGCTCGCGACGTTGGCCGCCATCGGCGCGTTCGCGGCCACCAGCACCACTCACGCGGGGACCCGCGCCGGCGTTACTTGTCGCTTTGACAACGCCGAACACAGGCTGACCGTCACGTTCCACAACGACGACGCCAACGGGGGAATCGTCCGGGATGGTGACGACCTCGTCGTCGGGGACGTCTTCGGGCCGCTGGGCTGCGCCGGCGCGCAGAATCCGACCCGCTTCAACACCGAGCGCGTTCGCGTTCGCGCCCGGGCAGCGAGCGTGGACGACCTCGATTTCGAGCTCGGGCGTGGTCCCTTCGCGCCCGGGTTCAGCGATGAAGGGGACGGCTCGTCGGAGATTGAGTTCGTGGTCTCGTTTCCGGCGGGGTCGGCGAGCCGGGTGCCGATCTCTGGGCGCCGCGGGCCCAACCGGATCTTCCTCGGACGTCTTGCTCACGGCCAGGGCGCGAACCTGAACGCCGCTGAGAGCTTGGACGACCCCGACGTCACACTCCGCGGGGGGAAATTCCTGGTCTCTGGCTTTCGCGGCGCGGATGTCGTCTCGGCGCGCGGCGGCAACGGCTTCATCGGTCCGTATCGCAGGCCGGTGTTCGCGTTCGGCGCGCGCGGGGACGACCGGCTGATCGGAGGCCCGAAGCGCGACTATTTGATCGGCGGTCGAGGTCACGACATGATGAAAGGCGGCCGCGGCGGGGACTTCCTCGGCGCCCGTGACGGCACCCGCGACGTGGTCAGGTGCGGGCGGGGTTCCGACATCGCCAGGGTCGACCGCATCGATCAGCGGCGCCGCTGCGAGGACGTGCGTACGAAAGGACCGTCGCCCGGCTGACCGGCCGCAGGGCAAGTAGTCGGGCGGAGATACCCAGGTTAGGATCCGCTGGCTAAGCCAACTGCCCTACTCGGCTCCGGCGTCGGCGCGCCACCAGAGAGCGCGGTGCGGGCGCAGCAACAGCAGCGGCCCGGGCGGCACCCGTTCGCGGTACGGTGCGTACTTCGCCTCTAGCGCGGCGAGCGCCCGCGGGTGATCGGCCACGTCCACCACATCGATCAGCCCGAGCACCTGCACCCAGGCGAGCCCCGACCAATCGTCGTCGTAGCGGTCCACGGTGAGCGCCGCCGCCGGCCGGCGTCGCAGCCAGCGCACCCGCGCGAGCTCGGCTCCAGGCGTGCGCTTCGGCTTCTCGTCCACCACGCTGGCCAAAACGCCGCCCGCCAGGGCGAAGGTCACCGGCAGCACGCGCGGATGTCCGCCGTCGTCGATAAGCCCGAGGTGCCCGGCGCGCTCGCGCTCCAGCAGCGCGCGAGCCCACGCCGGCAGATTGTCAAGATGCCCGGAGCTCACCGGCCCCGACCAGGAGGATTCATGGACATCACGATAGGCCTGCCCAACACGGTCCCCGGCGCCACGCGAGATTCGTTGCTGGAGTGGTCCCGGCGCGCGGAGGCCAGGAGCTTCCCCGGCGTCGCCTCGCTCGACCGCCTCGTCTATCCGGGCTACGAGGCGCTGACCTCGCTGGCCGCTGCCGCCGCCGTGACCGAGCGCGTGCGCTTGACCACCCAGGTGCTGCTCGCGCCATGGCGGCTGAACGCCGCGCTGCTGGCCAAGCAGGTCGCCACCGTGCAGCACCTGTCCAGCGGCAGGATGGTCCTCGGCATCGGCCTCGGGGCACGTGAGGACGACTACACGGCGAGCGGCATCACGACCGAGGGACGGGGCCATCGGCTGACCGAGATGATCGAGGAGATGCTGCGGATATGGGAGGGCGAGGGACGGGGCACCGCCGGGGGGATCGGCCCGCCGCTCGACAACGTCGGCCGGCCCCAGCTCCTCGTGGGCGGAGGCGTCGACGCGTCGTTTCGCCGGGCCGCGAAGCTTGGTGACGGCTGGGCGGCGGGCGGCGTGCCGCCGGAGGTGTTCGCGCAGAGCGCCGAGGCTGTGCGCGCCGCTTGGCGCGAGGAGGGCCGCGAGGGCAGCCCGCGCCTGACGGCGCTCGCGTACTTCGGCCTGGGCCCGACCGGGGCCGAGGACGCTGAGCATGACCTCAAGCACTACTACGCCTGGCTCGGCGATGAGATGGCGTCCATGATCGCCGGATCGGCGGCCACCGACGAGGACAGCGTGCGGGCCTACGCCAAGGCGTTCGAGGATGCCGGCTGCGATGAGCTGACCTTCTTCCCGAGCTCGACGGACCCGCAGCAGGTCGACTTGCTGGCCGGCGCCATCGGGCTCTAGGGTGCGCCCGCGATGACGAGGATCGAGCTGCGGGACTTCGAGCCCGGGGACGCGGCGGCTGTGCACCGCTGGTTCAACGACCCGCGGGTCACCGCCGACCTGGTGGGCCGCCGGGCCAGCTTCACCGAGGATGACGCCGGCGGATGGGTGGAGCGGGCGATGGATCAAAGCCGCGATCGCAAGTGGGCGATCCTCTTGGACGGGAGCAGCGAGCCGGTTGGCTTCGTGGCTCTGTTCGGCCTGGAGCGGGACACCGGTCCCGAGCTCGCGGTGCTGGTCGGCGATCCGGGCGCGTGGGGCAAGGGGGTCGCCCGCGAGGCCGAGCGCCAGGCGTGCGTGCACGCCTTCCAACAGCACCGCGTCCACCGGATCCACGCCGAGATCCCGGCCACGAACCAGGCCGCCCAAAAGGTGGTCACCTACCTCGGTTTCAAGCGCGAGGGGGTGATGCGCCGGGCGATTCGCCGCGGCGACGAAGCGGTGGACAACGAGGTCTGGGGCCTATTGCCCGAGGAGTTCACCGGGTTTCAGGACGGGCCGAGCTGATCGGCGATCGCGATCCGCCGCCCGCCGAGCTTGTCGCCGACCGGGGAAAGGCGGCGCAGACGGACGACTTCTTTCGCTCCCGCCCCTTCTACGACGCGGAGGGTGTCACCCACACGCTTCGCATCGAACCAGGCGGCTCCGTGATCGCCCTGCCGCTGGTGGTCCGCGGAATCCCCGATACCGGGCTCTCCGACGCGATTTCGCCCTACGGGTATCCAGGAGCGGCGGTGGGCGGGGAGCGCGGCGCGCCCCCCGATCCGGCCGAGATCGACTGGTCGGCTGCGGGACTCGTGACCGTCTTCGCCCGCGAGCGGCTGGTCGGGGACCCGTGCCTGGCGAAGGCGACCGAGCGCTCCGCCGTCCAGGTGCACGACCCGTCGCGACCCCGGAGCCTGCGCTCGCGCTTCGGCGAGCAGATTCGCCGCAACCGCAAGCTCGGCTACCGCGTCGACGCTCTGCCGGGGCCGGAGACCTCGGTCGAGCAGCGAACCAGCTTTCACGCGGTGTACACCGAGACCATGCGGCGCGCGGAGGTGACGGAGCGCTACCTGTTCGAGCCTGACTACTTCGGCACGATCCTCGCCTTCGAGCGCTCCTGGCTGGTGCTCTGTCGCAGCCCGGAGGAAACGACCGCGGCCGGGGGCATCGCGGCGCTCTCGGACGGGGTCCTCCACTACTACCTCGGCGGCACCGCCGAAGCGCATCTCGGCGACTCGCCTTTCAAGAACGTCGTCGAGGCGATGATCGAGCTCGCCGGCGATCTCGGCGTCACCCTCAACCTTGGCGGCGGCGTGCGGCCCGGCGATGGCCTGGAGGACTTCAAGCGCGGCTTCGCCAACGGCGAGCTGCCCTTCCGCACCCACGAGATCGTCTGTGACCCCTACGCCTACCAGCGGCTCAGCAAGGGCCGCGAGGACTCCGGATTCTTCCCGCTCTACCGCGCTCCGTAGAATCGCCGCTGCGATGGACGCGCTCCGCCGCACCAGCCGCACTGCCAGGGTTGCCTCGCTGCTCTCGCTCGGTGCCTTGGCTGTGCACGAGCTCCGTTACCTGCTGGCCTACGGCGACCGCGCGGGTGAGGCGCTCGCGAGCCAGGGGCACGCCTACCTGTCCGACCTCGGCGGGGCGCTGGTCACCGTCATGCTCGCCACCTTGCTGGCGACGCTCCTCGCCGGCGTTCTGGCGCCGCCGGCCCGCCGGCCCGGTCAGGCGGCGAGCAGCGCCTTTCCGCGCACCACCGCGCTTTGCGCCTTCGCCCTGCTGGCGATCTTCTGCGCCCAGGAGCTGACCGAGGGGGCGGTTGCGGCTGGCCACCCGGCTGGACTGGCCGCCGTCCTCGCTCACGGCGGCTTCCTCGCCGTGCCGCTGGCCCTGGCGGCGGGCGCGGTGTGCTCGCTGGTGTGCCTGGCGCTCCAGGGAGTCGAGCGGACTTTGGCGCGGAGGGCACCGCACCGCCCCGCCCGCCCCCGCCCGCCGGCACTCATCGAGCCCCACGCCACTCCCGCTCGGGTGCCGCTCGCGTCGCTCAATCTCGCCTTCGGCTTCGCGCGGCGACCGCCGCCCTTCCTTCCAGGCGGCTGATCCGTGCCGCGGGCGTTCGCCCGTGGCCCACCGTTGCGCGGCATTCCCGCGCAGGAAGGAGCATCTGATGCAATCCAGAAGACTCAGCGTCGGCTTGATCGTGGCCGGGATCGCGGTGGCCGTGGGGCTGTTCATCGTCCTGAGCGACGACGATGGATCTGACTCCGGCTCGACCACGACCGCCACGAGCACGACCACGACCGACGGGCCTCCGAAGACGACCTCAACCGCCCCGGAGCCGCCGACGATCGCGTTTCGCAACGGCGCCCCCGTGGGGGGGGTGAAGGAGATCGAGGTGGAGAAGGGGGATCCCGTTCGGATCGACGTCACGCCCGACGTCCCCGCCGAGGTGCACGTCCATGGTTATGAGCTCACGGAGGAGGTGAAGGCGGGCCAGACGGCGAAGCTCGACTTCCCTGCGAGCCTGGAGGGGGTGTTCGAGATCGAGCTGCATCTCCACGCCGGCAGTGAGGAGGGGAGCGAGGTCCTGGTGGCGGAGCTGAACGTGACCCCGTGACCTTCCCGCTCCTGCCACTCGCCCACGGGCTGCTGATCGGCCGCCAGGACCTGCCGATCCCGGCGTGGCTGTTCGCGTGGGGGGCCTCATTGGTGCTGATCGTTTCGTTTGTCGCCCTCTCGGTCGCCTGGCGGGACTCGAAGCTCTCCTCGGATCGCTGGCGCCCGATCTCGGAGCGGCTCTCGCGTCCCGTCACCGGGCGGGCTGCCGAGATCCTCACCGGGGCGATTGGGGTGTTCCTGCTCGGGTCGGTGGTCTACGCCGGGCTCGAGGGCACCGACGAGCCGAGCCTGAACTTCGCGGTCACCTTCGTTTTCGTGACCTTCTGGCTCGGCATGGTGGTCCTCAGCATCCTGCTCGGCGACGTGTTTCGGGCCCTCAACCCCTGGCGCGCGATCGCGCGGACCGTCGGCGGGTTGTTCCGGGTGATCGCCGGCCAGCCCCACTCGGCACCGCTCCGCTATCCGGAGCGGCTGGGGCGCTGGCCGGCGGTCGCCGGGATCGTCGCCTTCGTCTGGCTCGAGCTGATCTACGGCACTAGCGGCTACGAGACCCTGGGCCTGCAACCGAGCACGGTCGCGGTGGCCACCCTTGCGTACACCGGCTACACGCTGCTCGCGATGGCCCTGTTCGGGGTCGAGACCTGGCTTCGGCGCGGAGAGGCGTTCTCGGTCTACTACGGGATGTTCTCCCAGCTCGCCCCGCTCGAGGTCCGCGACGGGCGGCTCGGGGTCCGCCGCCCGCTGGCCGCCGCTACGCAATGGGCTGTGGTGCCCGGGTCCATCGCGCTGGTCGTCGCGACGATCGCCTCGACCACCTTCGACGGGGCCCAGGAAGGGCTGTGGCAGGAGCCGACCCGCGACCTCTTCGACCGCCTCACCGACCTCGGCCTGGGGCCGACCGCCGCCCTTCGGACTTCGCTGTCGATCTTCTTCGCGCTCACCCTGGCGGGAGTTGCGGCGATCTACTGGGCCGGTGTGCGAGGGATGCGCACCGTGCGCGGCTCCCCGGAGCTGAGATCCCTGGGTCGATCGTTCGCCCACACCCTGATCCCGATTGGGGTCGCCTACCTGGCCGCCCACTACTTCAGCCTGTTCGTGTTCGCGGAGCAGGCGCAGTTCACCTACCTGCTCTCGGATCCGCTCGGCGACGGCTCCGACCTGTTCGGCACGGCTTCGAGCGGGATCGACTACGGGCTGCTCGGCGCCAACACGATCTGGTACGTGCAGGTGGCGGCGCTGGTGACCGGGCACGTCGCCGGCCTGACGCTCGCGCACGACCGCGCGATCACCGTCTACGGCGACCCCGACCGCGCCTCACGATCTCAGCGTTGGATGCTGCTGGTCATGGTCGCCTTCACCTGCCTGGGCCTGTTCCTGCTCTCGCAGGCCAACGCCTGATGCTCCTCGTCCTCGCGCACGTCGCCCATTGGTACTTCTGGCCGCTGTACGCGCTGCCGGTGCTGATCGTGCTCTGGTCGGTCATCGCGACCACCCTCCGCGAGCGGCGGGCGAGCAGGGAGGAGGAAAAGCGGCGCGGCGAGTGAGGCTCGCCTATGGGGTGAACGGGACTCCCTCAGGGCCACGGCCGCGGAACTGGTCGCGGAAGTTCCGGATCGCGTCCAGCGTCTTCGCCCCCTCGTAGCGCTTGCATCCCAGGAGCTGCCTCCAGGCGGTGGCGGTGACCTCGTAGGGCATGCGGGGATTGGGGAACAGCAGCATGCCGGATGGGCTGTCGTCGAAGACGCCCTTGAGGGCGAGCTGGTCCGCTTCAGGCAGGTCGGGCGCGTACTGGATCTCTATTCGGCCGTGCTCGAGCGAGTGGACGAACTCGATCAGCTTGGGCCCCTGCTCGTAGGCGCCGTCGGCCTGCTGGTAGCCGGTGGTGACGTGGTCGCCCGAGGTCGGCGGGTTGGTGCCGTAGTTGGGGGTCTCGGCATTGGGCTCCAGGTGCGCGCTTCCTTCGTCCGGCAGGCCGAGCCGCAGGGTGCAGCCCGCGTCGGCGGCGGCGTTCTGCAGGTCGAGGTTTTGAACCGTCGGAGGAGAGGTGCCCTCGCGAGCGTCTGGGGTGACCCCGTTGAGGCTGCCCGTCGCGGTGTCGATGTGGGCGGCCTCCGGCGTTTCCTCGCCCGAGCCACCGCCGCCACCGGCGATCGCGATCACGATTCCGGCGAGAACGGCGGCGGTCAGCACCCCGGCCACCCCGTAGCCGAGGATCAACCGCTTCCGTGCGGACAGCGCCTCACGCTGCTCGGCCTCGAGCCTCGCGGCTCGAAGGCGCTCCTTCTCCTCCTTGCGGGTCGCCATCCGGGCGGGCCAGGGTAGCGGACCCGTCTTAACCCGCGATGTCGCTTGCCGCCCGTGCTGCGCTGTCGCCCTTGGGCTGGGGCTCGGCGAAGACCTGCTCGAGGAAGCCGGCCAGCTCGTCGTTGAGCCGCGCGGGGGTGAGGCGCCACTCGAGGATCGAGTTGGCGTCCACCATCCGGGCGTTCGGGACCTCCTCGATCAGCATGCCGGCGTCGGAGAACGGGTGCAGCGGATCGTTGGGATGACCGATGACAAGCGCGGGGTGATCGATCCGCTGGCGTTCCTCGGGAGGCGGCGCGGCGCCCCCGAACAGGACCCCCTCCAGCACCGCCCGCGAGGAATCGGGGTCCCGCCGCAGCCAGTCGAGCCCGATGTCCAGGAGGTAGTGCGTGCGGGGGACTCGCTGGAGTGCCTGCGAAGCGGCGGTCAGCAAAGGCCCGCCGAAGCGCAGGGCCATGAGCATCGGCGTGAAGATCATCGCGGCCCCCACCAGCGCGTTCTCGAGCACGGGCATCTCGATGAACAGCCCGCCGGCGCTCTCGGGGTGGTGGACGGCGAGCTCCAGGGTCACGTTCGCCCCCAGCGACGTTCCTCCGACCACCGGCCGCCGGAGCCCGAGGTGATCGACGAGCGCCGCTGCCTGGTTCGCCAGCGAGCTCATCGTGTAGATGCGCATGTCGTCGGGCTTGTCGGACTCGCCGTGCCCGAGCAGGTCCACGGTGATCACGCGATGGCCGCGCGCGGCCATCGCGGGAGCCAGGCGGTCGTACATACGCCGGTTCATGAGCAGGCCGTGGATCAAGACCAGCGCCCGGTCGCCCTCGCCGTGGACCTCGTAGACGATGCGGTGGCCGCGGTAGAGGAATGAGCTTTGCGCGTCAGCCATCAGGCGGCGAGTCTATTTGAGGCCCGCGGGCGCGGGCGCGGGCGCCGAGGCCGGCGAGAGAGTTGCTCGCTCCCACGGCCGCGCGACTCGCAACGCGCCGAGCACGGCGCGCGTGGCCGGTGCTTTGTTCAGGGTGTAGAAGTGGATGCCCGGCGCGCCGCCGGCCAGCAACTCCTCGCACTGGCGGGCTGCGTAGGCGGTGCCGAGCTCGGCCTCGGCGTCCTGGTTGCCCCCCAGGGTCTCCATCGCCTCAGCCAGCGGCTCCGGAATCGTGGCCTCGCAGAGCTCGCAAAAGCGGCCGATCTGGGCGTAGCTGGCGATCGGGATCACGCCGGGGATGATCGGGACCTCGATCCCGGCGGCCCGCGCCGCCCGCACGAAGTCGAAGTAGACGCGGTTGTCGAAGAAGAGCTGGGTGATCAGGAAGCTGGCGCCCGACGCGACCTTGGTCTTCAGGTAAGCCAGGTCGGCCTCGAAGCTGGGCGCCTCGGGATGGACCTCGGGGAAGCAGGCGCCGCCGATCGCGAACGCGTAGCGCTCGGAGATGAAGGCCGCCAGCTCGGCGGCGCAGTCGAGGCCCCCCTCCGGCCGCTTGAACTCGGCCTCCCCCCGCGGCGGGTCGCCGCGCAGGGCGAGGACGTTGTCGATCCCGGCCGCCTGGAACCGGTCGAGGATCTCGACCAGGCCCCGGGTCGTCTCGCCGACGCAGCTCAAGTGCGCCATCGTCTCCAGGCCGTGGTCGCTCTTGATTCTGGTGACGATCTCGACGGTGCCGTCGCGCGTCGCACCGCCGGCGCCGTAGGTGACCGAGACGAACGACGGCTGGAGCGGCTTCAGGGCCTCGACGGTCTCGAACAGCGTCTCCACGCCCTCCGGCGTCCGCGGCGGGAAGAACTCGAACGAGAACACCGGGTTCCCGGTGGCGAGAATCGTGTCAATGCGCATGATCGGGAGATGGTAGAGGCGTCAACGATTCGACTGGCTCGGAAGCTCGCTCCAGCTCCAGATCACGGCGGTGCCGTGCTCGTAGCCCAGCGTGCTGAGCGTGCCCGTGGCGAGGGCGAACAGGGCGCCGTTCTCGGCCGCCAGCCCGAGCCAGCGAGCGGCCAGGACGCGCAGCATGTGGCCGTGACCGAAGGCGATCGAGTCGGCGGGAGCCGCGCGAACCTCGGCGATCACGCGGTCGGCCCGGGTCCCCACCTCGGCAGCCACCTCACCATTCGGGCAGCCGTCGCGCCACAGGCTCCAGCCGGGGCGCCGGTGCTGGATCTCGGCCGTGGTGATGCCTTCGTAATCCCCGTAGTTCCACTCGCGCAGCTCCTCGCGGATCTGAGCCTCTGCCCCCAAGCCCGCGAGCTCGCAGGTCTCGACCGCGCGGCGCAGCGGACTCGTCAGCACGAGGGCGAAGCGACGGTCCGCGAGGCGCGGCGCCAGCCGACCGGCAAGCTGTCGGCCGTTGCCCGTGAGCGGCAGGTCGGTGCGGCTCGTGTGCCGTCCGCCGGCGCTCCACTCGGTTTCGCCATGCCGGGCGAGCAGGAGCTCGTTCACGGGCCTGTGATCGGGGAGAAATAGGCTGAGCGCGAGCGAATGATCGGGAGCGGCCCGAGCAGCATCCGAGGCAATCCGCCCATCCGGCGGACCCTCCTGCATCTCGCGCCCCACCCAGACGACGAGGTGATGGGAGGCCCGGCGATCATGCTCGCGCTCCAGGCTAGCGGCCATCGGATCGTCAACCTCGCCTGCGGCATGGGTCGGGCGGCGGACCGGGAGCGCCGCCAAGCCGAGGCCCGGGAATCCTCCAGGCGCACGGGGTTCGAGCTGATCATCCCCAGCCGGCCCGTGGCGATCGGCTCAGGCGACGATCTCGACGCCGCGCAGACCGAGCTGGCCAAGCTGATCGGCGAGCTGGTTCGCCAGGAGGCGGTGGACATCGTCTTCTCCCCGAGCCCCCACGATCGTCATCCCGGTCACGAGGTGGTGGGCCGCGCGGCGCTCGACGCGTTGGCGCCTCTCGAGGGCAGGGCGCCGGTCTGGTGGATGTGGGGCCTGTGGGCGGACCTGCCCTTTCCGACGCTGATCGCCTACTTCGGCCCCGAGCGCCTCCGGCAGATCCTGCATGCCCTGGACGCGCATGCCGGCGAGTTGGAGCGAAACGACTACAGCCGCCTGGTGCGAGGCCGGGCGGAGGCCAATGCCGTCTTGGGCCCCGAGCGGGTGTTCGGCCTCGGGGCCCGGGGAGGCCGGGGGGAATTTGCCGAGCTGGCCACCGAGGCAGTCTTCAGGGACGGGGAGTGGCTTCTCGGCAGGCCGAGGGAGCTTGACCCACGCGAGCCCCTGGCCGAGCCGACGCGCGAGCCGCTCTCCGCCTGGCTCGAGGAACCCAGCCTCAGCCAGCGCTTCGGTACGCCGAGCGTAATGATGGTGCGCCGGCAACAGACAACCGAAGAAGACCGAGGCCCATGAGCGCTAGGACAGCCAAGACCGGCAAGACCCGCGGGCGCATCCGCATCGAGCCCGGGGCGAAGCGGATCCGGGCGTACCTGGGCGGCGAGGTGGTGGTCGACACGACCCGCCCGATGCTGGTCTGGGAGACCCCCTACTACCCCGCCTACTACTTCCCGGTCGCGGACGTGCGCACCGACCTGCTCGAGGCGGACGGGGGGGTCGCTCACTCGCCGAGCCGCGGCGACGGCCGAACGTTCGCGGTCAGGGCGGGTGGCAAGGAGGCGCTCGGCGGCGCCCTGCGCTACGAGGATTCGCCGATCGAGGAGCTGCGTGACCTGATCCGGCTCGAGTGGGACGCGATGGACGCCTGGTTCGAAGAGGACGAGGAGGTGTTCACCCATCCGCGCGACCCCTATACCCGCGTCGACATCCTCCCCAGCTCACGGCACGTGCGAGTGGAGGTCGACGGGGTGACCGTCGCGGAGTCGGCCAGCCCCCGGCTCCTGTTCGAGACCGGCCTGCCGCCCCGCTACTACCTGCCCAAGCCGCACGTGCGGCTGGACCTGCTGACGCCCACCGACACGGTGACCCACTGCCCCTACAAGGGCCAGGCCGGCTACTGGTCGGTGCGCGCGGGCGACGCCGTCCACGAGGATCTGGCGTGGTCGTATCCGGCCCCGCTGCCCGAGAGCCAGAAGATCGCCGGGCTGATCGCCTTCTACAATGAGAAGGTCGACCTCTACGTCGACGGCGTGCGGCAGGAGCGACCCTCCACCAAGTTCAGCTAGGCACGCTGGCGCTATTCGGGAGCCTCAGAATTGGCCGCATGTCAGCCCTGAGCCACCCGCTTCAGCGCTGGCCGCGCAGACGCAGACGACTGGCGCTCTTCTGCGTCGCGGTCGCGGCGCTCCTCCCGACCGCCCTGGGAGCGGTCGTGCAGCCGCTTCACGAGGGCGACCCTGGCGGCGAGAGCATCATCGACTTCGAGCTCGCAGGCTCGGTCGAGCGTACCGAGGAGATCCTCGCGACCTGGCGTGCTGAAGGAGTCCTCGACGACGCGAAGGCCATCCAGGTCTTCGATCTCCTCTACCCACTCATCTATGCCGCCGCCCTCGCCGGCGGCTGCATCGCCGCCGCGGGAGCATGGCAAGGCGCGGGCCGGCCCCGCCTGGCCACCGCCGGAGTCGCGATGGCGTGGGTTGCATTCGCCGCCGCAGGCTTCGATTACGTCGAGAACCTCGGGCTCGGGATCTCGCTCTGGAGCGATCCGGCCTCACCCTGGCCCCAAGTTGCATTCGGCGCCGCGCTGCTCAAGTTCGCGGCGATCTACAGCGCGCTCCTCTATGCGCTGTCGGGGATGATCGCCACGCTCCTGGCGCGCTTGTGAGCGAACAGGGTCCCCCTGGTTCCGGGGGCCGGAACCCAGACGCCACGGATTGGCCGAGAGGGGTTGCAATTCGAACCGCCGTGGCGGCCGCCCTGCTGAGCGCGTTGTTGCTCTGGATGTCGGCGCCGCCAATCGCCGCGGGATGGCTTGCCTGGGTCGCGCTGGTGCCCGCTGCGGTCGTCGTCCTGCGCGAACCGGCTGCCAATGCCGGCAGGCTCGCGGTTCCGCTCGCCTACGCCTTCTACCTGGAGCTGCTGCTCGTCCCCGCGCTCCCCTTCGGCCTCGCCGACGGGCAGTGGGGCGATCCGGCGATCCCGGTGCTGATCGGCGGCAGCCCGGTGCTCGCCGTCGCGCTGGTCGCGATCCCGCTGGTGGGAGCGGCCCTGTGGGCGGTCCGCTTCGGCGAGCCCTGGGGTGCGTCCCGGTTTCGGGGCAGGCCGGCCGCGATCGCCGCGATCGCCGTGCCTGCGCTCGCCTGGACGGCCCTCGACTTCGCCCGTTCCAACCTTGACCCTGGGGGGCTCTGGGGGCCTCTCTTCCTCTCACAGTCCGGCGAGCCCACGGCCGTGCTGGCCGCACTCGCCGGCCCGTGGGCGCTGACGCTCGCGGTCGTAGCAGTCAACTACGGGCTGGCCCTGGCCCTGGTGCGGCACCGGGTCCTCCCGGCGCTCGTCCCCCCGGCCTTGACGCTTGCGGCCGTGCTCATCGCCTCCTGGGCGAGCGAGCCGGCCGCGCCCGGGCCCCGGGTGCCGGTGGCCGCGATCCAACCGGGCTACGACACGGTTGAAGAGGACCGTTGGGTGTTGCGCCGCTTCGAGCCCGGCAGCTGGGACCGCTCCGCCCTGGACCTCGTCCGCGACCTCGGCGAGCTGACCCGCAGCGCCGCCGAAGCGGGCGCGGAGGTGGTGGTCTGGCCGGAGGCCTCGATGTACGTCGACCCGCGCGCGACGCCCCGCGTGCGCCGCGAGCTTCGCAGCCTCGCCAGCGAGACGGGCGCGACGCTCGTCATCCCCTTCTTCCTCCCGGCGCCCGGGAAGGGAGCCACCCTGGCCGTCGTGCCCTCCGGAGGCAGCGCCCGGCTTACCCGGGCGCGCCCCAAGCAGCGGCCGATGTGGTGGTTGGGTGAGCGAAGCGACGCGAGCGGCCACCCTGCGCCGCTCCCTGCCAGCGGGCTCGCGGTCGGCACCATGCTCGGGGTCGATTCGCAGGATCCGCGCCTGGCCGCCGAGCTCGCGGGCGAAGGCGCAGAGCTGCTCACCTCGGGAACCCACGACTGGCGCCAGAGCGCCGTGCAGCACCGCGCCTACGAGCAGCTCGCCGCGGGGGGCGCGGGCCTCCCGTTGGTTCGCGCCGACTGGCGCTACGGCTCCGCCGTCTACGACCACGAGGGGCGCATGCTCGCCGATGCGGGCGAGGGCCTGACGCGCACGATCGTGATCGCAACCGTGCGGACTGGGCCCGGCTCCACCCCATACGCCGGCCTCGGCGATCTCGTGGGCTGGGTGGCCGTTGCCTTCGTCGGGCTCTCGGCGCTGCTTGGGCTCCGCCGGCGGGCGCGCCCGGCTCGCAAGGCCAACGAAGCGATGCCGGCCCTCGGCTCGGCGGACGGGGCTCGAGCAAAGCGGGCGTAGGATTACCCGCCCGTGATCGACCCGCTCAAGCGCTGGGGGCAATACGGGGCGAAGCCCGACTACGCCGGCTTGCTCACCTTCGGCGGCATGCCCTACACGGAGGACCCCGGCGAGCTGGCCGGCGCGGACGTGGCGATCGTCGGAGCGCCGAGCGACGATCTGGTCTCGGATCGCCCCGGGGCCCGGTTCGGGCCGCGAGCCATCCGGGCCGCGAGTTGTCCGCCCGGCCCGCACCTGGAGGCCAAGCTGGACGGCTTCGCCGAGCTGCGCGTCGTCGACTACGGCGATGCGCCGGTGATGCCCGCCGATCCGGCCCGCACGCACGAGGCGATCGAGCGCACGGTCGGCGAGGTGCTCGACGCGGAGGCGGTGCCGATCGTCCTTGGCGGGGACCACGGGATCGCCGAGCCCGACATCCGCGCCTGCGCGCGCGTCCACGGCGCCGTCGGCCTGGTCCACTTCGACGCCCACACCGATACCGGCACAGAGGTGTTTGGCGTCGAGCTCTCGCACGGCACCCCGATGTACCGGCTCGTCGAGCAGGGGCATGTCGATCCGCGCCGCTACGTGCAGATCGGGCTGCGGGGCTACTGGCCCGGCGAGCCCGAGTTCGCGTGGCAGGCGGCCCAGGGCATCACCAGTCTCTTCATGCACGACGTGCGTGAGCTTGGGATTCGCTCCGTGGTTGAGCGCGCCACCGAGATTGCGGGCGAGGGGCCGGTGTTCCTGTCGGTTGACGTCGACGTCCTCGACCCCGCCTTCGCACCGGGCACCGGCACCCCCGAGCCGGGCGGGATGTCCACGATCGATCTGCTGTGGGCGTGCCGTGAGCTGGCTGCGCCCCTGCGCCTGGTCGGCGCGGAAGTCGTCGAGGTGATCCCGACTGGCGTCGGGTCCGGCGACATCACCGCGCTGGCCGCCGAGCGGGTCGTTCGGGAGATCGTCACCGGGATCGCCATCGGCCGGCGCACGGGAGCACCGCAGGTCGGGACTACCGAGCCGGGAACTCAGCGGTAGCCGGCCGGGTCCGCCGGCCGGTCTGCCTCCTGAACCTCGACGAGGTAGCGCCAGCAGTCCGGTTGGGAGCCGTCGAGGTCGGTGAAGCCGTACTCTCGCGCCAGCCCGCCGGAGGAGAA
>JBBPIK010000146.1:0-2577 GCA_038040415.1 Actinomycetota bacterium
GGTTCGTGGGGCGGAGAAGTTCGACTACCGCAGGGGCTTCAAGTTCTCGACCTACGCGAGCTGGTGGATCCGCCAGGCGGTCGCCCGCGCGCTCGCCGAGAAGGCGCGGACGATCCGCATCCCCGTCCACGTGGTCGAGAAGCTGAACAAGATCGGCCGCGCCGAGCGCTCGCTGGTCACCGAGCTCGGCCGCGAGCCGACGCCGGATGAGATCGCGGAGGTCACCGGGATCGACCCGGAGGAGGTCGATCAGATCAAGCAATCGGCGCGGGCGCCGGTGTCGCTGGAGAAGCCGGTCGGCGACGAGGGGGAGTCGGAGTTCGGGCAGTTCATCGCCGACGAGAAGGCCGAGTCGCCCTACGAGAGGGCCGCGGACATCCTCAGAAAGGAGGCGTTGCGCGAGGCGCTGGAGAACCTTTCCTACCGCGAGCGTCGCGTGCTCGAGCTCCGCTACGGGCTCGGCGGCGAGCACCCGCGCACCCTCGACGAGGTGGGGCGGACGTTCAACGTCACCCGCGAGCGGATCCGCCAGATCGAGAACCAGTCGCTGAAGAAGCTGCAGAGCCTCGCCGAGGCCCAGAAGCTTCGCGAAGTCGCGTAGCTGATCTGGAAGCCGGGGGTCCAGGCACGCTGAAGCGCCGCCGCGCGGCGATACAGATGCCGATGTTCGCGAGGAGCCGCGCCAAGCGCTGCTCAACTAGCTACCGGCCAGCCTGGGGCGGAATGGTTTAGCGGGATCTCGCTGCCCACTAAGAGAGGGCTGCAACGCACCAGCTGGCCAGGAGGAGCCGCGTCGACTCCGGGAGTGTCGGCTCCCAAGACGGCCGGTGTCGGCCTCGAAGACGTCAGACGCTAACCGACCCGCACGAACCACGGAGACCCGAGCAATGACCCACACCGCCGACCCCACCAGCGTCTTCAACAGCGACGACCGCGAATGGATCCCGATCCCGATCATTCCCCAGGGGCGAGGCGTGTATCAAGGTGATCCACGCCGACGAGGAGCTCCGGAACGTGATCTTCAAGTTCCGCTTCTCGCCGGACTGCGAGCTGCCGGCCCATACGCACTACTGCCACGCGATCGCCTGGAGGAACGGACGCCGTCGCGACTAAAGGCCGCTAGTGCATCCGTCGGGCACGCTTGCCCTCGATGGTCCGCTCAGCTTCGGCGAGCGAACGAGACTCGCCTGGATCGTCTCAGGCCGCGTCTCCTCGAGCTGCCTTCGAGCCCTTCGAGCGCGTCGAACTCCTCGAGCGAGTGGCCGGCGCCGAGCACCACGCAGGTGAGGGGTGAGTCCGAGTGGCGCACCGGCAGCTGCGTCTCCTCTCGCAGGAGCCCATCGAACGCCCTCAGCAACGCGCCGCCGCCCGCCAGCAGGATGCCGCGGGTGGTGATGTCCGCCGCCAGCTCGGGCGGCGTCCGCTCGAGCGTCCCCTTCACCGCGTCGATGATCGCGCGTAGAGGCTCCGAGTACGCACCGCGCAGCTCCTCACTCGAAAGCCGCACGGTCTTCGGGAGTCCGGAGATGAGATCGCGCCCGCGGACCTCGCTCTCCAGTTCCGGGTCAAGCGCCATCGCGGACCCGATCTCGAGCTTGAGATTCTCCGCGGCTTGCTGGCCGATGGCCATCGTGTGGACGCGTTTCAGGTGACTCGTGATCGCGTCGTCGAAGTCATAGCCGCCGATCCGAAGCGATTGCGAGACGACGATCCCGCCGAGAGCGATCACCGCCATCTCGCTCGTTCCGCCGCCCACGTCGACGACCATGTGGCCGGTGGGCTCCGCGATCGGGAGCCCAGCGCCGATTGCGGCCGCGATCGGCTCCTCGATCAAGTGCACCTGGCGCGCGCCGGCGGCGAGGCACGCCTCTTCCAGTGCCCGCTTCTCGACGTCGGTGATGCCCGATGGTGCACACATGACCACGCGGGAGCGCGGGTAGGGGCGGGGCCGCACGCTGCGAATGAAGTGGCGAAGCATCCGCTCCGTCACCTCGAAGTCGGCGATGACGCCGTGCCGAAGCGGGCGGATCGCCGAGATCGTCGCTGGGGTGCGGCCGATCATGCGGCGGGCCGCATCGCCGACCGAGTGGACGGTCCCAGTCTGCGTATCGATCGCCACAACCGAAGGCTCGTTGAGGGCAATCCCGCGCCCGCGCTCGTAGACGAGCGTGTTGGCGGTGCCGAGATCAATCGCGATATCGCGGCCGCGCCCGCCACCTGTGCGTAGCGACATCGAGGTCAGCATACGGGCCGGAGCCCGAGGCGCTTGGCGATCGATGTCAAGCGCATTGGCGCTGCGCCTCCGGTATGCAAGACCGACGGTCGGTCTACGAAGCCGAAGGTCACAGGTTCGAATCCTGTCGGGCGCGCTCCTAGCATTCAAGCCAGATGCGGGCAGATCGAGCAGATCAGGGGGGAACGGCCGATGGGAGGCGGCGGAGCGTCAAGTCACCACCGTGATACCCCTTGTCGAAGCCCTCCGCGTGGCTCTCGGCGTAGCAGTAACCTCGGCCCATGAGCGGGTTACAGCGGGGCATCAGGCGGCAGGTGACATACATCCCGCGCTTCATTCACCAC